>NZ_JAPDPH010000137.1 GCF_026013475.1 Micromonospora yasonensis | reverse complement strand
GCAACCCGACCACCTGACGGCCACCCACGGCGATCTCCCCAGTGATGGTGGCCCGCTTGGCGCTGTGCAAACCCAGGATCGCCAGCGAGGTCACGCTCTTGCCCGACCCGGACTCCCCCACGATCCCCAGGGTGCGACCCCGCTCCACCGAGAACGACACCCCGTCCACCGCCCGGACCACACCGTCCTCGGTGTCGAACCGCACCCGCAGATCCCTGACCTGCAGATACGGGTCCTCGCCGGAGCGCTGCTCCGGCACCACGGGGCGGTCCGGTTCCCCGGACGGCACCGACTCCGACCTGCCCATGACCGCCTCCCCCTCGGTAGCGAAGAGAACCTACAGGAAACTTCTGGAGGCGAAAATAAACTACAAACGGCGGGCCTGTCAGCGGCCACAGCGTAACGACTAGGTTTCCGACCTGAACAGGTCCTCACCTGGACATTCACGGTTGCGACTGGACATCCTCGGCTCGTCGTCGCACGGCAGGTGCGACCATGGTTGCGGCGACCACGGGAAGATTCCCGCCGGCACGAGGTGGAGGTGACCATGACCGCGGCGGTGTTCGGCCACGACGGACCGTGGACCGAAGAGGAGTACCTCGCCCTCGGCGAGACGCAGCAGCGCGTCGAACTCTTCGACGGGAGTCTTCACGTGACCCCTGCGCCCACCCCCCGGCACCAGAACATCTCCGGCGAACTGCGGGTAGCTCTCCGCGTCCCGGCACGCGAGGCGGGACTACACGTTCTCGAAGCCGTCAACGTTCGCCTCAGGCCCGGTCGAATTCCTATCCCCGATTTGGTGATCACCGGCCCCATCGACTTCGACGAGGTCAATGTCGAGGCGAGCGATGTCCGGCTGGTCTGCGAGATCATCTCGCCGAGCAACGCCGCCACCGACAAGGTGCTCAAGATGCACTACTACGCCGCCGCCGGGATCGAGTGGTATCTGCTGGTCGAGCAGGAGAACGGCACGCTTCACCTCTACCGACGGCATGGGCGGCACTACCGCGAGGAATCGGTGACCAAGCCCGGCGAAGTGCTGCAGCTGGCCGAGCCGGTCCACGCCACGATCAGGCCGGACGATCTCGTCCCCTGACGGATGTCGGTCGGCTCGCCTAGGGTCGGGCGCATGACCGAGTTCGAGGCGGCCACCGCCGCCGTCCAGGCCGCCCTCGACGCGGGAGCCCGGTACGCGGACGCCCGGGTGATGCACCGCCGCTACGAGTCGATGTCGGCGCGCAACGGCGACATCGAGGAGCTGACCCAGGACGAGAGCATCGGGCTGGGCGTCCGGGCACTGGTCGGGTCCAGTTGGGGCTTCCACGCTGTACCCGAGTTGTCGGACGCCGCGGCCCGCGAGGCCGGCCGGCGCGCCGCGGCGACCGCCACCGCGAGCGCGCGGGTCCCGGGCCCGCCGGTCGACCTGGTCCCGGTCCCGGCCGCGGTGGCGAGCTGGGCCTCCGACTGCGCGGTGGACCCGCTCGGCGTCCCGCTCTCCGACAAGGGCGACCTGCTGGTCCGCGCCACCACCACGATGCGGGAACACGGCGCCGACCTGGCCGAGGGGCTCTACCAGATCTGGGACACCGCCAAGTGGTTCGTCTCCAGCGAGGGGCACCGGATCGACCAGCGGATCCGGGAGTGCGGCGGGGGCATCTCGGCCACCTCGATCGGCGACGGCGAGACCCAGCGCCGGTCCTGGCCGAGCTACCGCGGGCAGTACGGCACCACGGGCTGGGAGCTGGTCACCTCGCTCGACCTGGCCGGGCACGCCGCCCGGATCGCCGAGGAGTCCCGGGAGCTGCTCACCGCCCCGGAGTGCCCGGCCGGCGAGACCGACCTGATCCTCGGCGGCGAGCAGCTCGCCCTGCAGATCCACGAGTCGGTCGGGCACGCCATCGAGCTGGACCGGATCCTCGGCTGGGAGGCGGCCTTCGCCGGCACCTCCTGGCTGGACCTGAGCCGGCTCGGCTCGCTGCGCTACGGCTCCGAGCTGATGAACATCACCATCGACCCGACCATCCCCGGCGCGCTGGGCAGCTTCGGCTTCGACGACGAGGGCTCCCCCGCGGTCAAGCGGGACGCGGTCCGCGCCGGCCGCTGGGTGGGGGTGCTCGCCGGCCGCGACTCGGCCGCCGTCGCCGGTCTCGGCTACGGCGGCAGCGTACGGGCGGACGGCTGGGCCCGGCTGCCGATGGTGCGCATGACGAACGTGGGCCTCGAACCCGGGCCGCACACCCTCGACGAGATCATCGACGCCACCGACGACGGGGTGCTGATGGATCTCAACCGCTCCTGGTCGATCGACGACAAGCGGCTCAACTTCCAGTTCGGCTGCGAGGTCGGCTGGGAGGTGAAGAAGGGCCGGCGGGGCCGGATGCTGCGCAACCCGACCTACACCGGGATCGGGCCGGTCTTCTGGCGCTCGATGGACATGCTCTCCTCGGAGATCGTCCCGTGGGGCACACCGAACTGCGGGAAGGGGCAGCCCGGCCAGGTCGGGCACACCGGGCACCCGGCCGCCCCGGCCCGGTTCCGCAACGTACGGGTGGGGGTGCGGGCATGAGCGCCGAACTGGACCTCGCCGGCCGGGTGGTGGAGCTGGTCCGCCGGCTCGCCGGGCCGGACGCGCAGGCCGAGGTGGTGGTGACCCGGTCCGAGCTGGCGCTCAGCCGGTTCGCCAACTCGTTCATCCACCAGAGCGTCGCCGAGTCGGGCACCACGGTCCGGCTGCGGCTGTACACCGACGGGCGTACCGCGGCGGGCAGCGGCAGCCTGGTCGACACCGACGGGCTGACCGCGCTGGTCGAGCGGACCCTGACGGCGTCCCGGCTGGCCCCGCCCGACCCGGCCTGGCCGGGGCTCACCCCGCCCGCGCCGGTCCCGCCGGCCACCGTCTTCGACGAGGCCACCGCGTACGCCTCGGCGGACGAGCGGGCCACCCGGGTCCGCGCCTTCGTGGACGCGGTCGGCGGGCTGGAGGCGGCCGGCTACTGCCGCACGGCGTACCGGTCGGGGGCGTTCGCCAACTCGGCGGGGCACTCGGCGGTGGGCCGGACGGCCGAGGCGGCGATGGACGGCATCGCCCGCACCGGCGGGTCGGACGGGGTGGCCCGGCACTGCGCCGACCGGCTCGCCGACATCGACGGCGCGGCGCTCGGCACCCGGGCCGCGGCGAAGGCGCGCGCCGCCGTCGACCCGGTGGAACTGCCCCCGGGCCGGTACGAGGTGGTGCTCGAACCGGCCGCCGTCGCCGACCTGCTGCAGAACCTGGCCTGGTACGGCTTCAACGGCAAGCGGTACATCGAGCGGCAGTCCTTCGCCGAGCCTGGCCAGGCCCAGTTCGACCCGGCGGTGACCCTGGTGGACGACCCGCTGCACGCCTCCGGGCTGCCGTACGACCTGGAGGGGACGCCCCGTCGGGCGTTGCCCCTGGTCGACGCGGGCACCACCCGGGCGGTGGCGTACGACCGGCGCAGCGGCGCCGAGGCGGGCGCCGGGTCCACCGGGCACGGGATGGTCGGCGGCTCGACCTTCGGTCCGATCCCGCGCAACCTGCGCCTGCTCCCGACCGGCGACCGGGCGGCCGGCGGGCCCGGCGCGGCAGGTGGGCGGGTGAGCGGTGGGGTCACCGGGGCGGTAGCCGACCCGGACACCGCCGCGCTGGTCGCCGGCATGGCGCGCGGCGTGCTGGTCACCGACTTCTGGTACACCCGGGTGCTGGACCCGAAGCGCCTGGTCATCACCGGGCTGACCCGCAACGGGGTGTGGCTGATCGAGGACGGCGTGCCCACCCGGGCGGTGCGCGACTTCCGGTTCACCGAGTCGTATCCGCGGGCGCTGGGACCGGGCCGGGTGCTCGGCCTGGGCCGGACACCGGTGCGCCAGCCGGACCGGGTGGACGGCGCGTGGTGGGAGGCGCCGCCGCTGCGCCTGGCCTCGTGGCACTTCACCGGCGGCGCGTCCGGCTGACCCTTCACCGCTTCTCACGCGCCGCACGGCGCATCGTCCACCTCACCCACCGTATTGATCATGGTTCGGGTCTTTCCAATGCGCCGGACACACGGGACACTGCGTTGCGCGGCCGGGCCGCGAAGATCGGCGTAACGTGTGGCACTTAGCTGCGTCGGTTCGCCGACGCGGCCGCATGCGTGCGCAAGACGTGGCAGTGGACGCGGTCTCGCCCGGTCCGCTGGCCGGTAACGGAAGGTGATCTGCCGCCCCGCGAGGGCGCCGTCAGGGAGACGACTCGAATGACATCAACGGCAACGAAGCCGCGAGGGGCGCGGGCACGCGCCGCGATAGCGGCGAAGACGTTGCGAACCGACCGCTGGTGGTTTGCGCCACTGATCACCGTCGTCGGGCTCAGCGCCTGGGTCATCTACGCGACGGTCCGGGTCTTCATGCACAAGTGGTTCTGGGTCGGCGAGTTCCACTACCTGACACCGTTCTACTCCCCCTGCCTGACCGAGCGGTGCGGCGCGGGCTCGGCCCACATGGGCACCTTCCTGCCGGACTGGTGGATCATCCCGGACGCGGCGCTGACCCTGCCGTTCCTGCTGCTGTTCCGGCTGACCTGCTACTACTACCGCAAGGCCTACTACCGGTCGTTCTGGCTCACGCCGCCGGCCTGCGCGGTCCCGGACGGGCACAAGGCGTACAGCGGGGAGACCCGGTTCCCGCTGCTCGGGCAGAACCTGCACCGCTACTTCTTCTACGCGGCCGCGATCATCTCGCTCATCAACACCTACGACGCGATCTACGCCTTCCACTCGCCGAAGGGCTTCGGCTTCGGGCTGGGCAACCTGATCCTGATCGGCAACGTGGTGATGCTCTGGGCGTACACCATTTCCTGCCACTCCTGCCGGCACATCATCGGCGGCCGGCTCAAGCACTTCTCCAAGCACCCGCTGCGCTACCGGGCCTGGACCGGCGTGTCCTGGCTGAACGTGCGGCACATGCAGCTCGCCTGGATCACCCTCGGCACCCTGGCGCTCACCGACTTCTACGTCATGGCGGTCGCGGCCGGGTGGTTCAACGACCTGCGGTTCATCAACTGAAGGCCCGGGACATGACTGAGACGCGAATCGAACGACACCACTACGACGTCGTCGTGATCGGGGCCGGCGGCGCCGGCCTGCGCGCGGCGATCGAGGCCCGGCTGGCCGGCAAGAAGACCGCGATCATCTCCAAGTCGCTGTTCGGCAAGGCGCACACGGTGATGGCCGAGGGCGGCGCCGCGGCGGCGATGGGGAACGTGAACGCCCGCGACAACTGGCAGGTGCACTTCCGCGACACCATGCGCGGCGGCAAGTTCCTGAACAACTTCCGGATGGCCGAGCTGCACGCGAAGGAGTCGCCGCAGCGGATCTGGGAGCTGGAGACGTACGGCGCGCTCTTCGACCGCACCAAGGACGGGAAGATCTCCCAGCGCAACTTCGGCGGCCACGAGTACCCGCGGCTGGCGCACGTGGGTGACCGGACCGGCCTGGAGCTGATCCGTACCCTCCAGCAGAAGATCGTCTCGCTGCAGCAGGAGGACAAGCGCGAGTTCGGCGACTACGAGGCCCGGATCAAGGTCTTCGCCGAGACCACCATCACCGAGCTGCTGCTCGACGGCGAGCGGGTCGCCGGCGCGTTCGGCTACTACCGGGAGTCCGGCGAGTTCATCCTCTTCGAGGCCCCGGCGGTGGTCCTGGCCACCGGCGGCGTGGGCCGCTCCTACAAGGTCACCTCGAACTCGTGGGAGTACACCGGGGACGGTCACGCGCTGGCGCTGCGCGCCGGGGCGACTCTGATCAACATGGAGTTCCTCCAGTTCCACCCGACCGGCATGGTCTGGCCGCCCTCGGTGAAGGGCATCCTGGTCACCGAGTCGGTCCGCGGCGACGGCGGGGTGCTGAAGAACTCCGAGGGCAAGCGGTTCATGTTCGACTACGTGCCGGACGTCTTCCGCAAGCAGTACGCGGACAACGAGGCCGAGGCGGACCGCTGGTACAAGGACCCGGACAACAACCGGCGTCCACCCGAGCTGCTCCCCCGCGACGAGGTCGCCCGCGCGATCAACAGCGAGGTCAAGGCCGGTCGGGGTACGCCGGCCGGCGGTGTCTACCTGGACATCGCCTCGCGGTTGCCGGCCGAGGAGATCCGTCGCCGCCTGCCGTCGATGTACCACCAGTTCAAGGAGCTGGCCGACGTCGACATCACCAAGGAGCCGATGGAGGTCGGCCCGACCTGTCACTACGTGATGGGCGGCGTCGAGGTGGACCCGGACTCCGGGGCCGCGTACGGCACCGTGCGCGGGCTCTTCGCCGCCGGTGAGGTCTCCGGTGGCATGCACGGCTCCAACCGGCTCGGCGGCAACTCCCTCTCCGACCTGCTGGTCTTCGGCAAGCGGGCGGGCGGCCACGCCGCCTCGTACGCCGACCAGCTCACCGCCCGCCCGAAGGTGTCGGTGACGGCGGTGGAGGCCGCGGTGGAGACGGCGCTGGCGCCGCTGCAGCGGGACACCGGGGAGAGCCCGTACGTCCTCCAGCAGGACCTCCAGGCGGTGATGGGGGAACTGGTCGGGATCATCCGGCGGGAGGGTGAGCTGGCCGACGCCCTGGGCAAGCTCGCGGAGCTGCGCGAGCGGGTGGCCAAGGTGAGCGCGGCCGGCGGCCGGCGCTACAACCCGGGCTGGCACCTGGCGCTGGACCTGCGCAACATGCTGGTGGTCTCGGAGTGCACCGCGAAGGCCGCGCTGGAGCGGCAGGAGTCGCGCGGCGGGCACACCCGCGAGGACTTCCCCGGGATGGACCCGAAGTGGCGGCAGGTGAACCTGGTCTGCTCGCTGGACGGCGACGCCGTCCGCCTGGCCCAGAAGCCGCTGCCGAAGATGCGCCCGGAGCTGATCCAGCTCTTCGACCGGGCCGAGTTGGCCAAGTACCTGACCGACGAGGAACTCGCCGAGTTCGACGCCCTCACCGAGGAGGAGCGCTGAGGAATGGGCACTGAACCGAAGCAGGCGACCGGCAAGCCGGGCGCGAAGCGACAGTTCCGCATCTGGCGGGGCGACGAGACCGGCGGTGACCTGCAGGACTACACGGTCGAGGTCAACGAGGGCGAGGTCGTCCTCGACGTGATCCACCGCCTCCAGGCCACCGACGCGCCGGACCTGGCCTGCCGGTGGAACTGCAAGGCCGGCAAGTGCGGGTCCTGCTCCATGGAGATCAACGGCAAGCCGCGCCTGAGCTGCATGACCCGGATGTCGACGTTCGAGGACGGCGAGACCGTCACGGTCACCCCGCTGCGGACGTTCCCGGTCATCCGGGACCTGGTCACGGACGTCTCGTTCAACTACGAGAAGGCCCGGGAGACGCCGGCGTTCGCCCCGCCGGCCGACGTGGCCCCCGGCGACTACCGGATGCAGCAGGTGGACGTCGAGCGCTCGCAGGAGTTCCGCAAGTGCATCGAGTGCTTCCTGTGCCAGAACGTCTGCCACGTGATCCGCGACCACGAGGAGAACAAGCAGGCGTTCTCCGGTCCCCGGTTCTTCATCCGGGCCGCCGAGTTGGACATGCACCCGCTCGACGCGAAGACCGACCGTAAGGAGTACGCGCAGGCCGAGATGGGCCTCGGCTTCTGCAACATCACCAAGTGCTGCACCGAGGTCTGCCCCGAGCACATCACGATCACCGACAACGCGATCATCCCCATGAAGGAGCGCGTCGTCGACCGCAGGTACGATCCCCTGGTGTGGCTTGGTAGCAAGATCTTCCGGAGGGGTCAGGTGCCTCAGACCAGCGTGACCAGCGGTCATTCCAGCGGTGCGGGGAGCACCGGCGCCGCCGACAGCGGGGTGCACTCGCACTCCGGCGGCTCGCACGACACGCGGGCCGAGCGGCAGGCGCAGCAGGGCGTCAACTGGCACCGTGAGGTGCCGCACCCGACCGCCCCGGCGGTGGACGCCAACGGGAAGCTGCCGCTGACCGAGCTGACCTTCGACAAGGCCGCCGCGCCGTCGCCGTTCGGCGACGACGTGGCCTTCCCGCTGCCGCCCGAGCACCTCAACTTCGCTCACCCGCAGCAGGACGAGCCGAAACACTGAGCAGCACGCAGAAGACGACGACGGGGGCCGCGGCGGATGCCGCCGGCCCCCGTCCCGTTTTCGCCCCGGTGTCCGCTTTCCCCGTTCAGCCGTTGCCGAGCAGGGGACGCAGCGCGGCGACCACCGGCGCGTCGGCGGGGAGCCAGGCAACGCTGTCGAGTTCGGTGGCGGAGAGCCAGCGCAGGTCGGAGTGCTCCAGGGCCTTCGGCTGGTCACCATGGAGGAGGCGGGCCACGTACACCCGGAGGACCGAACGTCCGTGGGCCATCCGCACGTCCCGGCCGACCCGCGCGCCGATCTCCACGCGTACGTCGAGCTCCTCGGCGCACTCGCGGACGAGCGCGTCGATCTCGCCCTCGCCCGGCTCGACCTTGCCGCCGGGGAACTCCCAGCGCCCGGCCACCTCGGGCGGCGCCGAGCGGGCGCAGGCCAGCACCCTGCCGTCCGCGATGATCGCCGCCCCGACGATCACCTTCGGTTCCCGCCGCTCGGTCTGCCCGTTACCGCTAACCCGTTCGGTCCGCACGGCCGTCCAGCGTGCCAGATCAATCGGCGGTTTGGGTAGCTGAGGCCGACGTCAGGCCAGCAGAAGACGGAAGTGTGGGCGTGGACACACCATCCGCGCGACGACAGACTAGAAGTCGTCCACGAGGACACGGGATGGCGACGATTTGGCCACAAGCCGGCAACGACGCCTGGGAGGTGCGGTGATGCGTGTGCTGTTCAACAGCCGGTCGAAGCACGACTACCTCAGCGACGCCCTCGCCCTGCTGTCCGGGTGGACCCGCGAGGGCGAGCAGATCCGCCGCACCCTCGTCCTGGACGACACCCAGCACGCCGCGCTGACCGAGCGGGTCGCGGTGGTCGCCGACGCGCTGCGGCTGCGTCCCGAGATCAGCCGCCGGGCCGACCGTACGCAGATCAAGGTGGGCCACGGCGACGGCGAGCCGCTCACCGAGGGTGAGGTCCTGCTGGCCGCGCGCATCGAGGACGCGGTCCGCGCGGTCACCGAGTCCTGAGCCGACTGGCACGCCCCACCTACCGTCGGCTGCATGGCCAGTCCGACGTACGACCGCAGGGAACAGTTCCAGCAGATCCAGAGCGGCCTCCTGGCCGGCGAACAGATCATCGCCGTCTACGACGCGATCGGCACGGGCACCGGGTTCATCGGCCTGACCGACCGGCGGGTGATCATCCAGGACCGTTCCTTCGTCGGCAAGAAGTACGCCATCACCAGCATCCCGTACTCGAAGATCACCAGCGTGAGCGTGGTGAGCAACAAGTCGTGGGGCGGGTCCTTCTTCTCCACCGGCGCGATCGCCATCCACGTCGGCACGCACACCTACGAGGTCGAGTTCCGGGGCGCCCAGAAGAGCCACCACGTGCACAACGTGATCCTCCACCACATCTCCTGACCGCATGGAGAACCTGGCGGCCGCGCTCTACGACGTGGAGAACCCGTGGGGGCGCGACGCCTGACCGCGCTCAGCGGCGGTACGTCAGCCCGAAGTCGACCGTCCAGTCGACCCCGTCGGTGGACTTCTCCCAGCGCCCCTGGATCTCGTCGTCGCCGACCGTAGCGATCCAGCGCTGGTGGAAGCCGGGCGCGTCCCGCCACATCCGCCAGGCCCGGTCCGCGAACGTCATCTGGTAGATCCGGTGCACGCCGCGCGCGTCGGCGTACAGCACGCTGAACGCCTCGGCTGTGTCGTCGAGCCCGATCAGTTGCGTGCTCGGCAGCGGGTTGTTCTCCCGCCACGCCTGCGGCGCGGTGTCCGGCAACGGTTCCGCGTCGGTGAACTGCCGCAGGTACTTCCCGTCCTCGACCCAGGTGAACTCCGTCCACCCGGCACCGAGCCCGTCGACCTCCGGCTGCACCGTCCACCGCCCGACGAGCACGTCGAGCCGCGCGAGCACGGGATTCCGCTGCACCATCTCGTTCTCCTCCCGCTGTCGGAGCCTTCACGCTAGTCCCGACCGGAGGGGGATGCGGGGCGCGACAGCGCGGCGCGGCCGGAAAGTCCGTGCGCCGGGCCGGAATAATCGTCCGCATGCGGGGGCGATTCATGGCGGTCAGGCGTTGGTTCCGGACGCACCGGCGGTTCGTGCGCCGCGTACTCCTGGTGGCGGCCGCCGGCGTGGTGCTGCTGGCCGGCGGGGTGGCGGGCAGCGCGGCGTGGATCCGCGGCGGCGCGGACGGCCACGTCTTCACCGAGGCCGACGTGCCGGCGGCGCCGGTCGCCCTGGTCCTGGGCACCAAGGTGAGCGCCGACGGCACGCCCTCGCCGTTCCTCGCCGGCCGGCTGGAGATCGCGCAACGGCTGTTCGACGCCGGCAAGGTCCGGGCGATCCTGGTGTCCGGCGACAACATGAACGCCGACTACAACGAGCCCGACGCGATGCGGCGCTGGCTGGTCGACCGGGGCGTGCCGGCGCACAAGGTGGTCCTGGACTACGCCGGCTTCGACACGTACGACTCGTGCGCCCGGGCGAAGCGGATCTTCGGGGTGGACCGGGCGACCGTGGTGACCCAGTCCTTCCACCTGCCCCGTGCCGTGTCCCTGTGCCGCCACCTCGGCATCGACGCCAACGGCGTGGGCGACGACACCGCCAGGCGCTACGCCCAGCGCTGGTGGATCAGTTCCACCCGCGAGTACGGCGCCTGCGTCAAGGCGGCGGTGGACGTGCTCTCCGGCCGTGACCCGATGCACCTCGGCCGCCACGAGACCGGCGTCGAGGACGCCCTCCGCGCCGGCTGACCGCGCCGTCAACCGGTGAGCCGGCGGGCGCACGGCCCGTCGTGGTCGGCCCGGAGCAGGCACCGCCGGCCGCCGGGCAGCCGCAGGTCGCAGAAGACCCGATGGCGTACGTGCTGCGCGTCCTCGGCGGAGACGGTGGTCTCCCCGGGTCGGCCTGGGCGAGCAGCCCGGCCCAGCGGGCCACCACCCGGGCCAGGCGTACCGCGCCGGCCAGGTCCTTGGCGGCCACCGGCAGGTGGATGACGAATCGTTCCGGCTCGACCGTCACCGGTACCGCCCCGCGTTGGCCCGCTGCTGCGCCTGCTCGGACTGCCAGCGCCGCAGCGCGTCCTTGATCCGGGCCGACTCCTGCCGGCTGTCGCCCAGCGCCCGGTAGGCGGCGGCGAGATCGTCGGCCACCCGGTCGAGGAATTCCCGCACCTCCCCCGGGTCGAGCCCGCGCCGGCCCAGCCGGGTCGCCCGGAACCGCCGCTGGCGCACCTGCCAGGGCAGCAGCGGGACGTACGTCGAGGAGCGGTAGCAGGTCGACGGGCCGCCTCGCGGCCGCTCATTCCGGCGTAGCCCACGGAAGAAGGCACGCATGATCGCCCACCTCGTTTCGGTCGAGGACTGGAAGGGGTGGCCACCCGCCCGCCGCGCGCGGGCCGACCACCCCGCCCCACCGCCGCAGCTCACCTCAGCAGTACGGCAGCTGGTCAGCAACGAAGGGACCCGCTCGGGTGAATCCACACCGTTACCCGACGAGCACCCTTCGCTGTGGATGACCCGGCCGCGATGCGGTTCGCATGGCCATCGCGCTGCTGAGGTCGGAAGGACTTGTCACCACCAGCCGGCCGATGGGGACCCGCGTCCGCGAGACCCCGCAGCGACGGCAGGTCGAGCTGACTCCGGGCGCGACGGTGATCGCGCGGATGCCGAGCGGTCGCCCGGCCTGAACCGGCGGTGTCGTCGGCGGGCCCCGGGTACCGGGACCGGTGAAATCCGCTTGCTGGCCCTGGCAGCGTCGACGGTGTGGACGCCTTCGAGGAACTGCTCGCCCGCGCGAAAGCCGACCCAGCCGTCGTCGGTCTGGTGCTGACCGGTTCGCAGGCCCGCGGCACGGCGACCGTCCACTCCGACCACGACGTGTACGTGGTGGTCCGGGCGCGGGACGAGCGGTGGCGGGCCACCCGACGTAGCCCCGAGCTGCTCACCACGGTGTTCGCCCTGCACGGCCGCCTCCGGCCGTACAACACGTACCTGCGCTGGGAGTTGGAGACGTACCCCCTGCCGGCACCCTGGACCGCGGCGGACCTGCCGGCACGGGCGCTGGGTGACCCGGTGGGGCTCTTCCCCGACGTGGCGCGGCTGGCCCGCGACCGCGGCCACGGCGACGTGCTGGACGCCTGGGGCGACGACCTGGCCCTCCTCATCGAGGTGCCCGGCGGCTGACGGCGCGGGATCACCCCGCGCGCTCGGCGTGGCCGATATGGTCGTCGGGTGGTCAAGCTGGGCGAGCAGACACTGGCGGCGGTCGGTCGGATGACCGTCGCGGCGACCGAGTTGGAGCACGTGCTGGCCGGGATCGCCGCGGCCGACGCCGACGCGATTTTCGCGCGAGCCGGAGCGCCGCTGCGGGCCGCGCGGGAGGCGGTCCGGTCCCTGCCGGCAGCGTGCCGGGACGAGTACGTCCACCTGGTCGAGGGTGCCGCCACCCAACTGGCGCTGAGCCAGGCCGCGCTGCGGGCCATGTGGCGGCCCGGCGGCCGGACCGACCCGGCGATGTTCGACGAGATCACCGCACGCCTGCTGCGCTGCCGGGACGCCCTGCACGAGCTGCGCGGCGCTCACCCGACGGTGGCCTGAGCCCGGTGCTCTGAGTACCGCGGCTCAGGCGGATCGGCTCGCCCGGCAGCAGGCTGGGCGGCATGACGTCTTCGACCTCGACCGTCCGCGCGCGTGGGCCCGTCGTCGGATTTCTGGTCCTGCTCTGGGTGGTGGGCCTGCTGGCGCTGGCCTGGTGGTGGTTCGCCCTCGGCATGCAGCAGTGGGCGGCGTCCTACTCGGGCTCGGGCCCCGAAACGGAACAACTCCGCCGGCAGGTGTCCCAGGTACTGATGATCATGCTCGTGGTGGCGGCGGCCGGCCCGGCGGTGATCGCGCTGGTGGCGTACCGGCTGCGGCTGGTCCGCACCGCGATCGTCTTCCTGGTGCTGGCCCTCGCGCTCGGCGTTCCGGGTCTGCCGTTGGCCGCCCACGCCTACCGCGACTCGACCCCGCCGCCCCCGCCGCCGGCATCGGTGCCCGGCTGCCACGAACTCAGCGGCGGCGACACCCGCTGCCCGGGCGGCTGACCCGCTGAGTCACCGGCCGACACGGTGTCACATCCGGCGGCGCCGGTGACGTTTCTGGGGCAGGAGGTGCACGTGGAGAGTTTCGACGAGGTGATCGCCGCCCGGCTACCGGCGCTGCTGCGCTACGCGGCCGTGCTGACCGGCAACCGGGACCTCGCCCAGGACGTGGTCCAAGATGCGCTGATCCGGGCGCACGCCCGCTGGGGGCGGATCGCCCGGATGGACCGGCCGGATCTCTACCTGCGCCGGATGGTGCTCACCGAGTACCTGTCGCTGCGGCGACGCGGGGCACGCCGGGCCGCGCTGGAGCAGGCCCGCCGGCCCGCCGAGGAGCACGGCCCGGACCACGCCGTCGGTCACGCCGAGCGCGACGACCTGTGGACCCGGCTCGCGGTACTGCCGCCGCAGCAGCGGGCCGTGCTGGTGCTGCGCTACTACGAGGACCTCTCCGACGGCGAGATCGCCGAGGTCTTGAACTGCGCCGTCGCGTCGGTACGGGTCTACCGGGCCCGTGCCTTCGCGACACTGCGCCTGAAGTGGGAACTGGAGGAGAGCCGATGACCGCACGACTGACCCGGGCACTCGCCGAGGGCGAGCGGTACACGCCGGACGCCGACGCGGTCCTGGCCGGGGTACGCGCGGGCATCGCCCGGGCCCGCCGGCGCCGCCGCTACACCGCCGCCGGCCTCGCCGCGTTCACCGTGCTCGCGCTCAGCGGCACGGCGGTGGTGGTCGGCCGCTCCGAACTCTCCTCCCCTCGCCCGGCGGGGAGCGCGACGCCGCCGGCAGTGCCGGCGCAGGAGTGCCGACTGAGCTTCGGCTGGCTGCCGGAGGGCCTGGCCGAGCCGAGCCGGAACTGCGGTCCCCGGCGGCAGAGCGTCCTGTATCCGATAACGGGCGGCCCGTACCTGGCCGTGTCGATCGACCAGTCGGGCTGGCAGGGACCGGCGAAGATCACCCCGGGATGGAAGCCCACCACGGTCAACGGTCGTACCGGCCAGATCGTGACCCGGCGGACCCGGGCATTCGTCCAATTCCCGCTGCCGTCTGGCCACTGGGTCGACATCGAGTACGGCGGCGGAAAGGGGGCGCCGGAACTGGAGGCGACGGCCCGGCGGATCGCCGAGCACATCAGTGAGACGCCCGCCGGATCACTCACCGCTCCGTTCACCCCGACGTACCTTCCGGCGGGTCAACGCCTCGCGTTCGTCGGGCAGCGCCGCGGTTCGGAGTTCAACGTCGCTTACCAGGACGGGTCGGGCCGGATCATCGGTTCGTCCGGAACTGCCACGACGCAGGATGGCGTCATTGTCGACGAGATAGAGATCGACTCCGGCACCGAGTACCACATCTCGTGGCGGTCGGACCTTGGCAACGACGACCCGACGGCTCTTGGCGAGCGGATCGGGAACATCCAGGGACATCCCGCCTACCTGCTCAACGGGGGCAGTCTGCTCACCATCGAGGGCTTCCACGGCGGGGAGCTGAGCGTGGCGGCCAACCTGCCGATCGATGAGCGAGGGCGGCCCCGGTCGGCGCCGGCCGGCCTCACATCTGTGCTGATCCGGATCGCCGAGGGCGTGCGCTGGCCGGGCTGAAACGGCTCGGCGGCAACCTGGGGCACGGCATCCGGCCGTCCGACGCGGCGGACAACATCGCACGCCCCCGTGCCGGGCGGCGATCTTGATACATTCGCACTTCGCCTTGAACCGAAAGAGGAATGCATCATGTCCGGCACGGGGGCCGAATCTGACGCGGGATCGACGACGGACGGGATAGCGGATCCCGGAGTGGCATCGACGCCGGCGTCCGCGCCGGCGGCCTGGCCCGCATCGCCACCGCCCCCCGGCCGTAACCGGGGCCTGGTCGTCGCCGTCGCGGTGCTGAGCGTGCTGCTGCTGGTGGCCTGTGCCGGACTGGTCGGCGGGGTCTTCCTGCTGCGCTCGGTGGAGAACAAGGTATCCAGCCCGACAACCGAGGCTCCCCTGTCGCCAGTGGACGACCACCGCCCCGTCGCCACTCCCGAGCCCACCGAGAGCGGGGCGCCCGCGCAGCAGGGGCCGTATGCCAGCGCGTACCCGGCGACCAAGAGCTCCGACCTGAACCGGGTGTGCGACGACAACATCTACTACCCGCAGTCGCCGAAGCGCGCCGGCAAGGCCCCGCACCCGGTGGTGCTGCTCGTCGACGACGGGTCGGGCCTCCGCTTCCAGAACGGCACCTACTACTACGACGAGGGCCTGTCGAAGCGGGTGGAGGAGACGTGGGCCGCGGAGAACCCGGCGAAGGTGCAGCTGGTCGCCTGCCTCGACCGGGTCAGCACCGGCTCGACGATCCGCCGCTGCAAGTTCGACGACCCGAAGCCGCTGACGCTGGCGCTGCTGCACGCCGGTTGGCGGCTGCGGGTCTACGAGGTGGCGACCGGCCGCAAGCTGCTGGACAAGGCCATGGCCGGCGATGATCAGAAATGTCCGTACGTCGTCCTGGCCGGCCCCGACAAGAAGATCTACGCCGAGGTCAGTGACCGGGCGGTGCTCGCCGCGCTCCGCAACCTCGTGAAGCGGTGACGGGGCACCGGCGCGCGCAGGCGGCAGCTATTCCTTCAGGTACCCGGTGGTGGGGTCGATCTCCGCGAGGAAGGCGCGGATGGCCTCCTCCATCTCCGGCCGGGTCATGGCAAAGCCGTCAGATCTGCTGAGGCCGAAGCCGTAGTCGTGCGGCCCGCTGAGCCAGTCGAAGTCGTAGCTGCCGGGCTCCCCGGCCCGTAGCCGAACGCGGAAGTCCTGCCCGTCGACGGTCATCATGACCGGGTCACCCTGATAACGGGTTCGCATGTGCTCGGGCACGAGGCCCGGCTCCGGCTCGGTCGACATGCCGGCTCCTCTCCCTGGTCGGCCCGGCAGGCGGCTACCCATCGTCCCAGCTCCGACCGGTCACGGCATCGGCCCTGCCACACCGGTCGCCGTCCGGGTGGCAGGGCCGATGTCGCGATCCTCGTCGGGCGTCGCCGGGGGTCAGTGCCAGTCGCTGATCTTCACGTCGCGCGGATCGGGGGTGCCTTCCCCGGTCTCGAGGAGCTGCTTGAGGCTCATCAGGAAGGTCGCCCACTTGGTGCTGCAGTGGTACATGAACTCGACCGGCTCACGCCAGCCCTCGTGCTTGAACAGCACGATCGTGTAGTCGCCGTCCTGGCGGAGGTCCCACTGCACGCTGGTGCCGATCCACTCCTGCGGTCCGGCCACGACGTCCCAGCGGACGAGCCGGCCCGGATCGAGCTCGACGACCTTCATGTCGAACCCGCCCGGCCCGAACCGGAATTCGATCACGCCGCCGAGATCGGTCTCCCCCGACGTCTTTTCGGTCCACCAGCCGGACAGGCCGTCCAGGGTGGTGAGCGCGTCGTACACCTGCTCCGGCGAGGACTGCTCGACGCCGATGCGGTGCAGGATGTCTGCCATGTCCGTGCTCCTCGCTACTGCTTCTGCTCGGTCTCGTGCTTCGCGTCCTTGCCACGCTGGATCGTCTCGGCGATGCGCTTGATGCTCCGGAGACGGGAGTCCCAGGCGGCGCCGACCTCGGCGAGCTGGGCGACGGCGCGGGCGAGCTGGGCCTGATCGACCCGGAACTGCTTCTCGCGGCCGGCGGCGGTGGCGTGCACCAGGCCGACCCGGTCGAGGACGGCGAGGTGCTTGGCCACCGCCTGACGGGTCACCGGGAGGTGATCGCTCAGGCTGGTCGCCGTCCCGCTTCCTTCACTCAGCAGCAGGTCGAGCATCCGGCGCCGGGTCGGGTCACCGACCGCCGACCAGAGGTCGTCGTCCACCATCGCGCTCATGCGCCCGCTCCGACCTTCGCGGCGTACGCGGGCAGCCGCGGCAGGAAGAAGTCCCAGCCCGTGACGTGCTCGGCGTACTCGGCGGCGACCTTCGCCTCGTCCCAGCCGCGCTCGCGGAAGCCGGTCTCGGTCAGCCGCAGCAAGGTCCCGCTCCCGGCGGGCTCGAGTTCGAAGACGACCAGAAACGAGTTGCCCGGGGCGGCGGTCTCCCCCTCCTCGTGGGTCCACCGGAAGGAGAAGAGCCGCGGCGGCACGGCGTCGACGACCGTGAACTGCACCCAGGTGCCACCCTGCGAGAAGTCCCCGAAGCCGATGCGTCCCGCTCCCCCGGGCACGGCCGGGAACTCCGCCTCGTCCGGCCACCACTCGCGCAGGTGCTCAGGACTGCTCACCACGTCGAAGACAACCTCCGGTGAGGCGTCGATGTGGATTTCCCGCTCGATCGTTCCGAACTCCATGATCGCCAGCCTTTCGCAACGTTTGGTTGCACGTCAGACTAGCCCGACCCGCGAGCATGCGCAACCGTTAGTTGCATGACGGCGCCGCGCAGGCCGGAATCAGACCTTTGAGGCGCGCCGCCGCGGTCAGGCGCGGTCGGACAGGACCGCTCCCACCGCCCGCTGGGCGAGGGCGTACATCGTCGGGTTGGTCTCCCGGTAATAGGTCAGAGCGCTGATGAAGGTCAGCGCCCAACCCTTGCCGCGCGCCCAGGTCGCGTCATCGAACCCGGCCGTCTCGCGGAAGACCTCGCGCGAGTCGGAGTCGAGGAGTGTCCACGCTGCCATCGCGTCGCAGGCGGGGTCGCCGACGCCCGCCGCACCGAAGTCGATCAGGCCGCAGAGGCGGCCGTCCTTGACAAGCACGTTGCCGGGAAGCAGGTCACCGTGGGTCCAGACGGGTGGACCGTCCCAGGCCGGCGCGGCCAGCGCCGCCTCCCAGATCGACATGACCGCGTCGACGTCGACCATGCCGCGGGCGGCCTCGGCCCACTCCCGCAGGTATTCGTCGCGGCCGCTCAGCGGGCCGCTGCGGTACCCGGCACGGGCGCCGACGGTGTCCGCCCGCCGCAGGCCGGCCACCATCTCGCCGAGGTCGGCGGCGAAGCGTCGCGGATCGCTGTTGCCGTCGGTCGGGTGTTCGCCATCGACCCAGCGATAGACCGCCCACGGCCACGGATACCCCTCGGCCGGCCGGCCGACGGCGCACGACTGCGGCACTGCCACCGGCAGGTGCCGGGCGACGACGGGCAGCCACTCGTGCTCGAACTCGACCTGGGCAGGGGACT
This sequence comes from Micromonospora yasonensis, assembly GCF_026013475.1. GTDB lineage: Bacteria > Actinomycetota > Actinomycetes > Mycobacteriales > Micromonosporaceae > Micromonospora > Micromonospora yasonensis. The sequence goes on along the minus strand of NZ_JAPDPH010000137.1, from coordinate 937 downwards.
GCACGCGCTTCGGGCTGCTGGCATGATTCGCGCCGTGGGCCTTCTTTGCGGCTACTTCTCGGCTACCGCCGTAGTGATCGATGTTCTCGGTGGTCCGCGCGCCGCCTCAGGTCCGAGGTACTGAGGTGACCGAGGCCCAACGGCGCGGTGCCACCTGGTGGCTCGGGCGCACCTGCCTGGTGGCCGCGCTGCTCGTGCCGGTCAAGTTCGGTCTAATGCTGATCATCCTTGGGCCGGAGGCGTACCTCAGCTCCACCCAACCCGGGGGGACGTTCCTCGCCCTCGGGTTGGAGGTCTTCCTCTCCCTGGTGCCCACAGTGCTGCTTTTGGCGTTGTTTGCGGCGGTGGGTCAAGCGCTCGGAATCGGACTCGCGTTTCGCGTGCTCACCACGGTGCTGATCGCCGCTGTCGCGGCCCTGCCGGTCGTGTTCCTCAGCTGGGACGTCTACGCGATGATCGAGCTCCTCGGGCAGCTCGTGGTGGCTGCCGTCGCGGTTCGGTACGTGAACGCGCTGCGGCCTTCGGTGTGAAGGAATGACCAGGGCGCTACCACCTGCCCCGCTCCATTGCCTGTCCTGGTCAAGTAGTCCGCCGTCGTCCGCGAACGTCCAGACCCGCTCGCACCCGTCGTCAAGCAGGTAGTCACTCAACATCAGCGTCGTGGCACGATCATGCTCGTGCCTGACTGCCGATCCTCTGTCTCGCTGCCGTCGAGGAGCCGATGGTGAGTCGGCTTGGCGGCCTCATGTGCCTCGGCCTGATCAACCTTGCGGCATCGTTGGCCCTGCTCTGGATCACGAGGCGACAACCGCGCGACTCGCGGCAGATCAGGATGTCGGCGGTGGTCGGCGATGACGACAAGGCCCAAAGTCGGGTCGGCAAAGGTACGGCTGGGATGATCATGGCCATGTGGTTGGAGTCGCGGTGACGGCTACGT
>NZ_JAPDPH010000136.1 GCF_026013475.1 Micromonospora yasonensis | reverse complement strand
CCAGGCCCAGCCGGTGGACACGGTGGTGGCGTACCGCACCCGCCAGTGCCGGCGCAGCCGGGGCACGGCGGCGAACGGCGCCAGCACGGCGAGCGGCCAGAGCCGCAGCCAGCCGGGCACGCCCAGGCCGGCGAACACCGCCCAGGCGGCCAGCTCCAGCACCAGGCCGACGGCCGCGCCCATGGCCAGGTCCTCCACCAGGGTGTACGCGCGGCGGCGCAGGGCGCGGAACACGAGGGTGCCGGGGAGCAGCACGGCCAGCAGCGCGTACCCGGTCCAGCGGGCCAGCGCCTCGACCGGGGTGCCGGCGACGAGCAGCACGGCGGCGACGAAGGCGTACCCGGCGACGGCGGGGGCGTAGCGGTGCCGGGCCGGGCGGCGGCGCGGGTCGACGGTGGACGGCGTGGTGTCCCCGGTGGCGAGGGCGGTCACCGCAGGCTGTCGGCCAGTTCGGCGACGTCGGCGTGGGCCGGTTCCCCGGCGGCGCTGTCGCTGGCCACCGCGTACGCCGGGCGGCCCTGCACGAGCGTGTAGATCCGGGCCACGTACTCGCCGAGCAGGCCGAGGCAGAGCAGTTGCACCGCGCCGAGGAAGAGGATCGCCACGTAGAGGGAGGGCCAGCCGCTGACCGTCGCGCCGGCGAACCAGGCCAGCACGGCGGCCACCACCAGCACCCCGCAGACCGCCACGCCGGCCAGGCCCAGCCAGGTGGCCACCCGCAGCGGGGCGGCGGAGAAGCTGGTGATGCTCTCGGCGGCCAGCCCGGCCATCCGGGACAGCGGGTACTTCGTCCGTCCGGCGGCCCGCGCCTGCCGCTCGTAGGCGACCTCACCGCTGGGGAAGCCGAGCCAGGGCACCACCAGCCGGAGCACCGGGTTACGCTCGGGCAGCTCCCGCAACGCCTCCACCACGGCCCGGCTGAGCAGCCGGAAGTCCCCGGCCTGCCCGGGCACCTGCTCGCCGACCAGCCGTCGGGCCAGGCGGTAGTAGCCGGCCGCGGTCCACCGCTTGAACCGGGTGTCGCGGCTGCGGTCGGCGCGGACGCCATAGACCACGTCCAGCCCGTCGACGCGGGCCCGGCGGAACATCTCCACGAGCACCTCGGGCGGGTCCTGAAGGTCGGCGTCCATGCTGGCCACGTAGTCGCCCCGGGCCCGGAGCAGCCCGGCGTGCAGGGCGGCCTGATGGCCGCTGTTGCGGCGCAGGCGCAGCACCCGCAGCTCCGGCCAGCCGGCACGGAGCGCGGCCAGCGCCGCCCCGGTCCCGTCGGTGCTGCCGTCGTCGACGGCCACCACCTCGTACGCCTCGCCGAGCCCGTCGAGGACGCCGCGCAACCGCCGCACGAGCAGCGGCAGGACCGCCTGCTCGTCGAACATCGGCACCACCACGGAGAGGGCCGGCTGCGGTGCGGTCACGGCACTCGACCCTCCGAACCCCGGCGGCGGCGGACGGGGCCGACGCTACCAGCGGGCCGCCCGCGCCCGGGGCGGTCGCGCGGCATCGCCCCCGGTCAGGTGCCGCAGGTGGTGGCGGGCAGCCCGGACACCGCGACCGGGGACCGGCCGGTCGGGCGGGCCTTGCCGGCGAGCACCCTGGCCAGCCCCGTCATCGACGCCCGGCTGGACGAGTACGTCGCCAGCAGCGTCGGCGACTTGGCGCCGGCCAGCACGTACGGGGTGTCCATCGCCACCGTCACCGCCGCGTCGGCGCGCAGGTCCTTGGCACCGTCGCCGTACCCGACGAGGTGCACCACGGTCCCGCCGCTCGGCACCACCTTCACCCCGGCGGCGGTGAGCGCCTCGGCCAGCACCGCCCGGGTGCGGTCCCGGCCGGCCGAGGAGGTGACGGTGACCGGGCCCGAGACGGGAGCCTCGCACCGGCCGCGCAGCATGGTGACCGCGGCCGCGGCCAGGTCGGCGGCGGCCTTCCGGTGCTCGGCGCTGCCCAGCGTGGACAGGTCGGGGGTGGGCCGGTCGGCCAGCTTGAACTTCATGGTCAGCACCCGGGTCACCGCGTCGAGCAGCCGAGCCCGGGGCAGCGAGCCGTCCTTGAGCGCGGCGAGCAGTCCGTCGTACGCCTGGCCCACGTTCGGGGTCATCAGAATGAGGTCGTTGCCGGCGTTCAGCGCGCGGACCGCGGCCTCCCCCGGCGACCAGCGCTTGGCCGGCGCCATGTTCATCCCGTCGGTGATCACCACGCCCTGGAAACCGAGCTGGTTGCGGAGCACGTCGGTGAGCAGCTTGTGCGAGAAGGTGGCCGGGGTGCCCGGGTCGACGGCCTTGACGTCCAGGTGGGCCGACATCACCGCCATCGCGCCGGCGTCGATCCCGGCGCGGAACGGCGGGAACGCGAGGCGGTCCAGCTCGGCCCGGGACTGGCCGACCACCGGGAGGTCCGTGTGCGAGTCGGCGGCGGTCAGGCCGTGCCCGGGGAAGTGCTTGACGCTGGCCGCCACACCCTCGGCCTGCAGCCCGCGGACCGCGCCGGCCACCTGCGCCGAGGCGTTCTTCGGGTCGGCGCCGAACGACCGGGAGCCGATCACCGTGCTCCGGGTGGCCAGCACGTCGGCGACCGGGGCGAAGTCCATGTTGATCCCCATGGCGGCCAGCTCGGCACCGGCCGCCCGCCAGGCCGCCTCGGTCAGCGCCGGGTCACCGGCCGCGCCGGCGGCGAGCGGGCTGGGCAGCAGGGTCACCCCGTCGGTGATCCGGGTCACCACGCCGTACTCCTGGTCGGTGCCGATCAGGAAGGGCGCCGAGCCGGTGGGCAGCTTGCCGGCGGCGGCGCGCAGGCCGGTGGTCAGCTCGCGGACCTGCTTCGGGTTGTCGACGTTGGTGGTCTCCTGGTTGCCCGAGGTGGGGTCGTCGGCGCTGAAGCCGACCAGGATCACCCCGCCCAGCCGGTACTTCGCCACCATCTCGGCGGGGGTGTCGACCCCGGCGAGGGCCCGGTTGCCGGCGGCGGAGCCCGGCGAGACCTTGGTGGCCGAGTCGCCGTACGCGTACGGCATCAGCACCTGGCCCACCAGGTCCGCGTCGGACAGCGTCCGCACCAGTGTCGCCGCCCGGGCCGCCGGGTCAGCGACGGTGGGCGACGCGGCGGCGGCCGAGGGCGTGCCGCCCGCCGGGGTGGGACGGGGGCGTTCCGGTTCCTTCGAACATCCGGAGACGAGCAGTGCGGTCAGAGCGGCGAGCGCCACAGCGGCGCGTCGCGGGGAGGTCGACACGGGAGGCATCCCACCAGTTCATCGCCAATCGGGGCAACCCCGACCCTACGCGCGTCGAGCGAGGGGTCGCGAGCGCCGCTCGCGGCCACCCCGTCCGGCGTGCGGATTCAGCCCACCCGGGTGAGCAGCGTCACCGGTGCGCCGTCCCCGGCGTACCGGTACGGCTCCAGCTCGGCGTCCCAGGCGGTGCCGAGCGCCTTGTCCAGCGCGTGGGCCAGCGCCTCCGGGGCCCGCGCGGCTGCCATGATCGCGCGCAGCCGGTCCTCGCCGAGCTGGATGTCGCCGGCCGCGCCGACGGTGGCCCGGAACAGGCCCCGGCCCGGGACGTACATGAACCGCTCGCCGTCGACGCCCGGGCTCGGCTCCTCGGTCACCTCGAAACGGATCATGGGCCACTGCCGGAGGGCAGCAGCCAGTTCGGCGCCCGTCCCCGGGCTGCCGGTCCACCCGCACTCCGCGCGCCGGGCGCCCGGATCGACGGGCTGGGCCGTCCAGTGCAGGTTGACCGGCGCGGCGAGGACGCGCGCGATCGCCCACTCGACGTGCGAGCACACGGCGAGCGGGGTCGAGTGGACGTATACGACGCCACGCGTTGGCACGGTGACCTCCCGGTGAGCCGAGGTGCGTCTTCCCCTACGACCTCGTCTGCGGGTGGTGTCCGTGTCACACATGATGACTGCTGTGACGGATGGTGCGCCAGCGAAACGGAAAATTCGCCGCCGCCGTGACCGGGAAATACCCGGGCGGCTGACCTGGTTGACCCCTTCGACGGCGCGACGACCAGCCAGGCGTCGAGGTCGTGTACAGTTCTCTGGGCGGTTCTGTGCCGCCGTACATCTTCGCGGGCCGAGGCTCATCCGGGCGTCACCCGCAACAGCCCCCGGACGTTTCAGTCCTCCCGTACGTCTGCAAGGAGTACTTCCGTGGCGAGCAACACCTCTAAGACCGCGCGCGCGTCAGTCCGGGCCGGCCAGGCTGGCCAGGGTGGCGCCCTCAGCGTGCTGGGCGAGTTCAAGTACCTCATCCCGCTGAACGGCGGCAAGCACGCCTACGTGCGCAACCTGACCAACGGCAAGACCGCGCACCTGCGCACCGACTCCGAGGCCTTCGTCGAGGAGATCCGGACGCTGGCCGCCGCCGGCCACGCCGCCAAGATCCGCGCCGAGCTCAACGGCCTGGCCGCTGCGCACCCGGACCACGGCTGGGACAAGACCGAGAAGCGTCTCGTCGAGGCCGGCGTCTTCGAGGGCTGAGTCCCTCACCGCGACACCACGAACCGCCCCGCCGGGTGACCCCGGCGGGGCGGTTCTGTCTTCCCGGCCCCGCCGCTCGCCCGCAAGGTCAGCGCTCCGAGCGTCGGACGGCAGCACCTGCAGAGAAAGTGTGCGTGAAGGTCCGGCGCGGTCACGCCTCCTCGGGCAGCAGGGCGACCTCGCCGGTGGCCAGGTCGTAGAGGGCGCCGACCACCGCCACCCGCCCGGCCGCCACCGGTCCGGCGAGCAGGTCGTCGGCGCGCAGCGCGGCCACCGTCCGCCCGACGTGCCGGCGGATCGCCAGCGGCTGGACCTGCGGGTCGTCCGCGCCGACCTCGGCGACCGCCGGGGCGATCTGCTCCACCACGTACGCCAGCGAGCCGCCCGGCCGCTCGCCGGTGCGCAGCGCCGCCACGGCCGAGCCGACCGCCCCGCAGCGCTCGTGCCCGAGCACCATCACCAGCGGCACCGCGAGCTGGTCGACCACGAACTCGATGGAGCCGAGCACCGCCCGGTCGAGCACGTGCGCGCCGGTGCGGATCACGCAGATCGAACCGAAGGTCTGGTCGAAGATCGCCTCCAGCGGGACCCGGGAGTCGATGCAGCCCAGCAGGACGGCGTACGGCTGCTGGTCGCCCGAGGCGACCGCTGCGGCGGCGGTGACGTCGTGACCGTGCACCGGCTGGCCACTGACGAAACGGCGGTTGCCGCCCAGCAGTTCGGCGAGGGCGGCACGCGGGCTCCGGGCGGCCGGGGTGGGGCTCGGCGGCATGCCTTACAGCGTGGTCACCGATCCGACCGCGCGGGGCCGGGTTCGGAATCTTCCTACCGTCATGGTTGGCGTGTTGTCATGGCGGGTAGCCGGTTGTTACCGCCGGGTTACGCCGGTGAGCGGAACCGGCCGGCCCGGGGGAGGTTGACATGCCGGAGCACCTGGAGGTAACGCTTCCCGACGGCGTACGGCTGCACGTCGAGGCCACCGGGCCGGTCGACGCCGAGGTCACCGCGATCCTGCTGCACGGCTGGACGCTGGACGGGCGCAGCTGGCACCGCCAGCTCGCCGACCTGCGGGCCCGGTTCGGCGACCGGGTGCGGGTGGTGACCTACGACGCCCGGGGCCACGGGCGGTCCAGCTGTATGGCGCTGCGTACGGCCACCCTGGCCCAGCTCGGCGACGACCTGGCCGCGGTGCTGGACGAGATCGCCCCGACCGGGCGGATCGTGCTCGTCGGGCACTCGATGGGCGGGATGACGCTGATGGAGTACGCGCACCGCCACCCCGGGCACTTCGCCGCCCGTACCGCCGGGCTGGTCTTCGTCTCCACCACCGCCGAGGGCCACACCCACACGGTCTACGGACTCTCGCCCCGGATCGCCCGGCTGATCCGGCTCGCCGAGACCACCGGCGCCGGGGTGCTCGCCCGGTGCGGCTCCTGGCGGCCGCCGCACGCCCTGCTGCGGGCGCTGCGGCCGAGCATCCGCTGGATGCTGTTCGGCGACCGCTGCGGCCCGGCCGACATCCGGCTGGTCACCTCGGCGGTGGCGCACGCCTCGCTCCGCTCGATCGGCGGGTTCCGCGCCTCGATCGGCGCCCAGCACCGGCTGGACACGCTGGCCGCGCTCGGCGACCTGCCGGCCGCCGCGCTGGTCGGCGACCGGGACCGGCTCACCCCGCCGCCGTGCGCCGAGTCGATCGCGGCGGCGCTGCCCAGCACCGAGCTGACCGTCTGCCCGGGCGCCGGGCACATGCTGATGATGGAACGCCCCGACGAGGTGAACGCCGCCCTCGCCGCGGTGCTCGACCGGGCCCTGGCCCGGCCGGCCGCCCCGGTCCGCGCCCGGCGAACCCCGGCGGCCTGCCCGCGCACGGTTGTGCCGGCGCCCGGGGCGGGTGACCGGCCGGCGGAGCCGGCGGGACCGGCCGGACAAGGGGTGGGAACGGCCGGATAACGGGCAACCGACCCGGGGCCCGACCCGGGCACCGGCATGGCCCCGACAGGGGCCGGGACGGCCCCGACAGGGGCCGGGACGGCGGCCCGTACCCTCATTCAGCCCGCCGTGCCCGCCACGTGACCATCAGGAGCCCCCGCGTTGAGCGACCAGACCACCCTGGAACGGGAGATCGCCGTCGAGCAGCGACATCTCGACCGGGTGTACGCCCGGCTCGCGGAGCTGCGCCGCGCGGCCGCCGAGGCCGAGCGGGAAGGCTACCGGCTGGCCCGGGTCGGCAACCTCGGCGCGCTGGTGGAGCGGGACGCGATGGTCTTCCACGCGGCCCAGCGCCGGCACGTGCTGGACGCCGAACACGAGGGCCTGGTCTTCGGCCGGCTCGACCTGCGGACCGGGCAGGTGCTGCACGTGGGCCGGCTCGGGGTGCGCGGGGAGAACGCCGAGACGCTGGTGGTGGACTGGCGGGCCCCCGCCGCCGCCGCGTTCTACCAGGCCACCCCGGCCGAGCCGATGGGCGTGGTACGCCGGCGCACCATCCAGTCGGCGGCCGAGAAGGTCACCCGGATCGAGGACGACCTGCTGGACCCGGAGTCGGCGCCGCCGGACCTGGCGGTGGTCGGCGACGGCGCGCTGCTGGCCACCCTGTCCCGGGCGACCGGGCGGGGCATGCGGGACATCGTCGCCACCATCCAGCGGGAGCAGGACGAGGCGATCCGCTCCCCGGGCAACGGGGTCACGATCGTCTCCGGCGGCCCGGGCACCGGCAAGACGGCGGTGGCCCTGCACCGGGCCGCGTACCTGCTCTACTCCGACCGGGCCCGGTACGCCGGCGGCGGGATCCTGGTGGTCGGCCCGTCCGGGGTGTTCGTCGAGTACATCGCCTCGGTGCTCCCCTCGCTCGGCGAGGAGACCGCCACCCTGCACTCGCTCGGCTCGCTGTTCCCCGGCATGTCGGCGACCCGTACCGACCCGCCCGAGGTGGCGGCGGTGAAGGGTTCGCTGCGGATGCGGCGGGTGCTGGAGCGGGCGATTCGGGACGCGGCCCCGGGTGCCCCGACCGAGCTGCGCCTGCTCTATCGGGGCGAGCTGCTCCGGCTGCGGCGGGCCGAGCTGGACGAAATCCGGGACCGGGCGCTGCCCCGGGGGGCGCGGCGCAACGAGGTGCGCCGGGTCGGCTTCGACGCCGTCCTCGCCGCCCTGTACGCGCAGGCCCGGACGCTGCGGGTGGGTCGGCTGCCGGAGCAGCGCGCGTTCGAGGACGAGATCATCGAGCGGCCGGAGTTCCGGGAGTTCCTGAAGGCGTGGTGGCCCCGGCTGCACCCCCGGCACGTGCTCGGCTGGCTGGCCCGCCCCGAGCGGCTACGCCGGTACGCCGGCGGCGTGCTGTCCGGGGCGGAGATCCGGCTGCTCACCGAGGCGTACCGGAGCCTGGACGGCGCGGGGCTGACCATCGCCGACGTAGCGCTGCTGGACGAGCTGGACGCGCTGCTCGGCAAGCCGGTCCAGCGGCCGAAGCCCAGGCGCGACCCGTTCCAGCTGGCCGGGGGCGTGCGCGAGCTGAGCACGTACGCCGACCGGCAGCGGGCGGCCCGGGCGGCCGCGCGGGAACGCCCGGAGGACTACCGCGACTACGCCCACGTGGTGGTCGACGAGTCCCAGGACGTCTCGCCGATGCAGTGGCGGATGATCGGCCGGCGGGGCCGGCTGGCCTCCTGGACGGTGGTCGGCGACCCGGCGCAGACCGCCTGGACCGGCGACCCGCAGGAGCTGACCCGGGCCCGCGACCAGGCGCTGGGCCGCCGTCGCCGGTACCGCTACGAGCTGACCACCAACTACCGGAACTCGGCGGAGATCTTCGCGGTGGCGGCGGCGGAGATCCGCCGGCTCTACCCGGACCTGCCGCTGCCCACCGCGGTCCGCTCCACCGGTGTCGACCCCGTCGAGCTGGCCGTGCCCCCCGCCGAGTTGGCGCCGGCCACCGTGACCGCGGCGCGTACGCTGCTGGCCGAGGTCGAGGGCACGGTCGGCGTGATCACCCCGGTGCCGCGCCGGGACGAGGTGGCCGGCTGGCTCGACAGCCTCGGCGGCCGGCGGCTCCAGGTGGTGACCAGCCTCCAGGCCAAGGGCATGGAGTACGACGGCGTGGTGCTGGTCGCCCCGAGCGAGATCCGGGCCGATCCGGGCTCCGGGGTGCGGACGCTCTACGTGGCGCTCTCCCGGGCCACCCAGCGCCTCGTCACCCTCGACCCGGTGGGCTGACGACGGCGCCCCTTGATCGGCCGACCGACATCCGACGTTCGCTCGTACACATAGCGATGTGAGCATAGATTGAGGTCGGTCGGGGCCGGGGGCGAGAGGGTGTGAGCGTGGGCGCGGGTCATGACCACAGCGGTGCGGTGGCCACCGCCGCGCACCGCCACCGGGGTCGGCTCTGGGCCGCGTTCGGCCTGCTCACCGCCCTGATGCTGGTCGAGGCGGTGACCGCGTTCGGCACCGGTTCGCTGGCCCTGCTCTCCGACGCCGGGCACATGTTCACCGACGTGCTCGGTATCGGGATGGCCCTGGCGGCGATCACCGCCACCCGCCGGGCCGACACCGACCCGCAGCGCACCTTCGGGCTGTACCGGCTGGAGGTGCTGGCCGCCCTGGCCAACGCGGTGCTGCTCGGCGCGGTCGCCAGCTACGTGCTGGTGGAGGCGGTCCGCCGGTTCGGCGCGCCGCCCCGGGTCCTCGCCGGCCCGATGCTCGTCGTGGCGGTGCTCGGCCTGCTCGCCAACGTGGTCGCGTTCGCGCTGCTGCGCAGCGGAGCGCAGGAGAGCATCAACCTGCGCGGGGCGTACCTGGAGGTGCTCGGCGACCTGCTCGGCTCGCTCGGAGTGATCGGCGCCGCCGTGGTCATCGCGCTCACTCGCTGGTGGTGGGCCGACCCGCTGGTGGCGGTGGCGATCGGGCTGTTCATCCTGCCCCGCACCTGGCGGCTCGGCCGGGCCGCGCTGCGCATCCTGGTGCAGGCCGCCCCGGAGCACCTCCAGGTGACCGCGGTGCACGACCGGCTGAGTGCGGTGCCCGGCGTCGCCGAGGTGCACGACCTGCACGTCTGGACGCTCACCTCCGGCATGGAGGTGGCGTCGGCGCACCTGACCATGGCACCGGGGGCGGAGGTCGGCGAGGTGCTCGCGGCGGCCCGGGCGGCGCTGCACGAGGACTTCCACATCGATCACGCCACGTTGCAGATCGAACCCGGAACGTCCGCCGGGGCCTGCGGGCCGGTCGAGTGGTAATTAGGACAATCTTAAATCCAAGTGGCTATTGTGCACTTATGCCGGTTTTGACCGCGACTGACCGTCCCACCAGCCGGGTCGGCTCCGCGGCCCGCCGGTAGGCTCGGTCGCGGCCTCCGCCGGGCGGCACTCACCGCCGCCCGGAGGTGGCCGTCGCCCAATCGCCGGAGCACGGCGAGCCGGGGAACCACGTATCTGGGGTGCATCCGCGTCAGCGGTAGGGATCTTCCGTCCCGAACCCGTCAGCTAACCCGGTCGGCGGATGACGGAAGGACACCTGAATGCCAGCAGTGGCACCTGTACGACGGACGGTCGCCCGGTTGGCGGCCCTGCTCGTCGCGGCGCTCGCCCTCGGCGTCGCGATCGCGCCGGTCTCCCCCGCCTCGGCGGCTGCCCCGACCGGCCTGCTCGCCGCCGCGCCCGGCGACGACGAGGGCGGCAGCCCGACCCTGCGCGCCCAGCTCGACGCGGCCAGCAAGGGCTGGCTGGACGCGCGCACCGGGTTGAACCGCTCGGTCGCCCGGCAGAAGCAGCTCAACACCCAGCTCGCCACGATCAATGCCGAGCTGGGCACCCGCGACGCCAAGGTCGGCGAGATCGCCGCGGTGGCCTACCGCACCGGCCGGCTCGGCACCGCCGCGGCGTTGCTCGGCAGCAGCAGCCCGGAGGGCTTCCTCGACCGGGCCGCCGCGCTGTCGCAGGTCGCCGCGCACGAGGACCGGGCGCTGCGCGACCTGCTCGACACCCGGGACCAGGCCACCCGCACCCAGGCCGCGCTGAACAGCGAGATCCAGGAGCAGCGCAAGCAGGTCGCGGTGATGGCCAAGCGCAAGCAGCAGGCCGAGCAGGCGCTGGAGGTGGCCAACAAGCGGGCGGCCACCACAGACGGCAGCGGCACCCGCGGCACGTCCAGCGCGACCGCCACGCCGGCGAAGCGCAACGCCGACGGCTCCTGGCCGCCGGAGTCGTGCAGCGTCAACGACCCGACGCCCGCCGACGGCTGCATCACCCCGCGTACGCTGCATGCTCTCCAGCAGGCCAAGGCCGCCGGGTTCACCCGGTACGTCTCCTGCTACCGGCCCAGCGGCTCAGGCGAGCACCCGAAGGGCCGGGCCTGCGACTTCGCCGCGCAGAAGGACGGCTTCGGCGGGGTGGCCACCGGCGGCGACAAGACGTACGGCAACAACCTGGCGGCGTACTTCATCCGCAACTCCGACGCGCTCGCCGTGCTCTACGTGATCTGGTACAAGCAGATCTGGCTGCCAAGCAGCGGGTGGAAGGCGTACAGCGGCGGCAACGGGGACCCGTCCAGCGACCACACCAACCACGTACACCTGTCGGTCTACTGAGCCCCGGGGCGGCCCGCGGCACGGCGGGCCACCCTACGTCCCACGACGTACGCCGGATGTCGTTCCGGGCCCCACGACGGCGCCGATCCGGCGGCGCAGGATCGGCAGCATGAGCCGACTCTCTCCCACCGGACGCAAGGCCCTGCTCACCCTGCACCTGGTCACCTCGCTGGGCTGGCTCGGCGCGGACCTGGTGCTGCTCACCCTGGGCGTCGCCGGGCTGCGCGGGGCCGATCCCGCGGTGGTCTACCCGACGGCGGGACTGCTGGTCACCTGGCTGTTCGCCCCGCTGAGCGTGGCGGTCTGGCTGATCGGGGTGGCCAGCGCGCTGCTCACCCCGTGGGGCATGCTGCGCTGGCGCTGGGTGCTGGTGAAGTTCGCGATCACCACGGTGATGCTCGGCCTGGTGCTGCTGGCGCTCACCCCGACGGTGCGCCGGCTCGGCGACCTGGCACCCGACCTGACCACCCGGGACCGGCTGGACCTGGTCATCCCGCCCGCCGTCTCCACCACCCTGCTGCTCGTCGCCACCGTGCTGTCCACCTACAAGCCGTGGGGGCGGCTGCGGCGGGCGACCGCGCCGGCGGCCCGGCGGACGGTGCCGGCCGGGCGAGGCGGCTGAGTCAGGCCGAGCGCCCCTGCTCCAGGGTGGCGCCGAGCCGGCTGGCCAGGCCCAGGTGCGCGGCGCGGGCCTGCCGGAAGGCGTACCCGAACAGCGGCGCCGGGGCGGAGAGGGTGATCTCCACGTCGATCCGCACCACGCCGTCGGGCTCGTCCCGCAGCCGGGTGTGGTTGCGCAGTGTGGTGGCCGGCTGCTGCCGGGCCACGGTCACCACCTCGTCCTCGTTCGCGATCAGCACGTCCGCCTGGTAGGTGACCGGGAAGTGCAGCGGGCCCAGCTCCAGCCGGTCGGTGATCGCGTAGCTGGCCAGGGCGCCGGGTCGGGGCGGCAGCTCGCGCACCCGGACGATCAGCGGATGCAGCTCGCCCTGCCGGGTCAGGTCGCTGAGCAGGGCGAACGCCTCCGCCCGGGTGCAGCGTGCCTGCACGGTGTAGCTGAAGCTGTCGCTGCTGAGCAACCCCTGACTCCCTCGCCGTCGACGGTCCGCACGATCGTCCCGTACCGGGGCCGGCCTGGCAACGGTCGAAGGTCCCTGACCGCGCCGGGATGACGCGGGGCAGGCAGCGGGGCGAGGGTGGGCCAGGACTCGGCCTAGGCGCCCGGGAGGACCTCGGAGCCGCTGTCGGCAAAGTAGGGCTCAGGGGCGCCGAAGAGGCCGAGCAGGCCGGTGACCCAGAGCTGCCGGTGCACGAAGCGGCTCGGCTCGGTGACCACCAGCTTGACGCCGCTGACCTCGCAGGTCTGGAAGCCGGCCACCATGGCGCTGATGCCAACGGAGTCGATGAAGGTGACCAGCCGCATGTTCAGCTCGATCCGGGCCGGACGGCCCTTGGCGAGCACCTCGGCGATCGCTTCCCGCACCTCGTACGCGGTGTCGACGTCGATCTCGCCCCGCGGGGCGATCTGGATGACACCACCCGGCACAACCGACTTCACGATCGACAGGCTCACGCGAGCACCTCCACTCGCCCATACGGGCGCCTCATCAGTACGCGGGCCGCGACCGAGAGTATTCCTCCGATGGCCTCGGTCGCCACCCCTCGGGATGAGCAATTCGCGGATTGGGCACAGCTGGGCATCCCAATCCGGAATTTCGACTTCCTGCTTCCCTTGCGACAAGTTTTCTCAACCATCAACGATCGACCGGCCCGGCCGATCCGCCGACCCAGGGTAACGGCCCGGCGCACCTCCCGCCCGGTAGCCGGTCCCGGCGCGTTCGGCTGGTTCCTACCGGGCTGCGCCGTTCGGCCGGCGCCAGGCGGCGGGAGTGGTTTGCGCCGGATCCGGGGTGGGCACAGGGCGGTGAGCAGACCGTCACGTACCGGATGAGCACCGGAGTCCGACCCGCCGCCGGACCCCCGGCCGCCGAGGAGGTAACACGATGTTCGGAAGCAACCTGCTGGACCGCCGGAGCAAGCCCGAGCGGGTCGCCGACCAGGCGTGGCAGCACCTGATCTCCGCGCTCGACTCCGCCGGGGACAGCGTCAAGGACGCCGCCCGCTCCGCCCGCCGCAACGGCTCGGGCCTGGCCGACGACGCCACCGACCTGGTCGGTTCCGCCGCCGACGAGGCCCGGCGCCGGGCCAGCCTTGCCTTCGACGCCCTCGCCGGCCGACGTCCGGCGCTGCCCTGGGCCCTGCTGATCGCCGCGGCCCTGGCCGGCGCGGCGCTCGGCTGGGCGGCCGGCACCGCCGCGCGGGCCGCCGGCAGCAGGGCCCGCGAGCTGGACGAGATCGAGTTCGTGGACGTCGACCGCCCGGACTCCCCCGTGGGCCTGGACGGCTGACCGGCCCCGACGACGCGGCGGCGCCCGACCCGGGGCGCCGCCGCCGGTGCGTCAGAACGCGGTCACGGTGGCCGGCGCCCGCTCGGCGCGGCTGAGCGCGCGCAGCACGGCGGGCTGCCCATGCCGGCGTACGGCGAGGTGGGCGAGCAACGCCAGCACCGGGTCCAGCGCCTCGGCGGGCAACTCGGGGGTGGGCACGCCGACGCTCACCGCCAGGTCGTCGGAGTGCACCGCGAGCTCCATCAGCCGGGTGGTGAGGTAGTCCTCCAGGGTCAGTGACCAGGGCCCCCGGGCCAGGTGCACGACCCGCCCGTCCGGCTCGGCCGGCAGCGCGGCGGCCAGCTCGTCGACCGCGGCCCGGGTCACGGCGAGCAGTGCCTCGGCGCCGTCGGCGGCGACCCGCTCCCCGGCGGCACGGATGCCCACGTTCACCTCGTCGTCGACCGACGCGCCGATCCAGGTGCCCCGCGCGTAGTGGTCGAGCAGGCCGACCGGGTCGCCCGCCGGGACCGGCTCGGCGAGCACCCCGGGCACGGCGAGGATCTGGAAGGCGAGGTGGCCGGCGAGCCCGCCGACCCGGAACTCGGCGAGGGCGCTCGGCGCGTCCCACTCCCGCACCACGGCCGGGTGGGCGAGCAGCGCCAGCGCCGAACGGGCGGCGGTCAGGTAGGCGGTCCTGATCGGATGCATCGGACGTACCCCTCTCGTCACGGGTGCGGGAGGCCGAGCCTACCGACCAAGATCGAACCGACCGGACCGGACGCGGCGGTGGCCGCCCCCCGTGGACGGGACGGCCACCGCGCTCGGGGTGGTTCAGCGGGCGGTGCAGGAAACCGCCGGGACCCGGTTCGCGCCGGTCCAGGTGCCGGTGAAGCCGGCCGTGGTGCTGCCACCGACACCGAGGTTGCCGTTCCAGCCGGCGTCCCGGACGGTCACCGCCGCGCCGGACTGGGTGTACGACCCGCTCCAGAGCTGGCTGATCTGCTGCCCGTCGAGGAAGGTCCAGGTAAGGGTCCAACCGGCGATCGGGGCGGCGCCGGAGTTGCGGATCGTGAGTTCGGCCTGGAAGCCGCCGGGCCAGGAGTTGGTGACCGCGTACGTCGCCGCGCAGCCGCTGCCGGTCGGCGGCGGGCTCGGCGACGTCGGGGTCGGGCTCGGCGACGTCGGCGACGGACTGGGCGACGTCGGCGAGGGGCTCGGCGAGGTCGGGGACGGGCTGGCCGTGGTCGGCGTGGGGCTGGGCGTGCCCCCGAGCCGGTCCGCCACCAGGATGCCCCGGCCGTTGGTGCCGAGGTAGACGCGGCCGTAGACGCGCGGGTCACCGGTCAGCGCCTCGCCGGCGTTGCCGTACTGGTGCTGGTCGTCGTTGATCCGCACCCAGGTCGCGCCGGCGTCGTCGGAGCGGTAGACCCCGTGCTTGCCGTCCACCGTGCCGATCGTGAACAGCGCCGGGTACGTCCTGCCCGGTGCCGCCTTGCCGAAGCCGACGTTCACCGACGTGGACACGCCGGTCACCTTGGTGAAGCTCGCGCCGGAGTCGGTCGAGTGCCACAGGCCGCCGTCGCCGGCCAGCCAGATGTCGCCCTCGGCGCCGGGCAGTGCCTTGAACGTGACGCCGGTGCTGGGCAGGCCGGTCGCCGCGGTGGCGGTGAAGGCCGCGCCGCCGTTGGTGCTGACGTAGAACCTCCCGTTGCTGACGCCGTAGAACTTGTTCGGGTTGACCCGGTCGGACTCGACGGTGGCGTTGGCCGGGATGCCGGTGGCGGCGGTCCACGAGTTGCCGAAGCCGACCGAGCGGACCACCTGCTGGCCGGCGTCGCCGGGCGCCCAGACGAACTGGCCGCCGTCGGCGGACGCGGCCACCGTGCCGCCGTTGTTGATCCCGGACGGCTCGGTGCCCTGGAACCAGTTCGCGCCGCCGTCGGTGGAGAAGGCGACGTGGCTGTCGTTGGGCCGGTCGGCGTCGGTGAAGTTGCCCGCCCGGACCAGCACCGCCGGCTTGGCCTCGGCGTAGTCCAGGCTGGTGGTGCTGGTGAAGATGGGCTGGGTGAACATCATCGACGGCACGGCGTTCAGGTCGGTGTGGCGGAAGCCGCCGATGTCACCGAGCGCGCTGACCAGCGGGGCGCCGGAGGGCGGGCTGACCAGGTCGAGCACCGCCGTCTCCTCCAGCCCCTTGACCATGGGCCGGATGGTGAACGTGCCGCCGGTGTCCCACTTCGTCAGGTCGGTGGTGCCGTAGATGGTCGCGCCGGTGCCGTACATCATCCGGTTGCTGTCGAACGGGTCGATCTCCACCGACTCGTTCATCCAGCCCAGCTTCGGGGTCTCCTCCGGTGGGGACGGGTTGGTGCCGAAGGTCAGCCACGGCGCCGAGCTGATGTCCATCGTGTACTTCTTGGTGCGGCTCGGGTAGCCGGACCAGTCCCAGATCCGGGTCCAGGTCGCGCCCCCGTCGGTGCTGCGCCAGAAGATCGCGTCCGGCCACCAGGAGATCTGGGTGGCGACCATGAGGGTGTTCGGGCGCTGCCGGTCGATGGTCAGGCCGCTGTAGCCGAAGTAGGCGTCGCTGCTGGACGACGGGATCGGGCTGATCTGCGTCCAGACGCCGGTGGCCCGGTTGAACTTCCACACGTCGCCCTTGCCGCCGTCGTACGGGCCGCCGGTGTCGCTGGTGGCGAGGTAGAGGTAGCCGCCGACCGGGTCGACCACGCCCTTGTGGGCCAGGTAGCCGGTGGGCTGACCGGGGATCCGCTCCCAGGTGGTCCCGCCGTTGGTGGTCCGGTAGACCGGGTTCTGCTGGTCCGCGACACCGACGTAGACGGTCTGCGTGGCGTTGCCCGCCGTACCGGTGCTCTTGTCGAAGCTGACCCAGGTCAGGCCCTGGTTCTGGCTCTGGTAGCCGCTGCTGTCGTTCGGGTCCGCCCGGTAGTTGCCGACGTTCGGGAAGTTGGCCACCTTGGCCCAGGTCACCCCGTAGTCGGTGCTGCGCCACAGGCCGTTGCCGCCCTCGGCGCCGTAGTACAGGATGCTGTTCTTGTTCGGGTCGACCGCGAGCCGTTCGCCCATGCCCCGGCCGGGCATGTTGCCGCCGTTCTTGAACGGAAGCTCGGTGGCCTGCCAGGTGGCGCCCTTGTCGGTGGAGCGCAGGATCGCCCCGTTGTTCGGGTCCCAGTTGTTGGTGTACATGCCGACCGCCGCGTACACCCGGTTGGTCTGCACCGGGTCGGTGGCGAGGCTGACCACCCCGTTCCAGCCCCACTTGTCCGCGCCGACCCAGTCCAGCAGCGGCGTCCACGACTGGGTGGACTGCTCCCAGCGGTACGCCCCGCCGATGTCGGTCCGCGCGTAGATCAGGTTCCTCTCGGTCTGGTTGAAGATGATGCCGGGGACGAAGCCGCCACCGTCGATCCGGACGTTCTTCCAGCTGTACGGCTCGGCCGAGGCGGCGGCGGCCGGGGTGGCGGGGGTGGCGGCGAACTGCACGACGACGGCCGCCGCCGTGGCGGCCAGCGCGGCGACGGCCGCGCCGGCGAGACTTCTGCGCATGGGCGGGTTCCTCTCGGTTGCCCGGGGGGTGGGGAACGGGACGACGGCTCCAGGTCGCGGCGCGGCGTCAGTCGCGAGCGTGCCCCTGGAGGGTGGGGAGCTGCCCGGGCTCCCCGTCGGCGTGCCTGGCTCCCGCAGGCCGAGGGACATCCACCGTAACCGCTGCGCCCCCCGGTTTGGAAGCGCTCCCAACGAACTCCCCTCACCCGGAGCGGATGAGGGCAGGTCACCCGGGGTGCGGACAGGATCGTGGTGCGGACGTCCGTGCCGGCGTCGACCGACGCCGCGCCGGAGTGACCGCGCCGCGAACCGATCCGGGAGGGAGCCACCGCATGGCCACCGCGACGATCACCCGCACCGACCAGGACATCCAGTCCGACGTCCTCGACGAGCTGACCTGGGAACCCCGGGTACGCCCCAACGAGATCGGGGTGACCGTCATCGAGGGCGTGGTGACGCTGACCGGCTGGGTGGACAGTTACGCCAAGAAGTGGGCCGCCGAGCGGGCCGCGCACCGGGTCTCCCGGGTCCGCGCGGTCGCCAACGACCTCGCCGTCCGGATCGCCACCTCCGCGGAGAAGAGCGATCCGGAGATCGCCACCGCCGCCAGCCGGGCACTGGAGTGGGACGCGTTCGTGCCGCCCGAGGCACTGAACGTGACCGTCGCCGACGGCTGGGTCACGCTGCACGGCGAGGTCGAGTGGGAGTACCAGCGCCGGGCCGCCGAGCGGGCGGTCGGCCGGCTCAGCGGCGTACGCGGGGTGAGCAACGGGATCACCGTCCGCCCGTCCGTCCGGCCCGACGGGCGGGACCTGGCCGAGCGGATCGTGGACGCGCTCGCCCGCAACGGCGCGACCGAGGCGGAGGGGATCAGCGTCCGGGTGCGCGGCGACACCGCCGTGCTGGCGGGCCTGGTCCACTCGATCCCCGAACGCGAGGAGATCGAACGGGTGGTCTGGTCCGCCCCCGGCATCCGCGAGGTGCACAACCACGTGACGGTGGGCCGCTGAGGCGAACCACCCGGGGCGGGTGATTCCCGCTCACCCCGTCGCGGACGAGGGTGGGAACCATGACTGATCCGAACGGGCTGATCACACCCGGGCGCCCGGCGCCCGGGTTCACCCTGCCGGCGACGCCGGACGGGCGAGAGGTGGGCCCCGGCCAGTTCCGCGGTCGCCCGGTGGTGCTCGCCTTCTACCCGGCCGACTTCACGCCGGTCTGCGGCGAGCAGATGACGCTCTACCAAGCCGCCATGCCGGAGCTGGAACGGTACGGCGCGGTGCTGCTCGGCATCTCGGTGGACAGCGTGGACACGCACCGCGCCTTCGCACAGAGCCAGGGCGTCGAGTTCCCCCTGCTGGCCGACGACGAGCCCCGGGGCGAGGTGGCCCGCCGGTACGGCGCGCACACCCCGCGGGGGGAGGCGGCCCGCGCGCTGGTGGTCATCGACCCGGAGGGCACGGTGGCCTGGAGCTACCTCTCGCCGATGGACGTCAACCCGGGGGTGGACGGCATTCTCGACGCCCTGGAGCGGCTGGCCGCGGATCGGCGGGTGACCACCGGATGACGACCCCCCTGCAGGTCACCACCGCCCGGCTGCGGATCCCGGTGACCGAGACGGACCATGCCCGCGGGCCGGCCGACGCGCCGGTCACCATCGTCGAGTACGGCGACTTCCAGTGCCGGTTCTGCGGGGCCGCGTATCCGAACCTGCACGAGGTGCTGCGCCAGCGCGCGGACACCGTCCGGCTGGTCTACCGGCACTTCCCCATCGCCAACGTGCACCCGTACGCGGAGAGCGCCGCCGAGGCGGCCGAGTCCGCCGGTGCGCGGGGCCGGTTCTGGGAGATGCACGACTGGCTCTACGAGCACCAGGACCAGCTCGACCCGGTGCACCTGTCGCTCGGCGTCGAGCAGCTCGGGCTGCCACCCGAGGACGTCGACGCGGAGGTGGGGCGGCACGCCCACGCCGACCGGGTCCGGCGGGACTTCGTCGGCGGCATCCGCAGCGGGGTGAACGGCACCCCGACGCTCTTCGTCAACGAGGTCCGCCACGAAGGCGGCTACGACCTGGCGGAACTGCTGGCCGTCGTGGACGCCACCGCGACCGCCTGACGCGGACGAGCCGCGGGCGGACGGCTCACCGTCAGATGAGCCGCAACTCGCGCGCCCGCCGGACCGCTTCGCGCCGGCGGGTCGCGTCGAGCTTGCGGTAGATGTTGCGGACGTGGGTCTTCACCGTGTTGACCGACAGGGACAGCTCGCTGGCGATCTCCACGTTGGACAGGATGCTCTGCAGGTAGCGCAGGATGGTCAGCTCCCGCTCGGTGAGCGGCTC
>NZ_JAPDPH010000135.1 GCF_026013475.1 Micromonospora yasonensis | reverse complement strand
CGCGTACCCGGACGCGTACGCGCAGTGGGAGCAGCAGGCCGCCGACCTGGTCGCCCAGCACTGGAACAGCTGACCCACACAGAACCATGACCGCTGGCCGGCACCCCGTGAACAGGGGTGCCGGCCAGCGGCGTCTCTGCCGAGATCTTGGACAGTTATCGTCAGCGGGGAACGGCAACTATCCAAGATCAGGGGAAGCTGAGGCGACCCCAGCCCACAGAGCGCAACCAAGCACCAGCGAGGGGTCAGGCCACCCAGGCGTAACGGCGCTCGGGGCGGCCGGCGGTGCCGTACTTCAGGGTCACCTCCGCCCGGCCGGTGCCGGCGTAGTGCTCCAGGTAGCGACGGGCACTGACCCGGGAGATGCCGACCCGGTCCGCGCACTCGCTGGCCGACAGCGTCCCCTGGTGCTCGCGCAGGGCGCGTTCCACCAGTTCGGCGGTCTCCGGGCTGAGCCCGCGGGGGAGGGCCGGGGCAGTGGTCACCGAGCCGCTGCGGGACAGCACCCGGTCGACGTCCGCCTGGTCGGCGACGACGGCGGCGCGCAGCGCGGTGCGGCGGGCGGCGTACTGCTCCAGGCGGGTCCGCAGCTCGTCGAAGCCGAACGGCTTGAGCAGGTAGTTGACCGCGCCGTAGCGCACCGCCCGACGGACCGCTTCGGCCTCCCGGGCGGCGCTGATCACCAGTACGTCGCAGTCGTACCGGGCGGCCCGGATCCGGGTCACCACGTCCAGGCCGAACATGTCCGGCAGGTAGAGGTCGAGCAGGACCAGGTCGGGGCGGAGTTCGGCCACCGCGGCCACCGCCTGCTCGCCGGTGCTGGCGGTACCGACCACCCGGAAGCCGTCGATCCGCTCGACGAAGCCACGGTGGATCCGGGCCACCATGAAGTCGTCGTCGACGACCAGTACGTCGATCATTTCGCCTCCTGACGCACGATCGGGGGCACCGACATCCGCGCCGTGAACATCGCACCCTCGTCGGTGTTCGTCACCGCGACCTCGCCGCCGCGACGGTGACAGACCAGCCGGGTGAGCGCCAGTCCGATGCCCCGCTCGCCGCCCTGGGCCGCCTTCGTGGTGAAGCCGTGGGTGAACACCTCCTGTGCCAGCTCCGGCGCGACCCCGGGGCCGGAGTCGCGGACCACGATCTCCACCGAGGCGGCGTCCTGACGCAGCTCGACCTCGACCCAGGCGGGGCGGTCGGACGAGTCGGCGGCCACCGCCTCGACCGCGTTGTCCACCAGGTTGCCGAGCACGGTGGCCACGTCCGCCGCCAGCTCCGGCGGCAGCCGGTCCAGCCCGGTCCGCTCGGAGATCCGCAGCTCCACCCGGCGCTCCGCGGCGACCGCCGACTTGGCCATGACCAGGGCCGCCACCGCCGTGTCGTGGATCCGGCTGGTGACCGTGAGGTCCAGCGAGGCGCGGTGCCGGCTGAGCGCGTCGACGTACCGGACCACCTCGTCGTGCTCGCCGATCTGGATCAGGCCGGAGATGGTGTGCAACTGGTTGGCGAATTCGTGGGTCTGCGCCCGGAGCAGCTCCGTGGTGCTCCGGAACCCGCCGATCTCCTGCTCCAGCCGGGCCAGCTCGGTCCGGTCCCGCAGCGTGGTGACGGAACCGAGCCGGCGGCCGTCCTTGCGGACCGTCATCCGGTTCATCACCAGCACCCGGCCGCCCCGGACCACCACCTGGTCCCGGGCCTCAGGGCCGCTGCCCGCGCCGGCCAGCACGTCCCGCAGCCGGCCGTTGATCCGCAGCTCGGCGAGGCTGCGGCCGAGGCAGTGCTCGGGCAGGTCGAGCAGCCGCCGGCCGACCGAGTTGACCAGGGTGACCCGGTGCTGCGGGTCCAGCGCGATCACCCCCTCGGCGATGCCGTGCAGCAGCGCCTCCCGGTGCTCGGCCAGCCCGGCGATCTCCCGCGGTTCCAGGCCGAGGGTCTGCCGCTTGATCCGGCGGGCCAGCAGCCACGATCCGACCACCCCGAGGCCGCAGGCGATGCCCAGGTAGGTGAGCAGGTACGACGACGCCCCGACCAGCCGCTGCGACCAGGTCGGCGACTCCTCGCCGACCACCACCACGCCGAGGTACATGCCGAGGTTCTTCTCCGGGTCGTCGCCGAGCACCGGCACCTGGGCCACCAGCTCCCGCGACCCGTCGATCTCCAGCTCGCCGAACCAGCTCCGGCCCTGCGCCACCTGAGGGTCGCCGAGCCTCACCGGGCTGCCCACCAGGGTCGGGTTCGTCGAGGCGACCACCCGGCCCCGGGCGTTCGCGACGGTCACCGAGGTGACGCCGTACTGGGTGGAGATGGTCTGCACCAGCGGGGCGATCGCCTCGCCGGGTGCGGGCCGGTCGAGCTGGTCGCGGAGCAGCGGGCTGCCGCCGAGCCGTTCGCCCAGGGTGGCGACCCGGCGCCCCTCGACCCGGTTGAAGGTCGCCGCCGACTGGGCCAGGGAGACGGCGGCCACCGCCACGAGCACCACGACGATGATCGCGAGCTGGAGGATGAGCAGCTGCCCGGCGAGCGTACGACGCCGGGACGTGACCGCGACCACAAAGACCTCAACTTCCGCTGGTGACACAACGCAGACAAGCTGCCCGGGTGGAGGCCACCATCTTGCCGCTGGACTCATTCGAAACGGAAGAGAAACAAGATGGCAACTAGGAGAAACGTGCTGGTCATGGGGGTCGCCGCCGCCACGGCGCTGGCCCTGGCTGCCTGTGGCGCCACCGCCGACAAGAACGAGGGCGGCTCCAGCAACGACGGCAAGCCGGCCGCCGGGCTGCGGATCATGGTGCCGAACAGCCCCGGCAGCGGCTACGACACCACCGCCCGGACCGCCGCGAAGGTGATGGAGGACGCCAAGATCGCTACGGGCGTCCAGGTGTTCAACCTGCCCGGCGCGGGCGGCACGGTCGGCCTCCAGCGGACCGTGAACGAGAAGGGCAACGGCAAGCTCGCCATGCAGATGGGCCTGGGCGTGGTCGGTGCCTCGTACACCTCCAAGTCGTCGGCGACGCTGACCCAGACCACCCCGCTGGCCAAGCTGATCGAGGAGGCCGGCGCCATCGTGGTGCCGAAGAACTCCCCGTACAAGACCATCAACGACCTGATCACGGCCTGGAAGGCCAACCCGAAGGGCCTCGCGGTCGGCGGTGGCTCGAACCCGGGCGGCCCGGACCACCTGCTGCCCATGCAGCTCGCCAAGACCGTCGGCATCGACCCCCGCCAGGTCAACTTCGTCTCGTACGACGGCGGCGGCGAGCTGCTGCCGGCCGTGCTCGGCGGCAAGGTGGCCTTCGGCGCCAGCGGCTTCGGCGAGTTCCTCGACCAGGTCGAGGCCGGTCAGATCCGGATCCTCGCGGTGACCAGCGAGGCGCCGATCGAGGCGCTCAAGGACGTGCCGACCCTGAAGTCCTCCGGCATCGACCTGGTCTTCACCAACTGGCGAGGCATCGTCGCGCCGCCCGGGATCAGCGACGCCGACAAGAAGGTCTGGATCGACGCGCTGACCAAGATGCACGACTCGGAGCAGTGGAAGGCCGAGCTGAAGAAGCGGGGCTGGACCGACGCGTTCGTCACCGGTGACGAGTTCGGCACCTTCCTGACCGAGCAGGACAAGGCAGTGGCCGACGTGCTCAAGCAGCTCGGGCTGGCATGACCGGCAGGACCACCCGACCGGACCGGGGCGGCGACCCGCCGTCCCGGCCTCCGGCCGTACCCGAGATTCCGGCGCAGCCGACCCCGGCGGCCGCACCGGCCGAATCCACGCCGGCCGCCACCGCGCCGACGGAGCGGGCCGCGACCGACCCGACCGTGGCGGAGGCTGCCGACCCGACCGGACCGGGCGCGCCGCGTACCCCGGAGGAGCCGGCGGCGGCCGGAACCGACCCGGCGGCGGACGCCGCACCGAAGCCCGACCGGGCGCAGTACGGCGTCGTTGCGTTTCTCGCCCTGGTCGGCGGGCTGGTCATCTTCGACGCGACCACCCGGATCGGGAACGCGATCAACACGGCCGACCCGGTCGGCCCCAAGGCGGTGCCGATCCTGCTCGGCGTGCTGCTGCTGATCATCGCGGCGATCTACGCGGTGGACGTGGCCCGCGGGGGCGCCGGCGAGCCGGAGGCCGGCGAGGACGTCGACCTGACCACCCCCATCGACTGGCGAACCGTGCTGCTGCTGATCGGCGCGTTCCTGGTCAACGCCGTGCTGATCGACCGGCTCGGCTGGGTGATCAGCGGGACCATCCTCTTCTGGGGTTCGGCGTTCGCGCTCGGTAACCGCCACTACGTCCGGAACCTGCTGATCGCCGTCGCGTTGTCGCTGATCACGTTCTACACCTTCGCCATCGGGCTCGGCGTCGACCTGCCCGCCGGCGTGCTGCAAGGGATCCTGTAGATGGACAACCTCGCCAACCTGCTCGACGGGTTCGCCCACGTGCTGACCCCGATGAACCTGCTGTTCGCGGTGCTCGGCGTGACCATCGGCACCGCCGTCGGCGTGCTGCCCGGCATCGGTCCGGCGATGACCGTGGCGCTGCTGCTGCCGGTCACCTACGGCATGGAGCCGGCCCAGGCGTTCATCATGTTCGCCGGCATCTTCTACGGCGGCATGTACGGCGGTTCGACCACCTCGATCCTGCTGAACACCCCCGGTGAGTCCTCGTCGGTGGTGACCGCCATCGAGGGCAACAAGATGGCGAAGGCGGGCCGGGCCGCGCAGGCGCTGGCCACCGCGGCGATCGGCTCGTTCGTCGCCGGCACCATCGCCACCGTGCTACTGGTGGTGGTCACCCCGCCGGTGGTCGACTTCGCGATCAGTCTCGGCTCGCCCGACTACTTCGCGCTGATGCTGCTCGCGTTCGTCTCCGTCACCGCGGTGCTCGGCGCGTCCCGGGTTCGCGGCTTCGCCTCGTTGCTGCTCGGCCTGGTGATCGGCGTGATCGGCATCGACCAGTCCGGTCAGCAGCGGCTCACCTTCGGGCTGCCGCAGCTCGCCGACGGCATCGACGTGGTCGTGGTGGCGGTCGGCATCTTCGCCGTGGGCGAGGCGCTCTGGATCGCCGCGCACCTGCGCCGCAAGGCCGGCGAGGTGATCCCGGTGGGCCAGCCGTGGATGGGCAAGCAGGACTGGAAACGGTCCTGGAGGCCGTGGCTGCGCGGCACCGCGTTCGGGTTCCCGTTCGGTGCGGTGCCGGCGGGCGGGGCGGAGATCCCCACCTTCCTGTCCTACGTCACCGAGAAGAAGCTGTCGAAGCACCCGGAGGAGTTCGGCCGGGGGGCGATCGAGGGCGTCGCCGGGCCGGAGGCCGCGAACAACGCCTCGGCCGCCGGCACCCTGGTGCCGATGCTGGCACTGGGCCTGCCCACCAACGCCACCGCCGCGGTGATGCTGGCCGCCTTCGAGGGGTACGGCATCCAGCCCGGCCCGCTGCTCTTCACGAAGGAGTCCACCCTGGTGTGGACGCTGATCGCCAGCCTCTTCATCGGCAACCTGCTGCTGCTGGTGCTCAACCTGCCGCTCGCCCCGGCCTGGGCGCGCATGCTCCGGATCCCCCGCCCCTACCTCTACGCCGGCATCCTCTTCTTCGCCTCGATGGGCGCGTACGCGGTCAACGCCCAGCCGTTCGATCTGTTCCTGCTGCTCGCCCTCGGTCTGCTCGGCTTCGGCATGCGGCGGTTCGGGCTGCCGATCCTGCCGCTGATCGTCGGCATCATCCTCGGCCCGCGCGCCGAGCTGCACGGCCGGCGGGCGTTGCAGCTCTCCGGCGGTGAGCTGCACGGACTCATCGGCGGCTGGGTGTCCTGGCTGATCTACGCCACGATCGCCGTGGTGCTCCTCTGGCCGCTGATCGGCCGGTTCGTGGTCCGTCCGCTGCGAGGAAAGTTGGTGAGCGCATGACGGTGCTGGTGGGGTACGTCCCCTCCCCGCTCGGCGAGGCGGCCCTCCAGGCCGCGATCGAGCAGGCTCGGTTCCGTGACGAGCCGGTGCTGGTGGTGAACACCTCGCGCGGCGACGCGTACGTCGACCCGCGCTTTGCTCAGGAGCCGGACCTGGACCGGGTGGTCCGCGAGCTGGTCTCCGCCGGGGTGCCGCACAACGTCCGGCAGCTGATGCGGGGGCGGGACGCGGCCGAGGAGATCGTCGAGATCGTCGAGGCGGAGGACATCTCGCTGGTGGTGATCGGCATCCGGCACCGCACCCCGGTCGGCAAGCTGATCATGGGGTCGACCGCGCAGGAGATCCTGCTCCGGGTGCCCTGCCCGGTCCTCGCGGTGAAGGCCGACTGAGTGGCGCCCGGGGGCTCCGCGGTCCCCGGGCGCGCCCAGACCGCTCTGCTGCTCACGCACACCGTCGCGGTGCAGGCGGTCACCTTCATGCTCCGGCCGGCGTCCGCGTACCGGGCGTTGGAGCTGGATGTGCCCGGGGCCTGGCTGGGCGTGCTCGGGGCCAGCTTCGCCGTCGTACCCCTGGTGCTGGCCGTCCCCTCCGGACACGCCGTGGACCGGCTCGGCGAGCGCCGCGTGGCGCTCGCCGGGTCGGTCCTGCTGGTCGCCGCCGGCCTCGGCTTCGTGCTGCTCGCCGGCTCGGTGGTCGGCCTGGTCCTGGCCAGCATGGCGCTCGGCACCGCGCACCTCTGCACCGTGGTGGCCCAGCAGGCGCTGGTCGCCAACCGCACCCCGGCCGACCGGTACGACGCGGCGTTCGGCTACTACACGTTCGCCGCCTCGTTGGGACAGGCGCTCGGCCCGGGCCTGATCGTGCTCTTCGGCGGCGACCGGCCGATCCCCGACACCCGGGCCATCTTCCTCGGCGCCACCGTCGTGGCGCTGCCGCTGCTGGTCGTCGCGCTGTTCCTGCGCCCGTCCGGACACCACCGGCACACCACCGAGGGATCGGGCACCGGCGGGATGGGCGAACTGCTCCGCCAGCCCGGCCTGGTCCGCGCGCTGACGGTGAGCTGCGTCGTGCTGGCGGCGGTCGACATCAGCCTCGTCTACCTGCCCGCGCTCGGCACGGAACGTGGTATCGCCGCCGGTTCGATCGGCGTCCTGCTCGGGGTCCGGGCGGTCGCCTCGATGGCGTCCCGGCTGCTGCTCGGCCGGCTGGTCGCGGCCCTCGGACGGCGGGTCGTGCTGGTCGGCACCGTGGCGCTCTCGGCCGTCGGGCTCGGCCTGCTGCTGCCGCCGCTACCGTTTCCGGTGCTGGTCGCGGTGGTCATCGTGGCCGGGTTGGGGCTCGGTGCCGGGCAGCCGCTCACCATGTCGTTCCTGGCCGAGGTGGCTCCGCCCGGGCTGCGCGGCCGTGCGATGTCGCTGCGGCTCACCGGCAACCGGCTCGGTCAGGTGCTCATCCCCAGCGCAGCCGGCGCGCTCGCGGCGGGCACCGGCGCGGCCGGCGTCCTCGCCTGCACGGCGGCGGGTCTGGCCGGCGCGGCGGTCGCCGCCACCCGCCTGCACCGGGACTGACCGGACTACCGGTCGGCCTCCTCCGTGGCCGGGTGCGGGGCGACCTGCCCCTGACGCAGCCGGGCCGCGCACAGCTCGGCCAGCCGGGCGTACGCGGGAGCGCCGATCAGCGCGGTCAGCTCCGGGGCGTACGAGAGGTACATCGGCTCGGCGCCGACGTGCGCGTCGGTCGAGGAGGTGCACCACCAGTCCAGGTCGTGCCCGCCCGCGCCCCAGCCCCGCCGGTCGAACTCGGCGAGCGTGGAGATCAGCACCTTGGTGTTGTCCGGTCGCTTGTGCCAGTCCTGGTCCCGGCGGATCGGCAGCTGCCAGCAGACGTCCGGCTTGTACTCCAGCGGGTGCACCCCGTCGCGGAGCGCCTGGGCGTGCAGCGCGCAGCCGCCCCCGCCCGGAAAATCGGCGTCGTTGAGGAAGACGCACGGCGCGTCGACGTCGCGGGTGGCCGTACGCCGGGCCGGGTTCTTCCCGTCGATCGTGTCGTTCTCGGTCCAGTTTTTGAAGCCCTTGCGGAAGTGCTGCCAGGTCTCCGGAGTGAGCCGCTTGACCGCCGACCGGACCCGCTTCTCGTCGTCGGAGTCGGTGAAGAACGCGCCGTGCGAGCAGCAGCCGTCGGCCGCCCGGCCGGCAATGATGCCGTGGCAGCCCTTGCCGAAGACGCACGTCCAGTGCGAGAGCAGCCAGGTCAGGTCGGCCCGGACCACGTGCTTCTCGTCGGCCGGGTCGACGAACTCGATCCACTCCCGAGGGAAGTCCAGCCCCACCTCCCGGCTGCGCGGGTCGTCGGGGTCGTCCACCAGCACCTGCAGCTCGATCTGCCCTGTCACCCGGCCCAGCGTACGCGCGGTGACCGGGGGCGGCTGGCGAGCCGGGGAAAGTGTCGGGCCATAGGGTCGAAGGCATGCGATTGGGTGTCCTCGACGTCGGTTCCAACACGGTGCACCTGCTGGTGGTCGATGCCCACCACGGCGCCCACCCCTGGCCGGCCCACTCCGAGAAGGTGGTGCTCCGGCTGGCCGAGCAGATCGGCCCGGACGGCGCGCTGACCGACGCGGGTGCGGACGGGCTGGTCAAGGCCGTCGGGATGGCCCGCGCGGCGGCGGACGGGCTGAACGCCGAGGACCTGCTGGCGTTCGCCACCAGCGCGGTCCGGGAGGCCACCAACGCCGGCGAGGTGCTGGCCCGGGTCCGCGACGAGACCGGCGTACGCCTGGAGGTGCTCTCCGGCGCGGACGAGGCGCGGATGACCTTCCTCGCGGTGCGGCGGTGGTTCGGGTGGTCCGCCGGCCGGCTGCTCGGGATGGACATCGGCGGTGGCTCGCTGGAGCTGGCCGCCGGCATCGACGAGGACCCGGACGTGGCGATCTCGCTGCCGCTGGGTGCCGGGCGGCTGAGCCGGGACCGGCTGCGGGTCGACCCGTCCGGCACCGTGCCGCCGTCCGCCGAGGCCGTCGAGGAGCTGCGGGAGTACGTCGACGCGCAGCTCGACCCGGTGCTGGCGCGGCTCACCGCGGTGGGCTGGGAACGGCCGGTGGCCACCTCGAAGACGTTCCGGATGCTCGCCCGGCTGGCCGGGGCCGCGCCCTCCGGCGCCGGTCTCTGGGCTCCGCGCAGCCTGACCCGGACCGGACTGCGGCAGGTGCTCGGTTTCATCCGGCACATCCCACCGGCCCAGCTGCCCGAGCTGGAGGGGGTCAGCGCGGCCCGCGCCCACCAGCTCCTCGCCGGGGCGGTGGTGGCCGAGGCGGTGCTGCGCCGGCTCGACGTGGACCGGCTGGACATCTGCCCCTGGGCCCTGCGCGAGGGGGTCATCCTGCGCCGGCTGGATCAGCTGGCACCGATGTGAATCGGCCCGTCGGGGGTGGGCGCTTTGCGGTTGCTCGTCCCGATGCGCCGCGCCGGGGCGGCTACGCTGAGGGACGTGACTACCCACGTCCCGGTGCTCCTGTCCAGTTCCTCGGTGTTCCCTGAGCGCACCGCGGCGGCCTTCCAGCTCGCCGCGGCGCTCGGGTACGACGGCGTCGAGGTGATGGTCTGGACCGACGTGGTGAGCCAGGACCCGGGCGCGCTGCGCGGCCTGGCCGACCACTACGACGTACCGGTCCTCTCGGTGCACGCGCCCTGCCTGCTGGTCACCCAACGGGTGTGGAGCCCCGACCCGTGGGAGCGGCTGCGCCGGGCCGCCCAGCTGGCCGAGACCCTGGAGGCGCCCACGGTCGTGGTGCACCCGCCGTTCACCTGGCAGCGGGACTACGCCCGCAACTTCGCCGAGGGCCTGGCGACGATCGAGGAGCGGTTCGGCGGGCTGCGCTTCGCGGTGGAGAACATGTACCCGGTGCGGATGGCCGGCCGGCAGTTCGTCCCGTACGTCCCGGGCTGGGACCCGACGGACGCCGGCTACACCTCCTACACCCTGGACCTGTCGCACTGCGCCGCCTCGCACACCGACGCGCTCGCGATGGCCGACCGGATGGGCGCCGGCCTGGCGCACGTGCACCTGGGCGACGGCACCGGCGAGGGGCGCGACGAGCACCTGGTGCCCGGGCGCGGTGGCCAGCCCTGCGCGGAGCTGCTCCGCTCGCTGGCCGGCCGGGGCTTCACCGGCTCGGTCGCGGTGGAGGTCACCACCCGGGGCGCGAAGAGCCGCGCCGTCCGCGAGGCCGACCTGCGGGTGGCACTCGAATTCGCCCGCGCCAACCTGACCGCCCCGTCCCCGGTCGACGCCTGACCGGCGCGCCGAGCTGGAGTTTTCGGCGTCAGCTGACCGGAGTGAGGGTCTCCGCCTGGGCGGGGACGCTGACCTGCTCGCCGACGGCGGCCCGCTTGCGGGCCCGGTGCGCCGCCACGTGCGAGCGGGTGGCGCAGCGCTCCGAGCAGAACCGCCGGCAGCAGTTCGACGAGGTGTCCAGGTAGACGTTGCCGCAGCGCTCGTCCGCGCAGACGCCGAACCGGGCGCTGCCGTACTCGCACAGCCACACCGACAGGCCCCAGACCGCGCCGGCCAGGTATTCGGACGAGACCGAGGCACCCCGGCTGGTCACGTGCATGTGCCAGTCGCTGGAGTCGTGGCCGGAGATGCGCGGCTGCACCGGGAAGGCCTCCAGCAGCGCGTTCAGCTCCGTCACCGCCTCGGCGTCCCGGCCCGAGGTGCCGTATTCGAAGACGTCGCGCAGGCGCTTCTGCGCCCGCCGGAAGATCGCCAGGTCCCGCTCCGCGACCTCGTCGCGCATCCACGCGTTGTCGTCGGGAAAGAGGGCCCGCAGGTCGTCGAGGTCGTCCAGACGGGCGTTGACCAGATCAACGCCGGTCCGGGCGTACGCGTCGAAGTTCACGACATCAACCGTAGACGACTCACGGGGTACGCGGCGCGTCGATGTAGTGGGGCAGGAACCGCGCGTAACCGTCTGTGATGAGGCTCTCGCTCTCCCGCACGCCGGCCCCGGCCGACTCGCCGTCGACGATCCAGCTGCCCAGCACCGTCCGGTTGCCGGCGAACTCGGGCAGCGCCCGGAACTCCTGGTAGCAGAAACCCTCGTCGCCGTAGATCCCGGGGCTGGTGATCTCGCCGCCCGCGGTGACGATGCGTACCGAGCCGCCCTCCCGGCCGAGCAGCGGCTTCGCCACGTACTCGGTCATCCCGCGCGGCGAGTCCAGGTACGCCGGCAGCAGGTAGTCGTGCCCCGGGTACAGCTCCCAGAGCACCGCCAGCAGTGCCTTGTTCGACAGGAGTAGCTTCCAGGCCGGTTCGATCCAGGTGGTCGGGGTGCCCGGCTCCAGGGCCGGCCGCCCGTACGGCTCGGCCAGCATCCACTCCCAGGGATAGAGCTTGAAGCAGGTGGTGATCGGCCGGTCGTCGGCGTCCACGAGGCGCCGCCCGTCCCAGCCGATCTGCTGGATCGGCATGAACGTGACGTCCAGCCCGGCCTGACGCGCCGTCTCGGCCAGGTAGCCGGCGGTGATCTGATCCTCGCCGGACTCCTCCTCGGCCGACCAGACCACGTGCACCCGCGGGTCGTGCAGCCCGGCGCCGATCTTGGCCCAGGCCCCGACCAGCCGCTCGTGCAGGCTGTTCCACTGGTCCGCCTCGGGCCGGGTGTGCTCCAGCCAGTACCACTGCACGATGCTCGCCTCGACCAGCGAGGTCGGGGTGTCGGCGTTGTACTCCAGCAGCTTGGGCGGCCAGCTGCCGTCGTAGCAGAGGTCGAAGCGGCCGTAGAGGGTCGGCGGGGTTTCCCGCAGCGACCGGGCGACCGCCTCCGCCGCCCAGGCCGGGATGCCGAACTCGGCGTACCGGTTCCGGGCGACGATGTGCTCGGCGGCGGCGACCGACATCCGGTGCAGTTCCTCGGTCGCCGCCTCCAGCCGGAGCACCTCGTCCAACTCGAAGGCGTACGCGGCGGTCTCGTCCCAGTACGACATGATCTCGCCGTCGGGCAGCTCGGTGTCGACGTACACCAGGCCCTGGCTGCGGATGGTGGCGTCCCAGTCGGGGCGCGGGATGCTGGCCTCGCGCCGCACGTCAACCGCCGCAGGAGGCGAGGTGGGTGCCGAAGCCACCACGCTCGGGCAGCGCGGCGGCGGCCGGGGCGGGGGTGTCCCGGGCGACGGCCGGCGCGGGGTTCCGGAGGGCCAGCGCGACGGTGTCACCGCCGCCCCCGGCCGGGCCGAGGGCGCAGTCGTCATCGTCGTCGGTCAGGTTGCAGCCGGAGAGGGTGAGCGCCAGGACGGTGAGCGTGCCGAGCTGGACGGTGGCCGACCGGAGCCGGCGGCGGGGGCGGGGGCGGGGTTCCACGTGATCCGTTGTAACGGACGGGCGCCAGATCGGCCGTCCTGCCGGCGCGGTCGGAGCGCAGCGTGACGTTGCCCGCCGCCCCCCGGCGCGGGCCCGCAGGCGGGGGTTACGCTCGGCTCATGCTCCGTTCCGTCATCCTCGCCGCCTCCCGGTCATCCCAGGTCGAGCGGCTCGTCGCGACGGCCCCGTTCACCCGGGACGTCGTCCGCCGGTTCGTCGCCGGCGCCGGCACCGACGACGCACTGCGCGCGACCCGCGCACTCGTCACGGACGGCCAAATGGTGACCCTCGACTATCTGGGCGAGGACACCACCACCCCCGAGCAGGCGAACGCCACCCGGGACGAGTACCTCAAGCTGCTGCGCCTGCTCTCCGCCGCCGAGCTCACCCCGGCCGCCGAGGTCAGCGTGAAGCTCTCCGCGCTCGGGCAGATGTTCGACGAGCAGCTCGCGTACGACAACGCGCGGGCGATCTGCGCGGCGGCCGACGCGGCGGGCACCACGGTCACCCTGGACATGGAGGACCACACCACCACCGACTCGACCCTGGACGTCCTCGCCAAGCTGCGTAAGGACTACCCGTCGACCGGCGCGGTGCTGCAGGCGTACCTGCGGCGTACCGAGTCGGACTGCCGGGAGCTGTCCGGCGCCGGGTCGCGGGTGCGGCTCTGCAAGGGCGCGTACAAGGAGCCGGAGTCGGTGGCCTTCCAGTCCGCCCGCGAGGTGGACAAGTCGTACGTGCGCTGCATGAACGTGCTGATGGCCGGGGACGGCTACCCGATGCTGGCCACCCACGACCCGCGGCTGATCGCGATCGGCGAGGACCGGGCGCGCTGGTTCGACCGCGGGCCGGACCGCTTCGAGTTCCAGATGCTGTACGGCATCCGCCCCGACGAGCAGAAGCGCCTGGTCGGTGAGGGCTACACGATGCGCACCTACGTCCCGTACGGCGACCAGTGGTACGGCTACCTGATGCGACGGCTGGCCGAGCGCCCCGCCAACCTGATGTTCTTCGGCCGCGCGCTGGTCTCGAAGAAGTGATCTGACGGTCCGCCGAACGGGCCGGTGGGACGGATGTCCCGCCGGCCCGTTCCGTGTTTCCCGGACAGGCTTGACGGAGAAAGCTAACAACATTAGCTTTATGGCTATGAAGATTAGCCAGGTGTCGCGGGACGGCGGGACCATCGCGTACGAGGTGCACGGGGAGGGCCCGCTGGTGGTCCTCTCGCACGGCATGGGGGAGAACCGGGCGACCTTCCGGCACCTGGTGCCCCGGCTGGTGGCCGCCGGCTACCGGGTGGCCTCGGTCGACGTCCGGGGGCACGGCGACTCCAGCGCCCACTGGCCCACGTACGCTCCGTCGGCGGTCGGCGCTGACCTGCTCGCCGTGGTCCGGGCGCTCGGCGGCGGCCCGGCCACCCTGGTCGGCAGCTCGTCCAGCGGGGCGGCGATCGTCTTCGCCGCCGCCGACGCGCCCGAGCTGGTCAACGGCATCGTCCAGGTCAGCCCGTTCGTGTCCCAGGCGAAGCCGAACCCGGTGATGCGGCTGGCCCAGGCGGTCGTGCTGCGCAGCCCCCGACTGTTCGGGATGTTCCACCGCACGCTCTTCCCGTGCGGGCGGCCGGCCGACGACGCCGCGTACCGGAAGGAGATGGTCGCCAAGCTGCGCGGCCGGATGGCCGCGGTGCGCGGCGTGATCGAGCCGGTCGAGCCGCACTGGACCGCGCGGACCCGGGAGGTGCGGCAGCCGGTGCTGGTGCTGATGGGCACGAAGGACCCGGACTTCAAGGACCCGGGCGCCGAGGCGCGGGCCGCGCGGCGACTCTTCCCCATCGCCGAGGCGCGCATGATCGCCGACTCCGGTCACTACCCGCACGCCGACCAGCCCGATGCCACCGCCGCCGACCTCGCCGAGTTCCTGGCGGTGACCTCCCGTGCCTAGGGCTGGCCTCAGCCCGCAGGCGGTGGTCCGCGAGGCGGCCGTGCTCGCCGACGAGGTCGGCCACGACCGGCTCACCCTGGCGGCGGTCGCCAGCCGGCTCGGCGTCGCGCTGCCCAGCCTCTACAAGCACGTCAAGGGCGTCGACGCCCTGCACCAGAAGCTCGCCGTCCTGGCCACCGCCGAGGTCGCGACCGAGCTGACCACGGCCGCCGCGGGCCGGGCCGGCGGTGACGCGCTGCGCGCGGTCGCCGCGGCGTTCCGCGACTACGCCCGCCGGCACCCCGGCCGCTACCCGGCCACGCAGCGGGCCCCCGACCCTGCGGACCCCGAGCACCTCGCCGCCGCCGAGCGGGCCGTCCGTGCGATCTACGCGATCCTGCACGGATACGGCCTCGACGGCGACGCGGCCGTCGACGCCACCCGGATGTTCCGGGCCGCCGTCCACGGTTTCATCACCCTCGAGGCGGCCGGTGGGTTCGGGCTGCCCCGTGACGTCGACCGCTCCTTCGACCAGATGGTGGCCGCGTTGGACACCGCGTACCGGGACTGGAGGTCCTGATGAAGGCCACGCTGCTGGCGCTCGCCTTCCTGCTGGAGTTGGCGCTGCTCGTCGCCGCCGGCTGGTGGGGCTTCACCCTCGACGCCCGCTGGCCGGCGCGCCTGCTCGCCGGCCTCGGCGCGCCGCTGCTGATCGCTGTCGTGTGGGGCGTGTTCTGCTCGCCGAGGGCCAACGTGCCGCTGCCCGCCCCGGCCAAGCTCGGCGTCCAGGCCGCCTGCTTCCTCACCGGCGGGCTGCTGCTCGCGCTGGCCGGGCGGCCGGTGCCCGGGGCCGTGCTGGTGGCCGTCTGGGCGGTCGATAAGGCGCTGCTCACCGCCCTCGGCGATCCGGTCTGATTCGGCCCGCCCGGGCTGGCGTGCCTGCCCCGGGTCGGCCTGCCCGTCCGGGTGGGCCGGCTCCCGGCGCTGCCGGGATGACACCGCAAATCGGAGTCGGTCACCCGGCTCGCTGCCGCACCCTGATTCGTTTACGACATCAGCTCGAAAGGCGGCGTGAACCTGTCACCGCCGGATGGGGGGCGGGCCGGCCGCAGCATCAGCGACGCGCTCGGGCTCTGGCCGGATCGCCCGATTGGTCGTACCCTTCGCCGGTGACCGACGGTGACGAGCGGCCCGCCGGCCCGGCGGAGAGCCGCGGCGAGCGGCGTCGGCCGCTGTGGATCGGGCTCGCCCTGGTGCTCGTCCTGGTGGCGTGCGGTGCGCCCGGCGTACTCCTGGTCGGCCTGGTGGGGCACGCGGCCGGACGCCCGGCCGCCGGCCGCGCCGACGACCCGACCACGGTGGCCGCCCGCCGCCTCGGCCAGCGGATGACCGCCCAGCTCGACCGGCAGGCCACCGCGCTGCTCGGCGGCGACCGGGCCGGCTTCCTCGCGGTCGCCGAGCCGGCGACCCGCCCCGCGCTGAGCCGCCGGTACGCCGCGCTGCGCGCACTGCGGGTGACCGTGTGGCGGCCGACGGTCGAGGGGCTGCCGGTGGCGGTGGACGGGCGGCCGGGGGAGTGGCGACTACCGGTCACTGTCGGGTACTGCTTCGTGGTGCCGGGCTGCACGCCGAGCACCGTGGAGATCGGCACCCGGTGGCGGCTGGCGGGGGAGGCGCCCCGGCTGGTCGCCGTGGAGGAGTCCCGGGCGAAGTCGGCCGGCGTCCGACCGTGGGAGGTCAGCGACCTCGCGGTGGCGGTCGGGAAGCGAAGCGTCGTCGCCACCACACCCGCCCAGCGGGCCAAGCTGCCCGGCCTGCTCGCCACAGCCGAGGCCGCCGCGAAGGTCGCCGACCGGTACGCGGTGGACCGCACCCCGCCGGACCGCTACCTGGTCTTCTACGCCGGGCGGACGGAGTGGCAGCGCTGGTACGGCGGCGGCCGCCCGAAGTGGACGGCCGGCTACGCGGTCGGCGTCGGCGGCGGGCACCACGACGTCGTGCTGAACGCCCAGAGCCTCTCACCCGCCGGGGTCGACGACCTGCTCCGGCACGAGTTGACCCACGCCGCCTCGCTGCCCGACCGGGGTTACTCCGACCGGTCGAGCTGGTGGCTGGTGGAGGGCCTGGCCGAGTACGCGGGCGTGGACGGCCAGCCGGTCGACCGGTACGAGGGCCTGGCCGAGGTGCGCCGGCTCGTCCGTGGCGGTTGGAACGGCCGACTGGACTCGCTGGCGCCCGCCGACGACGCGGCCGACGACCGGGTCGGGGGCGCCTACGGCGTCGGCTACCTGGCCGTCCGCCACCTGGTCGACCGGTACGGCGAGCAGCGGGTGCTCGACTTCTTCCGGGCCGTGGTGCACGAGCGCCGGTCGGTGGACGCCGCCGCCGACGAGGTGTTCGGCGAGCCCTGGTCTGCCCTGCACGACGACTGCGTCGCCTACGTCCGGGCGGTGGTCGGAGACTGAGCCAGGAAACGGATGGTGCCCGGACGCCTTCCGGCATCCGGGCACCAGACCCGCGCGGTACCCGGTCAGCCGATGGCCCTGACCGCGGTGGTGCTCCAGCCGCTGGCCACCTGGTAGCGGGGACCCCAGTAGATGCCTCCCCGACCCGGGTACACCCAGGCGTTGCCGGCGGAGTCGATCGCCACGGCGTCCGGGGAGCCGTCGGTGTTCACGTCGGCGATGGCCACCCGGTAGGTGCTCCAGCCGGTGCCGATCTGCTTCCGGGTGCCGAACATCGCCAGACCGGACTGGCCGGTGTTCGGGTAGTAGTACATGCCACCCGCCGGGTCGATCGCGATGAGGTCGTCGAGCCCGTCGTGGTCCCAGTCGTACGGGTAGATGCGGTAGTTCGACCAGCCGGACCGACCCACCTGCACCTTGCAGCAGCCGTTCGGGTAGTAGAACAGCTCACCGGTCGAGTTCTTGATGCCGAAGTGGTCCGGACGCTTGTTGGTGTTCGCGTTGCCGGAGGCGTGGGTGTAGTCGCCCCACTGGACGCCGAGCTGGGTGCGGTTGGCGTAACTGGGGGCACCGTTCACGTTCGGGTAGACCCAGAGCAGGCCTTCGCTGTCCACGGCCATGACGTCGGCCAGGCCGTCCTGCGTCCAGTCCGCGATGTCCCAGCGGTAGGGGTACCAGCCCTGGCCGATCTTCACCGGGGCGGCGAAGGTGGCGGTGCCGGTGCCACCGGTGTTGGCCCGCAGCCACAGGACGCCCGACGAGTCCGCCGTGACGATGTCCGGCTTACCGTCGCCGGTCAGGTCATGCGCCGCCGGCGTCGGGTTGAGGGTCACCGAGTCCCACGCCTGCACGAACGACAGCTCACCCTTGAAGTAGCTGGCGACGCTGCTGGTGCCGGTCTTGAGGCTGCCGATGCGGAAGCCGCCGCCGGCGTTCCACACCGTCGAGTGTGCCGTCGCCGCGACGTTGCGGTCGTTGACGTACAGGTACATGTTGCTGAGGTTGCCGCCGGCGGGCTTGAAGGTCACCGTCAGCTGGGTCCACACGCCGAGCCGCACGGTGTTGGCCCCACTGCTCACGGTGTCCCAGACCGGGCTGGCGACGTCGCTGCGCGACATGGCGAAGCGCCAGGACATGTCCGAGCTCTCGGCCCACAGCTTGAAGCCGGCGGTGTTGACGCCGTCCTGGGAGAGGACGGTGCCGCCGGTGGCGGTGGGCTTGACCCAGACCGAGAGCGAGAAGTCCGTGCTCGTGTTGACCGCGGGCCCGCTGGTGGTGAGCGTGCCGTTGGTGCCGTTGAAGACAGCGTCCGGGTCGAACATGTCACCGGTGCTCCAGGTGACACCGCTGTTGCCGGTGGCGGAGAGGCTGCCGACCGTGTCGCGGGCGGTGGTCACGGTGCCGGACTCGGCGTCGTCGAGCTGCCAGGCGTGGTTGGACGTGATCAGACCCTGGCTGGCAGCGCTGGCGATGGTGCCGGTGCCGTTGGCCAGGTTGCTGGCCGTCCAGGTGGTGATGGTGGAGTTGGCCCCGATCGCCCAGAGATCGGGAGCACCGTCGGCGTTGACGTCCCCCGCGCGGAGGGCGAGGTTCTGGCCGGCGTTCCACAGGCCGAGGTTGTACGGGGTGTAGGTGAGTTGGCCGGTGTCGGGGTTGACGGTGAGGTCGGTCCAGAGGTGCAGGGCGCCGGTGGTCTTGTTCCACAGGTACATGGCGCTGCCGCCGGCGAGTTGGGCAGTGGTGAGGGTCCACTGGTCCCAGTTCATGTCGCCGGTGGGGGTGGTGGTGGTCAGGGGGGCGGGGTTGAAGTAGAGGCCGGGTGCGGCGCCATTCTGGTAGTAGGTGAGGTGGTAGCCGGTGGTGGCGTTGCCGCTGGTGCCGATGAGGTCGGGGATGGGAGTGGGGTTGCTGGGGTCGGCGATGCGGCGGCTGTCGCCAGCGTTGGCCACCTGGATGGGTGAGTTGCCGTCGCCGTCGACGAGCAGGTCGCTCACGACGGTGAACTGGTTGCCGCTGAGCTGGGCCTGGATGACGCTGCCGTCGCCGTTGGCGCGCAGGACTCCGCCGCCGCCGGCGTTGGTGCCGGTGGGGTAGTAGACGAGGACGTCCTGGAGGCCGGTGCCGGTGAAGTGGCCGGTGACGGCCTGCGCGCCGTCGAAGTCGGCCGGCACGTTCTGCCCGGTCACGCCGTTGCCCCGGGCCCCGATGTTCGTCCCGACCTTGTCGATGCCGGCGTTTCCGTTTCCGCTGCCGAGCCAGAGGCCGGAGGGCATGGCGTTGGCGGCGCCGACGGTGAGCACGTCGGGCACGTCGTCGCCGGTGAGGTCACCGTCGGCCGCGACGGCCGCCGGGTCGGCGTTGAAGACCACACTCGCCGCGTCACCGAAGTTTCCACCCGCCGAGATGCTCGTGACGGTGAGGGTGTTGGTGAACCGGGTCGGCGCGACCGAGATGCTGGCCGTCCCGGCGCTGTCCGCGGTGACCTCGACCGGCGCGCCCGCGTTGAGTTGGTAGACGTAGCTGCTCGGGACGGTCGTGCTGGTGCCCTTGGTGACGGTGAACGTGGCGGGCTGCCCGATCGTGGTGCCGGCTGGGGCATCGCTCACCGACGGCGGGCCGGGCCGGGTGGGGTCGAAGGCGAACGTGCAGGTGGCGGACCAGTCGCTGGGGGTGCGGAAGTCGGTGGCCTGGACCTTCCAGGAGAAGTTGGTGACGGCACCACCGGCGGCGGTGCGGAACTTGTCGACCGGGACGACGAGTACCGCTGTGCTGCCGGAGCTGACGGTGAGCAGGTTGGGGTCGGAGGAGGCGATGGCCGTCTGGGCGGTGTCGCTGGTCTTCCAGAGTTTGAAGCTGACGCCGAGGGTGCCGCCGTTGGGGTCCGAGACCGGCGCGTAGAGGGAGACCGAACCGTCACCGACCGTGCTGC
>NZ_JAPDPH010000134.1 GCF_026013475.1 Micromonospora yasonensis | reverse complement strand
GCCGGGGCCGGGGCACGTGCCAGGTGCGGTCGGCGAACAACTCCTCCGGCCAGTCGTACGCCTCGGCCTGCACGTCCTGCGGCAGGGCGAGGGTGACCGCGCCGGTCTCCACCGGGTCGGTGAGCACCCGCATCGCCGCCAGCAACGCGGCCGGCAGCTGCTCGGGCCGGTTGATCCGGTCCCAGTAGCGGGAGACCGGGCGCAGCGCGTCGGTGACGCTGACGTCGTACGAGCGGACGTCCTCCAGCTCCTGCAGCACCGGGCTCGCCGGCCGGGTGGCGAAGCTGTCACCGGGCAGCAGCAGCACCGGCAGCCGGTTGATGGTGGCCCCGGCGGCGCCGGTGACCAGGTTGGTGGCGCCCGGCCCGATGGAGGTGGTGCAGGCCAGCGTGCTGAGCCGGTCGGTCATCCGGGCGTACGCGGCGGCGGTGTGGACCATCCCCTGCTCGTTGCGGCACAACCGGTACGGCAGGTCCACGCCCGCCGCGGCGGCGCCGGCGAGGGCCTCGCCGAGGCCGGCCACGTTGCCGTGGCCGAAGATGCCGAAGCAGGCCGGGATCAACCGCTGCCGCCGGCCGTCGCGTTCGGACCACTGCCGGGCCAGGAACGTCACCACGGCCTGCGCCACGGTCAGTCTGGGCATCGGTCGCCTCCTGCCCGGGTCAGCGGCAGCCGCGGGTCGATCGGCTGCCCGGCCCAGCCGTCCCGGATCCAGCCGTGCCGCGGATCGTCCACGAACGCCATGCTGCGCACCGGACCCGGTCCGGCCAGCACGTTCAGGTAGTAGAGGTGGTGGCCGGGCGGGGCCATCGACGGCCCGTGGTAGCCGTACGGGACGAGCACCACGTCCCCGGTGCGCACCTCCGCGAGGACGTCGATGGGGCGCTCGGCGCTGCCGTACACCCGCTGGTAGCCGACCGCCCCGCCGTCGCCGGGCGCGCCGCCCGCGACCTCGAAATAGTAGATCTCCTCCAGCCGGGCCTCGACCCGGGCGTCGTCGTGCACCCGGTCGTCCTCGTGCTTGTGCGGCGGGTACGACGACCAGTTGCCGTCCGGGGTGAGCACCTCGACGGCCACCAGACGGTCGCAGTCGAACACCTCCGGGGCGCAGAAGTTGTTGACCTGCCGGCTGGCCGAGCCGGCGCCGCGCAACTCCACCGGCACGTCCCCGGCCGCGCCGTAGCGGGGCGCCAACCGGCGCCGGGCCCGGGCGGACGGCAGCGCGAACCGCCCCTGCCCCGTGACGGTGACCGTGGCGTCCCTGGGCAGGTAGGCGAAGTCGGTGACCGCGGCGAACACCGAGGACCGCCCGGTCAACGCCAGGCTGGTCCCGTCACAACGCACGGTGGCGGACCCCGCGAGCGGCAGGACCAGCATCTCCTCCTCGCCGGTGGCGAAGGTGACCTCCCCGCCGGCGGGCAGCACCAGCACCCGCAGTCCCGCGTACGTCCAGCCGGCCCGCTCGGGGCCGACCTCCAGCGCCCAGGGCTCCCGCGCGGTCGACCCCCACGGCAGGTGGAAGCTCACGCCTCCTGCCTCGTGGGCAGCAGGGAGTGAGCGAGGTCGACCGCGGCGGCCACGTCGT
The DNA here is from genome assembly GCF_026013475.1 of Micromonospora yasonensis. Classification (GTDB taxonomy): domain Bacteria; phylum Actinomycetota; class Actinomycetes; order Mycobacteriales; family Micromonosporaceae; genus Micromonospora; species Micromonospora yasonensis. Next base: position 18,113 of record NZ_JAPDPH010000134.1, on the reverse strand, counting down.
CGTCCGGCGGGTACAGCAGCGCCCGGCCGACCACCAGGCCCCGTACGCCGGGCACCCGCAGCGCCCGCTGCCAGCGGGCGTAGACCACGTCCGGGGTCTCGGTCGGGTCGCCGCCGAGCAGCAGCACGGGCAGCGTGGTCGCGGCCATCACCCGCGCCATCTCGTCGATCGCCGGCAGCTTCAACCAGGTGTACGCCGACGTGGTGCCGAGCGCCTGCCCGACGCTCACGCTCTTGATCACCGCCTCGGGGCTCAGGTCGACGTGGACCCGCCCGTCGGCCCGGCCGACCCACAGCGGCTCGACCAGCGCCACCGTGCGGCGGGCGGCCAGCGCGCTGACCGCCCGGGCACAGGCTTGCAGGGTGGAGGCGGTGCCGTGGTCGTCGGGGTCGATCCGGCAGAGCATCTTGCCGCCGTCGTAGCCCATCGCGGCGATGCTGTCGGCGTCGTACGCGGTGAACCGGTCGTCCAGCTCGAACGCGGCGCCGGAGAGGCCGCCGCGGTTCATCGAGCCGATCGCCAGCCGGTCCTCGAGCGCGCCGAGCAGCAGCAGGTCCTCGAGGATGTCGGGGGTGCCGAGCACCCCGTCGACGCCGGGGCGGGACAGGGCCAGGCGCAGCCGGTCGAGCAGGTCCGTCCGCCCGGCCATGGCCATCGGCCGGTCCCGTACGCCGAGCGCGGCCCGGGCCGGGTGGTCGGCGGCGATGACGAACAGCGGCCGGTCGTGGTCGGGCCACGGTCGACGGGTACGCCGGGCGGCGGCCTCGGCGATCGCCTGCGGCCGGTGCGCGCGGGTGAGGGTCAGTGCCTCGTACTCGGTGCTCACCGATCTCCTTCCGTGGCTGGAGCCGGCTGTGCGCGGGCCGCCAGCGCCTCGGTCTCGGCCTCGTCGGGCATGGCGGACGAGCAGGCCAGGCGCGAGGCGACGATGGCCCCGGCCGCGTTGGCGAACCGGAGCGTCCGCTCCAGTGGCCAGCCGCGCAGCAGGCCCAGGCAGAGTGCACCGCCGAAGGCGTCCCCGGCACCGAGGCCGTTGACCACCTCGACCGGCACCGGCGGCACCCGGACCGTCTGCTCGGCGGTGGCGGCCAGCACGCCGTCGGGCCCGAGCTTGACCACCGCCAGCCGGGGGCCGCGGTCGAGCAGCAGCCGGGCGGCGTGTTCCGGGTCCCGGCTGCCGACCGCCACCGCCACCTCGTCGAGGTTGCCGACGGCGACGGTGACGTGCGGCAGCGCGTCGGCGTACGCGGCCGTGGCGGCGGCCGGGTCCGGCCAGAACATCGGCCGGTAGTCCAGGTCCAGGACGGTGTGTGCCCGGCCGGCGCGGGCGGCCAGCGCGGCGGCGTGCGCGTCCCGGCTGGGTCGCTGGCACAGCCCGGTGCCGGTGAGCCAGAAGATCCGCGCCGTGGTGATCGCGTCCAGGTCCAGCTCGTCGGGGTGGATCTGCAGGTCCGGCGCGGTGGGTGTGCGGTAGAACCAGATCGGGAAGTGGTCGGGCGGGAAGATCTCGCAGAAGGTCACCGGGGTGGGCAGGCCGGCGACGGGTCGTACCTGGCTGTCGTCGACGCCGAAGTCGCGCAGCGCCCGGTGCACGTACTCGCCGAAGGCGTCGGCGCCGGTGCGGGTGACCACTCCGGCGCGCAGGCCGTAGCGGGCGGCAGCGACCGCCACGTTGGTCGGGCTGCCGCCGAGGAACTTGCCGAACGTCTCGACCTCGGCCAGCGGCGTGGCGATCTGCAGGGGGTAGATGTCCACCCCGACCCGGCCGATGGTGAGCACGTCGAGCATGCGGCGTCCTTCCGCCGGGCCGGCGACGGCGTCACCGCCGGCTCGAACCTGGTCATTGATTGGTAACAGTGGCCGCGAGTGGTGTCAATGTGTTGTCCTGACATCCGCAAGACTCTGCCCCCGGTGACCGCTTCGGTACAGTGACGCCCATCCCGTGCCCCCGACCACGGGCATCCCCGACGAGGAGGTCCCCGTGACCGGCCCCGAGATCGTCGTCGACCGGAGCAGCCCGGTCCCGCTCTACTTCCAGGTCGCCGAGCAGTTCGCCGCCGCGATCCAGCGCGGTGACCTGGCGCCCGGTGACCGGCTGGACAGCGAGCTGCAGCTCGCCGACCGGCTGGGACTGTCCCGCCCCACCGTCCGGCAGGCCATCCAGCACCTGGTCGACAAGGGGCTGATCGTGCGCCGCCGGGGCGTGGGCACCCAGGTCGTCCGTGGTGAGGTCCGCCGCGGGGTGGAGCTGACCAGTCTGCACGACGACCTGGCCCGGGCCGGGCGGCAACCGTCCACCTCGGTGCTGGAACTGGCCACCGTGGAGTGCCCGGCGAAGGTCGCCGCCGCGCTGGGCGTGGCCGCCGACAGTCCGGTGCAGCACCTGCGCCGGCTGCGGTTCGCCGACGGCGAGCCCCTCGCGGTGATGGAGAACTGGCTGCCACCGGCCCCGGTCCGGCTCTCCCTGGAGGCCCTGCAGACCCGGGGTCTCTACGCCATCCTGCGCGCGGCCGGCGTCCGGGTCCGCAGCGCCCACCAGCGGATCGGCGCGCGGGCCGCCACCGCCGCCGAGGCGCAGATGCTCGGCGAGCGGCGCAACGCCCCGCTGTTGACCATGTCCCGCACCGCCTACGACGACGAGGGCCGCCACGTCGAACACGGCGAGCACATCTACCGCGCCTCCCGCTACGCCCTTGAGGTGACCGTCGCCGAGCGGTGACGGTGAATGTTTCGCGCCGATTTCAGTGACAGGTATTTACGTCGTCAGGCTGTCATGACATTGTGGCCGACAAGCACCGCCGGCACCGACCTGCGGCCGGCCGGCGACCCGCGAGTCTCTTCGAAAGTCACCTCTTGCGAAGGGAACAGCCCATGTCAGTCACGCCGAGACGCGTCACGGGCGTGCTCGCCGCGCTCACCGCCGTCACCCTCACCGCCACGGCCTGCGGTGGCTCCGACGGGCCCGCCGGCAAGGACGCCAAGAACATCACCCTCACCATCGCCGCCAACGCCATCACCGGGGGCAAGAACTCCACCAGCGCCGAGTGGATCGAGAAGTGGGTCATCCCCCGGTTCGTCGAGGCCCAGAAGGCCAAGGGCGTCACCGCCAAGGTGTCGTTCGTGGCCAGTGGCGTCGACGACGAGCAGTACAAGACCAAGCTTGCCCTGGACCTGCGGTCCAAGGGCGGCGCCGACGTGATGTCCGTCGACGGCATCTGGGTCGGCGAGTTCGTGCAGGCCGGTTACCTCAAGCCGCTGTCCGACGTGGCCGGTGACCAGGCCGACAAGTGGGACGGCTGGTCCCAGATCCCGGAGAGCGTGCAGGGCCTGGGCACGTTCGAGGGCAGGCGGTACGCCATCCCGCAGGGCACCGACGGCCGGGTGCTCTACTTCAACAAGAAGCTCTTCGCCCAGGCCGGCCTGCCCGCCGACTGGCAGCCGAAGAGCTGGCAGGAGATCCTCGACGCCGGCACCAAGCTCAAGGCCCTGCCCGGGGTGACGCCGATCCAGATCAACGCCGGTACGGCGATGGGCGAGGCGACCACCATGCAGGGTGCGCTGCCGCTGCTGGTCGGCGCCGGCGGGGAGATCTGGAAGGACGGCAAGTGGGCCGGCGCCAACCAGCCGGTCAAGGACGTGCTCGACTTCTACACCAAGATCTACGGTGGTGGCCTCGGCGACCCGAAGCTCCAGCAGGAGGCCAAGGGGCGCGACAAGTCCTTCGAGGAGTTCGCCGCCGGCAAGATCGGCATCCTGGCCGAGGGCGACTACTTCTGGCGCAGCGTCATCAACCCGAAGGACGGCACCGCCAAGATGCCCGACCGGGACAGCACCGTCGGGTACGCGATGATCCCGGCCAAGCAGCCCGGCGCGGGCATCCGCGGCCAGGACTTCGTCAGCATGTCCGGCGGCGGCGTCGACGTGCTGAACCCCAACTCGAAGTACCCGTCGCAGGCGTTCGAGCTGCTGGCGTTCATGCACTCGGCGGAGGCCACCAAGGCGCAGCTCGCCGGGGCGGCGCGGATCACCTCCCGCACGGACGTCAACAAGGAGGTGCTCAGCGGCGACCCGATGCTGAACTTCGTCGCCGAGAAGGTGCTGCCGCTGACCGCGTACCGGCCGCCGCTGGCGGTCTACCCGCAGGTCTCGGTCGCGCTGCAGGAGGCGACCGCGGCAGCGGCGTCGGGCAAGAGCGCCGACGAGGCGGCCTCGGCGTACCAGAAGAAGGTCGAGGGGATCGTCGGTGGTCCAGGTAACGTCTCGTCCTGACGAGACGGTCGAGGGAGCGCGCCCGGAAACGGGCGCCTCCCCGGCCCCTGACGCGGCCGGGCTGGGCCGGGCCCGGGCTGCCGGGTTCCTCGTCCCCAGCATGGTGCTGATCCTGCTCTTCCTCGTGCTGCCGGCCGCCTGGACGATCTACCTCGGGGTCACCAACTACCGGCTCACCGGGCTGGCCGCGGCGCACCCGGAGGTCGTCGGGCTGGACAACTACACCACGGCGCTGGGCGACGAGCGGTTCCGCACCTCGCTGCTGCTCACCCTGCAGTTCGTGCTCGGCTCGGCGGTGATCGGTCAGGCCGGCCTCGGCTTCGCGATCGCGTTCGCGCTGCGCGACCGGCGCGGGCCGCTGCGCCGGGTGGTCGAGGCGTTCGTCCTGCTCTCCTGGATCCTGCCCAGCTCGGTGGTCGCGTTCCTGTGGATCGCCCTGCTCGACCGGGACGCCGGCGCGCTCAACGTCCTGCTGCACACGCCCGGCACCGCGTGGCTGCTCGACCACCCGATGCTGTCGATCATCATCTTCAACACCTGGCGGGGCACCGCGTTCTCGATGATGCTGTACGCCGCCGCACTGGAGAACGTCCCCCGCTCGCACCTGGAGACCGCCCGGCTGGCCGGCGCCTCCACCGCGCAGCAGCTGCGCGACGTGGTGTTCCCGCGTATCCGCGGCCACATGCTGACCAACCTGCTGCTGATCAGCCTCTGGACGTTCAACGACTTCACGCCGTTCCTGATCACCGCGGGCGGCCCGGAGCAGCGGTCGGAGATCCTCGCGGTCTACGTCTACAAGGTGGCGCTGTCCGGCGGCGAGCTGGGCTTCGGCGCGGCCATCTCGTTCCTCATGCTGCTGATCAACCTGGTCATCGCGCTGATCTACCTGCGGATGCTGGGCCGGCGAAAGGAGCGGGCATGAGCGCCGTGGCGGACCGGGCCCGGACCGACGACGCGGCGCGGGCGGCGGCGCGGCACATGCTGGCCCGCATCGGCCGGTACGTCTTCCTCTGCCTCGTGCTGGCCTTCTTCGCCCTGCCGCTGCTCTGGCTGGCCACCGCCCCGTTCGACGACACCCCGACGATCGGCATCTCGCTGCCGAGGTTCACCCTGGACAACTTCCGTACCCTGCTGGACAACCCGTACGCGCTGACCTCGCTGGTCAACTCGGTGTGGCTGGCCGGCGGCACCGCACTGCTGGTGGTGGTGTTCGCCGCGCTGGCCGCGTACGCGCTGAGCCGGGTCCGGGTGCCGGGCCGCGACGCGCTCCTCTACGGCCTGCTGCTGCTGTCGTCGATCGTCACCGGCACCGCCACCATGGTGCCGCTGTTCGAGCTGGCCTTCCGGCTCAACCTGATCGACTCCCGGCTCGGGGTGATCCTGGTCCTCACCGGCGGCCTGCTCCCGGCGGCGATCTTCATCCTCAAGGACTTCATGGACGCCACCCCGACCTCCTACGAGGAGTCGGCGCGGGTGTTCGGCGCCAGCCCGCTGCAGATCATGCGGCACATCGTGGTGCCGGTGGTCCGGCCCGGCCTGGCCACCGTGGGCGTGTGGGCGGTGGCGAACGTGTGGGGCAACTTCCTGGTGCCGTTCCTGCTGCTGCGCGGCCCGGACAAGGCCCCCGCCGCGGTGATCATGTACACCCTCTACACCGAGGGCGGCCAGGCCGACCTGCGGCTGCTGTCCACCTTCTCGCTGCTCTACTCGCTGCCGGTGGCGCTGATGTTCGTCTTCGTCAGCAGCAGGTACGGCTTCCGCTTCCACGGAGGGATCAAGCGCTGATGTCCGCCATCACCCTGCGCGAGCTGACCAAGGTCTACCCCAACGGGGTACGCGCCCTGGACGCCCTCGACCTGGAGATCGCCGACGGCGAGTTCTTCGCCCTGCTCGGCCCGTCCGGCTGCGGCAAGACCACCCTGCTGCGTACCATCGCCGGCCTGGAACTCGCCTCCGGCGGCAGCGTGCGCATCGGCGACCGGGCGGTGACGAACCTGCCCCCGGGGCAGCGGGACGTGGCCATGGTCTTCCAGGACTACGCGCTCTTCCCGCACATGACCGTGCGGGACAACATCGCGTACCCGCTGCGGATCAAGAAGGTCGGCCGGGCCGCCCGGCAGGACAAGGCCGCGAGCACCGCCGACGAGCTGGGCCTGTCCGCGCTGCTGGACCGCCGGCCCGGGCAGCTCTCCGGCGGCCAGCAGCAGCGCGTGGCGCTGGCCCGGGCGATGGCCTGCCACCCGCAGGTGTTCCTGCTCGACGAACCGCTGTCCAATCTGGACGCCCGGCTGCGGCTGGAGGCCCGCACCTTCCTCAAGCGGCTGCAACGCGAACTCGGCGTCACCACCGTGTTCGTCACCCACGACCAGGCCGAGGCCCTCGCCCTCGCCGACCGGATCGCGGTCATGGAGGGCGGACGGATCCGCCAGGTGGGCACCCCCACCGAGGTGTTCCGCCGCCCCGCCAACACCTTCGTCGCCGGTTTCATCGGCTCCACCCCGATGAACCTCGTCCCGGCCCGGGCGCACGGCGACGAACTCGCCGTCGCCGGGGTGCGGCTGCCGGTGCCCGAAGAGGCACGCGGCCGGCTCGCCGACGCCGAGGACGTGGTCTACGGCGTCCGGCCCGAGTACCTCGACTACTCCCCCGAGCCGGCCCCCGGCGCGCTGACCGGCCGGGTCGTCGTGGTGGAGAACCTCGGCAGCTTCTCCCTGGTGTCGCTGGACCTGCCCGGCGACGACGACACCACCAGCGTGCAGGTGGTGGTGCCCGAGGGCCGGGAACCGCAGCCCGGCGACACCGGCTGGGTGGTCCCCCGCCCCGGCCGGTCCCTCATCTACCGGGACGGCGAACTGGTCACCGGCGCCGCCGCGCCACCGGTGCCGGCACCGCGTACCGGAGTCGGGGCGGACGCCTGACGTGACGACGCACCGGGGCACCTGGACGCTGCGGGACCGCGCGCAGAACATCATGCGGCACCTGCCGGTCACCGTGGCCCCGGGCACCGCCGCGCTCACCGTCCGGCTGGCGTACTCCCGCGACGCGGGCGTGCTCGACCTCGGGTGCCTCGGCCCGGCCGGCTTCCGCGGCTGGTCCGGCGGCGCCCGCGACGAGTACACCATCACCGCCGGCCATGCCACCCCCGGCTACCTGCCCGGCGAGCTGGAACCCGGCGAGTGGCAGGTGCTGCTGCGGCTGCACCGCGTCCCGCCCGACGGCCTGCCGTACGAGGTCACCGCCACCGCCAGCGCCACCGCATCCGCGCCACCGGCGGCCGCCCCGGCACCGCCCCGGCCGCCGCGCCCGCCGCGCCCGCAGCTGCCCGAGGTGGACGGGATGCGGTGGCTCGCCGGGGACCTGCACGCGCACACCGTGCACAGCGACGGCGCGTACACCGTCGACGAGCTGGCCGCCCTCGCCGTGTCGCGCGGCCTGGACTTCCTCGCCGTCACCGACCACAACACCGTCAGCCACCACCCGCACCTGCCGGCGTCGGCCGACCGGTACGGCATCACGCTGCTGCCCGGCCAGGAGGTGACCACCGACCGGGGCCACGCCAACGTGTTCGGGCCGGTCGGCTGGATCGACTTCCGGGAACCGCCCGACCGCTGGCTCGCCACGGCGGAAGCGGCCGGCGGGCTGATGTCGGTCAACCACCCGCTCGGCGGCGACTGCGCCTGGCGGCAGCCGCTCACCACCCGCACCCGACTCGCCGAGGTGTGGCACTCCGGCTGGTGGGACCGCACCTGGGGTGCCCCGCTCGCCTGGGCGCAGGCGTGGCGGCCGGACGTCGTACCGGTCGGGGGCAGCGACTTCCACCGGCCCGGCGCGGACGCACTGCCCGGCGCACCGACCACCTGGGTCCTCGCCGACGGTGACCCGACCGACGAGGCCACCGTCCGCGCCGCCCTGGCCGCCGGCCGTACCGCGATCTCCGCCGGCCCCGGCGCCCCCCTGCTGCTACGGCTCGGCGACGAACTGCTGGCCCTGGACGCGGACGGCGCGCTGCTCGGCTACCCGGACGGCCGGCACCGGGTCGTGCGGGGCGACCGGTGCCGGCTGCCGGCCGGCGACGGACTGCACGTCCTCGAATCCCACCGCATGGAGGTGATCGCGCTGTGCAGCTGAGCGGACGTACCAGAGTGGCCGGAGCCCCGGTCAACTACGGCATCTACCAGCCGACCGACCCCGAGGTCGGTCCCGAGGACCTGCTCGCCTCGCTGGCGGCGGACGGCTACACCGGCGTGGACTCCGGACCGATCGGCTACCTCGGCACCGGCGAGACGCTGGACCGGCGGCTCGCCGCGACCGGGATCGGGCTGGCCGGCGGCTGGGTCGACCTGCGCTTCGCCGACCCGGACGGGTTCACCGCGGACCTTGCCCAGCTCGACGCGGCGCTGGACGTGTTCACCGCGGTCAGCGTCGACGACCCGCGCTTCGCGCCCCGCCCCACCCTGGCCTGCCCCGGCGACCCGGCCCGGATGGCCCGCCCCGGCACCCCGCCGGACCTGACCACCGCGCTGCCGGCAACCGAATGGCCGGACCTCGCCGCCCGGGTGCAGCAGGCCGTCGACCGCTGCCGCGACCGCGGCCTGGAACCGGTGTTCCACTACCACCTGGGCACCCTGGTGGAGACCGAGGCGGAGGCCGACCGGCTGCTGGAACTCACCGACGTGGCGATCTGCCTGGACACCGGGCACCTCGCCCTCGCCGGCGGCGACCCGGTCGCGGCGGCCTGCAAGTGGGCCGGGCGGATCGGCCAGGTGCACCTCAAGGGCGCCGACCTCGACGTCCACCGGCGGGTCCGGGACGCCGGCGGCGGCCTCACCGAGGTGGTCGCGGCCGGCGGGTTCTGCCCGCTCGGCGCCGGCGACGTCGACCTCACCGCCGTGCTGCGCGAGCTGGACCAGACCGGTTACACCGGCTGGCTGGTGATCGAACAGGACGCCCCCGGGCAGGGCCGGGACCTGGCCCGGATCCGCGCCGACCAGCAGGCCAACCTGCGCCGGGTCGAGGAGGCGCTGCGATGACCGAACCGGGGAAGCGGATCCGTATCGCGGTGGCCGGGCTGGGCGTCATCGCCCGGACCGTGCACCTGCCGCTGCTGCAACGCCGCGCCGACCTGTTCGAGGTGGTCGCGCTCAGCGACCTGTCACCGGCCCGGCTGGCCGAACTCGGCGACCGGTACGGCGTCGAACCGCCCCGCCGGCACACCGACGCGGCGGAGATGGTGGGCGCGGGCGGCTGCGACGCGGTCCTGCTGGCCACCTCCGGCTCGCACGGCGACCTCGCCGCCGCCGCGCTGCGCCAGGGACTGCCGGTGCTCTGCGAGAAGCCGCTCGCCTACACCCTCGCCGAGGCGGACCGGCTCGCCGACGCCGACGCCGCGCTGATGGTCGGCTACATGAAGCAGTACGACCCGGCGGTCACCGAGGCCGCCCGGCTGCTGGACGGGCTCGGCGGCGCGGCGGCGGTGCACGCGGTCGAGGTGACCGTCCTGCACGCCGCCGGCGAGCAGCAGCTCACCTTCGCCAACCTGCCGCCGGCGCCCCGGGACCTGCCGGCCGGGGCGGTGGCCCGGCTCCGGGAGGCCGACGAGCGGCTGCTCGACGCGGCGGTCGGCGCCGATCCGGGCGCCCGCATCCTCTACCAGATCCTGATCAACAGCATCTCGCACGACCTGTCCCTGCTGCGGCTGTTCACCGGCGCACCGGCCACGGTGGACCACGTGGCGACCTGGCCGCTGACCCCGGTCGGGCCGGCCGAGCCGTCGGTGGAGATCTCCGGCCGGCTGGCGTCCGGCGGCCGGTACGGCATCCGCTGGCTCAACCTGCCCGACGTCCCCGCCTACCGGGAGACGGTGATCCTGCACCACGCCCGGGGCGCCCTGGAGCTGGTCTTCCCGTCGCCGTACCTGCTCAACGCGCCGACCACGCTGACCGCGGTGGACCGGCACGACGGCGGCGAGCGGCGGGCCGAGTTCCGGTCGGTGACCGAGGCGTTCGAGCAGGAGCTGGTCGCCTTCCACGCGATGGTGACCGCGGGCGCGCGCCCGCTGACCGGCGTCGCCGAGGGCGCCGCCGACCTACGTACCAGCCAACAGGTGGTCCGCCGCTACGGGGAGCTGACCGGCGCGGCGATCGGCGGAGAGGCGGCGAAGCTGACATGACGACCGAGATCATCGTGGTACCGCACACCCACTGGGACCGGGAGTGGTACGAGCCGTTCCAGCGGTTCCGGCTGCGCCTGGTGGCGCTGCTCGACGACGTGTTCGACCGGATGGCGGCCGACGAGCGGCAACGGTTCACCCTGGACGGCCAGCTCGCCGCCGTCGACGACTATTTGGAGGTCCGTCCCGAACGCCGGGCGCAAGTCGAGGCGCTGGTCCGCGCCGGCCGGCTGGCGATCGGCCCGTGGCAGATCCTGCTCGACGAGTTCCTCTGCTCCGGCGAGAACATCGTCCGCAACCTGGAGCGCGGCCTGGCCCGCAGCACGGAACTGGGCGGGGCGATGCCGGTCGGCTACCTGCCCGACATGTTCGGCCACATCGCGCAGATGCCGCAGATCCTGGCCGGCGCGGGGCTCGCGCACGCCTGCGTGTTCCGGGGCGTACCGGAGCGGGTGCGGTCGCACACCTTCGCCTGGCGCGCCCCGGACGGCACCACGATCCGCACCGAGTACCTGCCCGGCGGCTACGGCAACGCGGCCGGCCTGATGGACGACCCGCGCCTGGTCACCCGCCGGGCCGCCGACCTGGCCGAGCGGCTGACCGGCTGGCGGCCCGACGGCGTGGATACCCCGGTGCTGGCGATGTACGGCACCGACCACGCCGCGCCCGCGCCGGACGCCCCGGACCGGCTCGCCGCCGCCGCGCTCGACGGGGTACGCCTGCGGCTGGGCACCCTCGCCGAGTACTTCGCCACCCAGCCGACCACCGTGGACGGCCTGCCCGTGGTGGCCGGCGAACTGCGCTCTCACGCCCGGGCCAACATCCTGCCCGGCGTGATCTCCGTACGCGCCCACCTGAAGCAGGCGATGGGCCGGGCCGAGCGGCGCGTCGAACGGTACGCCGAACCCCTCGCCGCCCTCTTCCACGACCCGTCCGTGCAGCGGTTCCTGGACATGGCGTGGACCCGGCTGATCGACGCGAGCTGCCACGACTCGGTGACCGGGTGCGGCTGCGACGAGACCGCCGAGCAGGTGGCCGCCCGGCTGGCCGAGGCCGACCAGCTCGGCCGGGCGGTCTGCGACCTGGTCGGGGCGCGGCTGGCCGCCGACGTGCCGCGCGACGGGCACCTGCTGTTCAACCCCACCCCGGCGACCCGCACGGCCGTGGTCCGGCTGGACGTCGAGGCCCCGGCGGACGGGCCGGTGAGCCTGGCCGACGCCGCCGGCACGGTGCTGCCCGCCCAGGTCCTCGACCGGGCCCGCACGCTGCTCGCCGACGACCTGGTGCCGGCCACCGAACTGCCGGCAATCCTTACCCGGGTGCACGGTACCGAGCTGTACGGCCAGGAGATCACCACCTGGTCGGTGTCACCCGCCGACGCCACCCTCACCTTCGAGGTGGCCCGGCACGGCGACCCGACCTTCGACGTCGAGAATGTCCGGCTGGCGTTGGCCGAGGCGGCCGGCCCGGACCGGTGGCGGGTCCGCATCGTCGCCGCCCCGCGGGTGACCGTCGCCGCGCCGGTCACGGTGCCGGCGCTCGGCCTCGCCGCGGTCCGCCCGGCGGTCCCGCCCGCGCCCGCCGCGGCCCTGCCGGCGCCGGTCACGGTGACCGGCCGGACGGTCGAGAACGGGCTGCTCCGGGTCGAGGTGGCCGAGGACGGCACGCTGCGGCTGTCCACCCCGGACGGGGTGAGCGTCGACGGGGTGGGCCGGCTCGTCGACGGCGGCGACGTCGGCGACAGCTACAACTACGCCCCGCCGGCCGCCGACGAGCTGGTCGACAAGCCCCGGGCGGTACGCACCGAGGTGGTGCACGACGGCCCGGTGGTCGCCGTGCTGGACGTGGTCCGCGAGTACCGGTGGCCGGTCGGCGCCGACGTGGACGCCGGCTCGCGCCGGGTGGAGCGGGAGACCACCCTCGTCACCACCCGGGTGGAGGTCCGGGCCGGGGAGCCCTTCGCCCGGCTGCGGCTCGGCTTCGACAACCGCTGCGACGACCACCGGGTACGGCTGCACCTGCCGCTGCCGTCCCCGGCCGGCACCTCCCACGCGGAGGGCCAGTTCGCGGTCGTCGAGCGCGGGCTGACCGCCGAGGGCGGCGGTGGCGAGGTGCCGCTGCCGACGTTCCCCGCCAACGGGTTCGTCGCCGCCGGGGGCGCCGAGGGCTCCCTCGCCGTCCTGCTGACCCAGCCCACCGAGTACGAGCTGACCGACTCCGGCCGGGAACTGGCGGTCACCGTGCTGCGGGCCATCGGGATGCTGTCCCGCAACCGGCACGCCCTGCGTGACGAACCCGCCGGCCCGCAACTGCCCACGCCGCAGGCGCAGTGCCGGGGCGAGCGCAGTGTCGACCTCGCCGTGCTGCCGTTCCGGGGTGACTGGGACACCGCCGGGGTGGCTGCGGCGGCCGAGGCGTACCGGCACGAACTGCTGGCCTTCCCGGGCGGCGGCGACCCGTCGGCCGGGCTGCCGGCGCCGGTGACCGGCCTGACGGTCGACGGGGACGGCGTCACGTTGACCAGCGTCCGGGACCGGGACGGCCGGATCGAGCTGCGGATCGTGGCGAGCCGGGACACCGAGGCGGTCATCACCGCCGGCCGGGGAGTACGCGCCGCCCGTCGGGCTGACCTGCGCGGCCGGCCGGGCGAGGAGCTGCCGGTGACGGACGACGCGGTCCGGCTGCCGCTGCGGGCGTGGGAGATCGCCACCGTCCAGCTCGACCTGGCCGGCTGAGGTCGCCGGGGTCGGGCGGGCGCGCCCGCCCGACCCTCAGGCCGTCGGGGTGACCGCCCGCAGCCACGCCTGGGCGATCAGCGCGTGCCCGAACGGGGTCGGGTGCACGCCGTCACGGGTCCACACCCGGTCGTCCACGTCGGCGGCCTGGAACAGCTCGTCCACCGCGACCAGCGTCGCGTCGAACTCGGCGGCGAGCCGGCGCACCACGTCGACCTTCGGGTCGAGGTCCTCCCGCCAGCCGCGCTGCGCGTCGTGGAGCGGGACGAGGAAGGGTTCGACCAGGATGATCCGCGCGTCCAGCCGGCGGGTGGCGTCCAGGATGTGCCGGTAGTCGCGGGCGAAGTCGGCGGCGCTGGTGGGGTCGTTCCGGTCGTAGCGCCGCCACGTGTCGTTCACGCCGATGAGGATCGACACCACGTCCGGGGCGAGGGCCAGACAGTCGGTCTCCCAGCGGGCGCGCAGGTCGCGTACCCGGTCGCCGCTGACGCCCCGGTTGACGAAGCCGACCCGGCGGCCGGGGTGGCGGGCGGTGAACCAGGCGGCGGCCATCATCGCGTACCCGGTGCCGAGGTCGTCGCCGGCGGACCGGTCCCGGCCGGCGTCGGTGATGCTGTCGCCGATGAAGAGCACCCTGCCGCCGAGCGGCACCTCCACAGTCACCTGTCCGTCTCCTCCCCGCTGGACGCTGCCCCCATGATCATGCCGCAGCCGGGGAGACGACCGGCGGCCGGCTTCCGTCCACTACGCCGGGAAAGTTTCTCCGTCCGGCTGTTGCGTTTCGCCGGCCGGCACCGATCAAGCATTCGTGGCAACCCGGCGGGCAGGATGTGAAAAACCACCCCAACTCGACCTTGGCCGTTGCTATCAGCCCACAAACGATGGTTGACTCCTCCACCATGCCAGAGCCGATCATCACGGATAGGCCGGTAATTTCGTGAGAAGCACCGACATCACGCCAGCAGCCTCGGCAGGCCGACGCCGGGCCACCTGGCGGCAGCGGGCGGCGCGCTGGTTGGACCCCACCGTCGCCCAGTGGACCGTCGACCCACCGGGGACCCCCGCACCCCCGCCCCCGCCGCCCGAGGAACGCCCCGACCCCTGGCCGGCCATCTGCGAGCAGTTCGCGATGCGGATCATGGCCTCGGCGTACCAGATGGGCTCCCACCTCGAGGCCGTCGAATCCGACGAGCAGGACCCGGAACGCCTCGAACGGCTCTACCGCATCGACCACGCGAACACCCGGATCCGCCGGCACGCGGAGAACCTCCAGGTGCTGCTGGGCCGCCGGGTCGAGGACGCCGACCCGCAGACCGTCACCCTCGTCGACGTGGTCCGGGCCGCCACCTCGGCCGTCGAGCACTACCCCCGGATCCGGGTCGGCAACATGGTGAACCTGGCGGTGGTCGAGTTCGCCGCCGACGACGTGATCCGGGTGCTCACCGAACTGCTCGACAACGCCACCCGGTTCTCCCCACCCACCTCCCCGGTCATCGTGTCCGCGTTCATCACCGAGGACGGCAGCGTCCTACTGCGCATCGAGGACGCCGGGGTGGGCCTCCACCCCGACCACCTGCCCCAGCTCAACGCCCTGCTCGGCGGCACGCCGCTCGCCCCGGGCGCCCTCGACCCGGCCACCCACCTCGGGCTCGCCGTGGTGGCCCACCTGGCCGTCGCCCACCGGCTGCGGGTCACCCTCACCAACCGCCCCTCCGGCGGCACCACCGCGACCGTGCTGGTCCCCGGCGCGCTGCTCTGCGAGATCCCCACCACCCCGGATCCGACCGCCGACGAGCCGGCCTGGCCCTCGTCACCCGGCCCCAGGCCGGACCCGGCCGCCGCACCCTGGCCCCCGTCGCCCGGCCCCCGCCCGACCGTCGCACCCCCGGCCTGGCCGCCATCCGCCGCCACCGGTCCCACCGAACCCCGGAGTACACCGATGGCCGCCGCGCGGGACAGCACCAACTCGCCGACCGTGCCCCTGGCCACCATCAGCGGGGCCGCCACCGCGCCGCAATCCGCCACCGGCCTGCCCCGACGGGTCCCGGAGAGCGTCCGCGACCAGGCCCCGGCGCCCCGCCCGCCGGCGGATCCGGACGCCGGCTCCCCGCCCGAGGCGTGGCCGGACGAGACGGCGGCCTTCGAGGCCGGCGTCAGCGACGCCCGCACCACCACCGACCACGAAGGACGGCAGCGATGACCCAGGCGTACCCCGGCAACGGTACGGCCACCGGCGGCCCGGGACTGCCCGACTGCGCCTGGCTGATCCGGCAGTTCGCCGAGGACGTGCCCGGGGTCAGCCACGCGATACTGGTCTCGCTGGACGGCCTGCAACTGGCCGCCTCGCACGGCGTCGGCCGCGACCTCGGCGACCAGCTCGCGGCGCTGACCGCCGGCCTGCTCAGCATGGCCGACCGCAGCGCCACCCTGCTCGACCTCGGCGCCGCCGAGTACCTGACCGTCCGGCTCCCCCGCGGGCACCTGCTGTTCATGCGGGTCGGCGAGTCCGCCGGCCTGGCGGTGGCCGCCGCCCCCGGCTGCGACCTACGGATCGTCTCCTACCGCATGACCCAGTTCGTGGGCGCGGTGTGGCACGCCCTCACCCCTGCCGTGCGGCACGAACTGCACCGGATGACCGCCAGCCAGCCCCGCTGACCCGGCCGAAGGAAGCTGATCATGCCGATGAGGTACTGGAAGGTGCGGCCGTACGTCCTGACCGCCGGTCGCACCCGCACCCGCCGACCACTGCTGGTGCACACCCTGGTGTCGGTGCCCTACTACGACGCGGTCTTCGCCTCCGGCCTGCTGCCCGAAGCCCGATCGCTGTACGAGCACGCCCGCCGGACGGCGCGGTCGGTGGCCGAACTCTCCGCGGTCTGCGGGATGTCGCTGGGGGTGACCCGGGTGGTCGTCGACGACCTGGCCGCCACCGACCGGCTGCTCATCCACACCGACCACGACAACGTCGACTTCCGCCTTCTGGAGAGACTGCGCGATGGCCTCCGCAAGCTTGCCTGACAATCCGCCGCCTCTGACCTCGGCGAAGATCGTCATCGCCGGCGGCTTCGGGGTCGGCAAGACCACCTGCGTCGCGTCCATCTCGGAGATCCCGCCGATCAACACCGAGGCGTGGATGACCGCCGCCAGCGAGACCGTCGACCGGATGGACCCCGGCATCGACAAGTCCACCACCACCGTGGCGATGGACTTCGGCCGGCTCACCATCGGCCCCGACCTCGTGCTGTACCTGTTCGGCACGCCCGGCCAGCCCCGCTTCTGGCCGATGTGGGACGACCTGTGCCGGGGCGCGGTCGGCGCGCTGGTGCTCGCCGACACCCGCAACCTGGCCGCCGCCTTCCCGGCCGTCAACTACTTCGAGCAGGACAGCGACATGCCGTTCGTGGTGTGCGTGAACCTCTTCGACGGCGAACTGCACCACCCGCTCGACGACGTCCGCGCGGCGCTCGCGCTGCCCGCCCGCGTACCCCTGATCGCCTGCGACGCCCGCGACCCGTCGTCGGTGGCCCGCGCGCTGCTGGCCGTCGTGGAACACGCCATGTCCCGCACCGCCCGGCCCACCCTCGCGGCGCGATAGCTCAACCTGGAGGAACCATGCGCAAGATCCTTGTCGTCGGGGCCGGGCAGTCCGGCCTCCAGCTCGCTCTGAGCCTGCTCGCCGAGGGCTACGACGTGACCGTCATGTCCGCCCGCACCCCGGACGAGATCCGCCGCGGCTGGGTGATGAGCACCCAGGCCATGTTCGCCACCGCGCTGGCCACCGAGCGCCGGTACGGACTGGACCTGTGGGCGGACAAGACACCCCGGATCGAGGGACTGCAGGTGTCGCTCTCCGCCCCGCCCGGCGAGCGGGCACTGCGGATCGTCGGCCAGCTGGACGAGCCCGCGCAGAGCACCGACCAGCGGATCAAGATGGCCGACTGGCTGGAGCTGTTCGAACAGCGCGGCGGAACCGTGCTCTACCAGACCGTCACCACCGCCGACCTGGACGGCCTTACCCGCCTCGGCCGCTACGACCTGACCGTGGTCGCCGCCGGCAAGGGCGACCTGGTGGGCGTCTTCGACCGGGACCCGCAGCGCTCGATGTACGACACGCCGCAGCGCGGGCTGGCCGTGGCGTACGTGCACGGAATGGCGCCGGACCCGCTGCTGCCGGTGCCCCACGTCGGCTTCAACGCCGTACCCGGCCTGGGCGAGCTGTTCGTCATTCCCGGGCTGACCCACTCCGGACCGTGCGAGATCCTGTTCTGGGAGGCGGTGCCCGGCGGCCCACTGGACCTGTGGACCGAGCGGCGGGACCCGGCCGAGCACCTCAAGCTCACCCTCGACCTGACCCGGCAGTACCTGCCGTGGGTCCACGAGCGCTGCGCCAACGTCGAGCTGACCGACGGGCGGGCCACCCTCTCCGGCCGGTACACCCCGACCGTGCGCCACCCGGTGGCCGAGCTGCCCTCCGGTGGGCTGGTGCTCGGCATGGCCGACGTGGTGGTGGCCAACGACCCGATCACCGGGCAGGGCAGCAACACCGCGGCGAAGTGCGCCTACTCGTACCTGGGGTCGATCGTGCAGCACGGCGACCGGCCGTTCGACCGGGAGTGGATGACGCAGGCCTTCGAGCGGTTCTGGGCGGCGACCGGCGAGGCGGTCACCGGCTGGACCAACGCCATGCTGCAGCCGTTGCCGCCGCACGTGCAGCAACTGCTGGGCGCGGCCGCCGGCAACCCGGCGGTCGCCCGGCGCTTCGCCAACGGGTTCAGCGACCCGAACGACTTCCGGGACTGGTTCATGACCCCGGACGCCGCCGAGCGCTACCTCGCCACCGTCACCGGCTGACCGGTCGAGCCGGTATCGAGCCGCCCGTCGGGCTCCCCCCACCCGGCGGGCACCCCGGCGTGGACGTCGTGCTCAACTCGCTCACCGGC
>NZ_JAPDPH010000133.1 GCF_026013475.1 Micromonospora yasonensis | reverse complement strand
AGGTCTTGCCGTCGTCGGTCGAATACTCCAGCCCGGTCAGCGTCGGGGTCGCCCCCACGCGGCGCGAGGTGGCCGCCGCGTTGATCCGTACGGGTGCGACCCGGGCCGTGTTCCGGGCGTCGAGGCCGGCCACCGCGAAGTCGATGTCGACCAGGGGAAGTGGGTTCGGATACGTCGTGCCGGCGGAGGTGAAGCGCCATTCACTGCGCACCTCGGTGGAGAGCCGGGACCATGACGCGGTGCGGGTGACGGTGTGATCCAACTGGTAGGGCGTCGCCACCGCCGGCACCGTCGCGGACACCGCCTGGTACAGCGACAAGCCGGAAGCCGAGATGTAGGGCTCCGACCCGGATCTGAGGCTGACGGAGACCCTCGCGTCGCGGTCGAGCCCCAGGTTGCCGGCCGCGTCACTCAGGGCCGGGTACTCGTAGACCGACATCCTGGTCATGTCCCGGTCGGAACCGGCGGCCCGGGACCGGCGCGGGGCGAACGGGGCGGCTCCGAGGGTCTCGCCGGCGGACGTGCCCGCCGGCAGTGCCCGGTCCGCCAGCGTCAGGTCGTGCGACATGGGGCGGTAGTGGAGCAGCCGCATGAAGGACCGGTCAGGCGTCACGTACTCGGTGACGGTGCCCGGGACCGCCACGGGGGACGGAAGGTAGACGCCTGTCCACTCGCCCGTGGCCGGCACCGTCAGCAGCGAACCGTTGGTGTTCCGTGCCTGCCCCCGGATCGAGGTGGCCGTGCTGGCCAGCCCGGCCTTCGCCACGTTCGCCACCGGAGTGGCCGGAACGGCGTCGTCGAAGCTGTGGTAGAGGTCGTACCGGTAGGGGCTCGGCACGTAGTCGGAGGTCCCCTGTTTGATCAGGATCTCGTGCAGGCGCAGCGAGGCTCCGGGGACGGAGAACGGCGTCACGTAGACCTTCTCGGCTCCGCCGCCGGCGAAGCCGGCCAGCCCGCCGCCCGGCACCGAGATCCACACGGCTGAGGTGTAGCGGCGCGCGGTGGCGTCGTCGACCGCGATGCGCGTTTCCCTCGCCGTGCTCTCGTCGAACCGGACGGTGGTGCCGGCATTGGCGACCTGGAAGGCGCGAGTGAGCAGATAACTGCCGGCGCCCCACTGGCTGTAGAGCGCCACGGCGAAGTAGTCGCCGCTCGGAAGCCGCACGCTGCCGTTCGGGGTGTACTGCTCGTCCGTGACGGTGTGATAGGCCCAGGTCTGGCGGTTCCACACGTAAAGGAGCTTGGAGGAAACCGAGACCGGGCTGGCGATGGCGAGTTTCACCGGGTAGGTGTCGGCCGTGACCGCCGCGGCTGCGCGAGCGCCGGTCCGCGACGCCACCACCTGGGCCGGGTGGCCCTTCGGTTGCACCCGCAGCGTCCCGCCGACCGACGCGTACGCGTAGCGACCGGTGCTGCTTGCGTTGCCGGCCGGGAGAACGCGGAACAGCGCCCCCGAGCGGGCGTCGTCGCTCATCAGCTCCAACCGCTCGCCGGTGGCGAGCCGGACGGCCTTCCGCGGTCCGCCCGCAGTCGAGATGGTCGCACGGCCGGCCTTGGTGGCCGCCGCAGCGTCCATCGTGGGCGCGGCGACGGAGACGGCACCCGACAGTGCGACGAACAGGGTGGTCAGAGACGCGGTGGCGAGGAGCCGGTACGACCGCACGTGCTGCTCCTGTGGAGGATTCCGCTGATCGCGCTCGGACACCCCGGCGCCGGCCTCACGGTAGCACCGATGCGCATACCTCGAAGCCCCAGTTGATCATGACCGCAGTGGCCGGAGCGGCCCGCTGCGGACCGCCCGCCGGCCGATGGGTTACCGTCGGCAGGTGATCCCGGTGGAGGCCGTCGCAGCCGCATACGCGCAGTGGATCACGCCCGCGCTGCCGCTCTACGGCAACGACCACGAGCGGGCCGACTTCGCTCCCTGATCCGCTCCCGGTGCCCTCCTCCTTTCTCACCCGTTCGGAAGCAACCGGGAGCGATGCCTCATGTCCGTCGACCGTTCCGGGATCCGGGTGGTGCTGCGCGCACCCCAGGTCCTGCGAGTCCTCGTCAGCAGCCAGGTCGGCCGGCTGCCCACCGCCAGCGGACCGCTGGCCCTGTTGTTGTTCGCCCGGCAGTCGCTGAGTCTGGCCACCGCCGGCCTGCTGGTCGCCGCGTACACGGGGGGCATGGCGGTGGGGACGCCGCTGCTGGCCCGGGCGGTGGACCGTTGGCGGCAGCCGCCGGTGCTGTGGGGTTCGGCGATTCTCTCCGGTCTCGGGTTCGGCGCGGTGGCGCTGACCGGGGGCCACCTCACCGGCGCGGTGATCGGGGCGGCGGTGGCCGGGCTGGGTACCCCGCCGCTGGAGGCCTGCCTGCGGACGCTCTGGCCGAGTCTGCTGCCGGCGGCCGCCGTGTCGACGGCGTACACCCTCGACATCGCCGTGCAGGAAGTGATCTTCGTGGTGGGCCCGCTGGTCACCCTGCTCGCGGTGACCCTGGGCGGGCCGTCCGCCGGCCTGGTCGCCGCCGCGTTGGCGCAACTTCTCGGCACGGCGGCGTACGCCTCGACACCCGCCGCCCGGGCGTGGCGCGGGGTGCCGGCGGTACGGCACTGGGCGGGACCGCTGCGCGTACCCCGGTTCACGGTGATGGTGGCCGGGGTGATCGGGATCGGCGCGGCGGTGGGCAGCATCGCGGTGTCGGTGACCGGCTACGCGGAGGCCGCCGGCGACCGGCGGCTGAGCGGCTGGCTGCTGGCGGCGCAGGCGGCCGGCGCGCTGGCCGGCGGCCTGCTCTACACCCGGGCCCGGCCGGGCGGTCCGGGGCGGCTGCCGCTGCTGGCGGCCGGACTGGCCGTCGGGTACCTGCCGTTGCTGCTCGCCCCGGGTCCGCTGCCGATGGCCGGTCTGCTGGTGGTCAGCGGGTTGGCGTTGCCGCCGGTGCTGACCGCGATCTTCCTGACCGCGGAGCGGCTGGCGGAGCCGGGGACGGTGGCCGAGGCGTTCGCCTGGGTGGCCACCGCGTTCGTGATCGGCAGCGCCGCCGGCTCGGCGGTCGCCGGTCCGCTGGTGTCGGCCGGCCTCCGGTACGGGCTGGCGGTGGCGCCGGCCGCCGCGCTGCTCGGGACGGTGGTGCTGTGGGGCGTCTCGGCGCGCGACCGGCAGAGGACTACAACCAGCCTCGGCGTTTGAAGAGCAGGTAGAGGGCCGCGCAGACCACGGCCATCAGAAGGAGGGCGAACAGGTAGCCGTAGCGCCAGCCGAGTTCCGGCATGTGGACGAAGTTCATCCCGTAGACGGTGCCGATCAGGGTGGGCGCGAACAGGATCGCGGCCCACGCGGACACCCTCTTGATCTCCTCGTTCTGCTCGTAACTCGCCGCGGTGAGGCTGCGCATCTCCTCGTTCTGGGCCCGGGAGACGAGGGTCGCGTTGACCGTGAGGATGTTCTGCAACAGGTGCCGGAAGGCGTCGACCCGCTCCACGACCTGGGTCAGGTGGTCGGCGACGTCCCGCAGTCGGCGACGCAGTTCCTCGTCCGTGCGGTAGCGGTCGAAGCCGTCCGCGAGCGCGTCGAGCACCTTCAGCAGCGGGCGGGCGGCGCGCTGGAACTGGATGACCTCTCGGCTGAGCTCGTAGATCCGGCGACTGGCGTTGGGATCGCCGCCGAACACCTCGGTCTCGATCTCGTCGATGTCGTTCTCGAGCCCGGCGACCACCGGGGCGTACCCGTCGACCACCTGGTCGAGCACGGCGTACAGGACGGCCTCGGGGCCGAGGGCGAGGACCTGGGGATCGGCCTCCATCCGGCGTCGTACGGCGGCCAGGTCGGGCGCCTCGCCGTGCCGAACGGTGATGACGAAGTTCGGCCCGAGGAACACGTGCACTTCGGCGAACTCGACCTCCTCGCGCTCGTCGAGATAGCGGGCGGCCCGCAGCACCACGAACAGCGTGTCGCCGTAGCGTTCCAGCTTGGGTCGCTGATGCGCGTTGATCGCGTCGTCGACGGCCAGTTCGTGCAGTTGAAACGCGTCGGCCAGCGAGTGGATCCGGGCGTGGTCCGGGCGGCGCAGCCCGATCCAGGCCATCGCCTGGTCGAGTTCCTGCAGGCAGCGGTAGGTGTCGGTGAGGGTGGCCGGCGAGGCCCGCCGGCGGCCGTGGACGTAGACGGCGCTGTCGACCACGCCGCCCCGGTCCGGTGCCGGTGCGGCCGCGTCGTGCTCGTGCGCGTGCTCGTCGAGGCTGCGGCCGAACCCTCCAGGCGGCGACGTCCACCGGTTGTCCCCCATCGGCCTCCCCCGAGGTGCCCGTACGCCGGCCGGCCGCGGCCACGCTGCCGGAGTCCCCGGGACCGCGGCGGCGAAACCCGGGCGGGCGGCCCAGGGTCAGGGGCGGTAGCGGTAACCCATCCCGGGTTCGGTGATCAGGTGCCGGGGTCGGGCCGGGTCGTCCTCCAGCTTGCGGCGCAACTGGGCCATGTACTGGCGCAGGTAGTTGGTCTCGTGGTGGTATTCCGGGCCCCACACCTCGTGCAGGAGCTGGCGCTGGCTGACCAGCTTGCCGGGGTGGCGGAGCAGCTTCTCCAGCATCGCCCACTGGGTGGGGGTGAGCTTCACCTCGACGCCGTCGTCGCGGGTGACCACCCGGTCGGCGAGGTCGACGGTGTGCCGCCCGATCCGTTGCGTGGCGGTGGCCGGAGCCCCTGCCATCGAGCCGGCCGGGGTCGCGGCGAGGCGGCGGGTGACCGCCCGGATGCGGGCGAGCAGCTCGTCCACCCCGAACGGCTTGGTCACGTAGTCGTCGGCGCCGGCGTCGAGCGCGGCGACCTTGTCCGCACTGCCGGCCCGACCGGACAGCACGATGATCGGTACGCCCGTCCAGCCGCGCAGGCCACGGATGACGTCCACGCCGTCGAGGTCGGGCAGGCCGAGGTCCAGCACCACCAGGTCGGGCGGGTGACCGGCGGCCGCCTTGAGCGCGGCCGTCCCGCTGTCCGTGACCTCGACGTCGTAGCCGCGCGCCCGCAGGTTGATCCGGAGGGCGCGCAGGATCTGCGGTTCGTCGTCGACGACCAGGATGCGGGTCATTCGGTTGGCCCTTCCGACTCGGTCCCTCCGGCGGCGGCCGGCAGGCGTACCACCATGGTGAGGCCACCCCCGGGGGTCGTCTCGGGGGCGATGGTGCCGCCCATCGCCTCGGCGAGGCCCCGGGACAGCGCGAGGCCGAGCCCCACCCCGGTCTGGTTGTCCCGGTCGCCGAGGCGCTGGAACGGCAGGAAGACGTGCTCCCACTGGTCCTCGGGTATCCCCGGGCCGGTGTCGATCACCCTCAGCTCCACCTGGCCCGCGTGGGCGCTGGCGGTGATCGTCGGGGGCTGCCCGGGCGGGCTGTAGCGCAGGGCGTTGGCGACGATGTTGACCAGCACCCGCTCCAGCAGGCCGGGGTCGGCGAGCGCCGCCGGCAGGTCGGGAGGGATGTCGGTGGTGACGTCCAGGGCGGCGGGCCCGAGCTCGTCCAGGGCCAGGGGTACGGCGTCCTCCAGCCCGATCGCGGTTGCGGTCACGCCCAGCACCCCGGCCTGGAGCCGGCTCATGTCGAGCAGGTTCGCCACCAGCCGGCCGAGCCGGTCCAGCGACTCGTCCGCCGTGGCCAGCAGTTCCTCCCGGTCGTCGGCGTCGAACTCGACGTCGTGGCTGCGCAGGCTGGACACGGCGGCCTTGGCCGAGGCGAGTGGCGTACGCAGGTCGTGGCTGACCGCGGCGAGCAGCGCGGTGCGCATCCGGTCGGCCTCGGCGAGCGGCCGGACGGCGGCGGCCTCCTCGGCGAGCCGTTCCTGGCGGAGCGCGACGGCGGCCTGGGCGGCGAACGCCTCGACCACCCGCCGATCGGCGGCCGCCAGCCGCCGGCCGGACAGCACGACGGTGAGTCGTTCGTCGACCGGGGCCACCGTCTCCCCTGCGCTCGGGCTGGATGCCGGCGTCTCGCCGACGCTGGCCACCATCCGCCAGGCGCCCTCCTCCCGGGCGCGGCCCGGCCGTCCCTCGGCGTCGGCGGCGAGTTCCAGCACGCTGACCGCGCGCAGCGCGAAGGTCTCACGCAGCCGGTCGAGCAGCGCGGGCAGCGGCCGTTCCCCGCGCAGCACACTGCCCGCGACGGTGGCCAGGGTCTGGGCGTCGGCGGAGGCCTGGGCCGCCTCCCGGGTACGCCGAGCGGCGACGTCGACCACCCCGCTGACCGCGACGGCGACGCCGACGAAGACGGCGAGGGCGAGGAGGTTGTCCGCCTCGGCGATGGTCAACGTGTGCAGGGGCGGGGTGAAGAAGTAGTTGAGCAGCAGGGAGCCGCCGAGCGCGGCGACCAGCGCCGGCCACAGCCCGCCGACCAGCGCGACCCCGACCACGGCGGCGAGGGAGATCAGGATGTCGTTGGTCAGGGTGAGGTCGGGCAGCTCCTGGAGCAGGAGGGTGAGCAGCGGCATGCCGAGGCCGGCGAGCACGAATCCGAGCACCCGGCGCCGCCGGGACAGGGCCGCCGGCACCGCCGCCCCGCGTCGGCCCCGCCCGGCCTCGGCGTGGGTGACGAGATGCACGTCGATGGTGCCGGACAGCGCGGTGGTGGTGACCCCGACGCCCCGGGACAGGATCTGCGCGAACCGGCCCCGCCGGCTCGCCCCCAGCACCAGCTGGGTGGCGTTGACGCCGCGCGCGAAGGCGAGCAGGGCGGCCGGGATGTCGGTGCCGAGCACCTGGTGGTACGTGCCGCCGAGGCTCTCCACCAGGACGCGCTGCCGGGCCAGCTGGGCCGGATCGGCACCGGCCAGCCCGTCGCTGCGCGCCACGTGCACCGCGAGCAGGTCCGCGCCCTTGCTGCGGGCGGCGATCCGGGCGGCGCGGCGGATCAACGTCTGCCCCTCCGGACCGCCGGTCAGGGCGACGACGACCCGTTCCCGCGCCTCCCAGGTGTCGGAGATGCCCTGCTGCGTCCGGTACGCGTCGAGCTGCTCGTCGACCTTGTCGGCCAGCCAGAGCAGGGCCAGCTCGCGCAGTGCGGTGAGGTTGCCGACCCGGAAGTAGTTGCCCAGCGCGGCGTCGATCTTGTCGGGGCGGTAGATGTTGCCGTGCGCCATCCGCCGGCGCAGCGCCTCCGGGGTCATGTCGACCAGCTCGACCTGCTCGGCCGCCCGAACCACCTCGTCGGGGAGGGTCTCCCGCTGGGTGGTGCCGGTGATCTGGGCGACGACGTCGTTGAGCGACTCCAGGTGCTGGATGTTGACCGTCGTCAGCACGTTGATCCCGGCGCCGAGCAGCTCCTGGACGTCCTGCCAGCGCTTCTCGTGCCGGGTGCCGGGCACGTTGGTGTGTGCCAGCTCGTCGACCAGGGCGACCTCGGGACGGCGGGCCAGGACCGCGTCGAGGTCCATCTCGGTGAACTCGACGCCCCGGTAGGTCATGGTGCCGCGCGGCACGACCTCCAGGTCACCGATCATCGCCGCGGTGTGCGGGCGGCCGTGCGTCTCCACCAGGCCGATGACCACGTCGGTGCCCCGCTCGGCGCGCCGGTGGGCCTCCTCGAGCATGGCGTACGTCTTGCCGACGCCGGGTGCGGCCCCGAGATAGATGCGCAGTTCTCCCCTGGGCACGGGAACATCCTCCCTGATTGGTGAAAGGAGGGGCCCCTTCTTAACGCCTCATGGGGGTAAGGGGGCCCCTCCTAACGCGGTCAGCGCGTCGGGAACCTCGCGTCGAGCGCGAGGTTGAGTTCGAGCACGTTCACCGCGGGCTCGCCCATGAAGCCGAGCGCCCGACCGGTGGTGTGCTCCTCGACCAGCTTCCGGATCGCCGCCGGGTCCGCGCCGCGCTCGCGCGCCACCCGGGCCACCTGGATCTCCGCGTACGCCGGGGAGATGTGCGGGTCGAGGCCGCTGCCGCTGGCGGTGACCGCGTCGGCCGGCACGGCGGGCTTGTCCGGGGCGTCGCCCCGGACCGGGGTGACGATCCCGCCCTCGGCGACGTAGTCGTGGCCCGGCTGGGCCAGTTCCACCGGTACGCCCTGCCAGCTGCCCACGAACGGCGTCGCCGGGGCGACCTGGTTGACGCTCACCACGCGGGTGATCCGGCCGGTGAGCCCGTCCGCGCGGAAGACGGCCAGCACCGCGCCCACCCCGTCCGGGGTGCAGTACGGGCGCCGCCCGTCCACCCCGTCGAGTTCGCCCACCGCCCTGCTACGGGCGCACACCAGGGTGAGCAGGCTCTGCCTGGACTCGTCCGGGTCGGCGGCGACGGTGTCCACCACGCCCTCCGGCCCGAGGTTGCTGGCCGCGGTGGCCGTCGGGTCGTAGCCGTCGCCGGCCACCGAGGGGCGGGACTGGAAGTAGCGCGGGACGGGGTTGCCGTCGGCGTCGGTGAACGACTGCCCGATCAGCACGCTGCCGACGGTCTTGCCGCCCGCCTCGACGAGCGACCCGTCCGCTCTGCCGGCGAGGCCGGGCAGCCGGCCGACGGCCACGAGCGCGAGAGGGTAGACCAGCCCGAGCAGCACGGTGAAGACGAGCACCGCGCGGAGGGCGGCCAGGTGTTGGGAGAGCCAGCTGGGAAGGCGCATCACGAGATCCCCGGGATGAACTGGACGAGCAGGTCGATGAGCTTGATGCCGATGAACGGCACCACGATGCCGCCGAGGCCGTACCGCCAGAGGTTGCGGCTGAGCAGCTTGGCGGCACTGGCCGGCCGGTAGCGCACGCCGCGCAGGGCGAGCGGGATCAGCGCGACGATGATGACGGCGTTGAAGATGACCGCGGCGAGGATCGCCGACGCCGGGCTGGCCAGCCGCATCACGTTGAGCGCGTCCAGGCTCGGGTAGATGCCGGCGAACATGGCCGGGATGATCGCGAAGTACTTCGCGACGTCGTTGGCGATGCTGAACGTCGTCAGCGCGCCCCGGGTGATCAGCAACTGCTTGCCGATCTCCACGATCTCGATCAGCTTGGTCGGGTCGGAGTCGAGGTCGACCATGTTGCCGGCCTCCTTGGCGGCCGACGTGCCGGTGTTCATCGCGACGCCGACGTCGGCCTGGGCCAGGGCGGGCGCGTCGTTGGTGCCGTCGCCGGTCATCGCGACCAGCCGGCCGCCCTCCTGCTCCTTCTTGATCAGGGCGAGCTTGTCCTCCGGGGTGGCCTCGGCGAGGAAGTCGTCCACGCCAGCCTCGTCCGCGATAGCCTGCGCGGTCCGGGGGTTGTCACCGGTGATCATCACGGTCCGAATGCCCATCCGGCGCATCTCGTCGAACCGCTCGCGCATGCCGGCCTTGACCACGTCCTTGAGGTGGATGACGCCGAGGGCACGCGCGGGCTCACCGTCGACGTGCTCGGCGACCACCAGCGGGGTGCCGCCGGTGCCGCTGATCGCGTCGACCAGCGCGCCGACCTGTTCGGTCGGGTGGCCGCCGTTGTCGCGTACCCATTTCATCACCGCTGCGGCGGCGCCCTTGCGGATCCGGCGTACGCCGCCATCGCCGCTCTCCACCGCCAGGTCGACGCCGCTCATCCGGGTCTGCGCGGTGAACGGCACGAAGCTGGCGTGCGGGATCAGGCCGGGTTCGCGCTCGCGCAGCCCGAACTCGTTCTTGGCCAGCACCACCACGGACCGGCCCTCCGGGGTCTCGTCGGCGAGGCTGGAAAGCTGCGCGGCGTCGGCGAGCGCCGCCGGGTCCGCGCCCTCGACCGGCAGGAACTCGGCGGCCTGCCGGTTGCCGAGGGTGATCGTGCCCGTCTTGTCGAGCAGCAGCGTGTTGACGTCGCCGGCCGCCTCGACCGCGTGGCCGCTCATCGCCAGGACGTTGCGCTGCACCAGCCGGTCCATGCCGGCGATACCGATGGCCGACAGCAGCGCCCCGATGGTGGTCGGGATGAGGCAGACCAGCAGCGATACCAGCACGATGCCGGTGACCCCGGAGTCGGTGATCGCCGGGGTGTCCGGCGCCGCGCCCTGGTAGCCCTTGGCGAAGATGGCCAGCGGCTGGAGCGTGACGACGGCGAGCAGGAAGATGACCGTCAACGCGGCCAGCAGGATGTTCAGCGCGATCTCGTTCGGGGTCTTCTGCCGGTTGGCACCCTCGACCAGGGCGATCATCCGGTCGATGAAGCTCTCGCCCGGCTTCTGGGTGATCTTGACGATGATCCGGTCGGAGAGGACCCGGGTACCGCCGGTGACCGCGCTGCGGTCGCCACCGGACTCCCGGATCACCGGGGCGGACTCGCCGGTGATCGCGGACTCGTCGACGCTGGCGATCCCCTCGACGACGTCGCCGTCGCCCGGGATGATCTGGCCGGCCTCCACCAGCACGATGTCGCCCTGCCTCAACTCCGGGGCGGGTACGGCCTCGTCCCGGTAGGCGTTCGCCGCCGCGCCCGGCCTCCAGCCGAGCAGCCGGGTGGCGATGGTGTCCCTCTTGGCCCGCCGCAAGGTGGCGGCCTGGGCCTTGCCGCGCCCCTCCGCGACGGCCTCGGCGAGGTTGGCGAAGACGACCGTCAGCCACAGCCAGCCGGTGATCGCCCAGGCGAACACCGACGGGTCGCCCACCGCGAGAACGGTGGTGAAGACCGCGCCGATCTCAACGATCAGCATGACCGGGTTACGCCACAGGGTGCGCGGATCCAGCTTGCGCAGGGCGTCGGGCAGCGACCTGGTCAGCTGCTTCGGGTCGAGCAGGCCGGCGCCGACCCGGTTGCCCTGGGTCGCCGGCGTGCCCGGGGTGGCGGCGTCCGCCGTACCGTGCGGCGCCGCGGTGGACGTGGTCATGTCCTTCGCTTTCATGTGGTCACAGCCCTTCGGCCAGCGGGCCGAGCGCGAGGGCGGGCAGGAAGGTCAGCGCGACGAGGATCACCGTGACGCCGACGACCATTCCGACGAACAGCGGCCGGTGGGTCGGCAGGGTGCCCTCGGAGGCCGGGGCGGGCTGCTGGCGGGCCAGCGACCCGGCCAGCGCGAGCACGAAGATGATGGGCAGGAACCGGCCGAGCAGCATGCACAGGCCCAGCGCCGTGTTCCACCAGGGCGTGTTCACGGTGATCCCGGCGAAGGCCGAGCCGTTGTTGTGGCTCGCCGAGGTGAACGCGTAGAGCACCTCGGAGAGCGCGTGCGGGCCGGCGTTCAAGGCCGTGGAGTTGTTGCCGGTGGCGAAGGCGACGGCCGTGCCGGCGAGCACCAGGGCGGGGGTGATCAGGAAGTAGAGCGAGGCGAACTTGATCTCGCGCGAGGCGATTTTCTTCCCGACGTACTCCGGGGTGCGGCCGACCATCAGGCCGGCCACGAACACGGTGATCACCGCGAGGATCAGCATCCCGTACAGGCCGGAGCCGACACCGCCGGGCGCGACCTCGCCGAGCATCATGTTGCCCAGCGTCATCATGCCGCCGAGCGCGGTGAACGAGTCGTGGAAGGAGTTCACCGCGCCGGTCGAGGTGAGCGTGGTGGCCGCGGCGAAGGTCGCCGAGTTCGACACGTCGAACCGCACGTCCTTGCCCTCCAGCGCAACACCGACCGCCTGCGGGACGGTGCCGTGGCCGGACAGCTCGAAGACGTTGGTCAGGGTGACGCTGGCCAGGGCGAGGATCGCCATCACGGCGGCGATCGCGTAGCCCTGCCGGTTCTGGCCGACCATCCGGCCGAAGACCCGGGGCAGGCTGAACGGGATCAGCAGGATCAGGAAAATCTCAATCCAGTTCGTCCAGGCGGTCGGGTTCTCGAACGGGTGGGCGCTGTTGGTGTTGTAGAAGCCGCCACCGTTGGTGCCCAGTTCCTTGATGGCCTCCTGGCTGGCGACGGGACCACCGGTGACGGTCTGGGCGTGGCCGGTCAGGGTGGTCAGGTCCGTGCCGCCGGAGAGGTTCTGCACCGCGCCACCGATCATCAGGGCCAGGGCGCCGAGCACCGCGACGGGCAGCAGCACCCGCAGGGTGATCCGGGTCAGGTCGACCCAGAAGTTGCCCAGCTCGTCGGTGCGACTGCGGGCGAAGCCCCGGATCAGGGCGACCGCCACCGCGATGCCGACCGCCGCCGAGACGAAGTTCTGCACCGCCAGGCCGGCCATCTGCACCAGGTGCCCCATGGTCGACTCACCCGAGTACCACTGCCAGTTCGTGTTGGTCACGAACGACACGGCGGTGTTCCACGCGCCGTGCGGCACGACCGGATCGAAGCCCAGCGACAGCCAGAGGTGGTTCTGCAGGCGCTGGAAGGCGTAGAGGAACAGGATGGACACCGCCGAGAAGGCCAGCACGCTGCGGGCGTAGACGCCCCAGGTCTGCTCCGCGGCCGGGTTCACCCCGACCAGGCGGTAGATCCCCCGCTCGACCCGGGACTGCCGGGTGCCGGAGACCACCCGGAACAGGTAGTCGCCGAACGGTCGGTAGCCGGCGACCAGCGCCGCCACGAGGGACAGGGCGAAGACGGCCCCGGCTGTTGCCATGCTCATCAGAAGCGCTCCGGGAACAGCAGGGCGACGACCAGGAACACGCCCAGGCCGATCGCCAGCACCAGGCCGACGGCGTTGACGGCGCTCACAGCTTCTCCACGCCCCTCACCACAAGGGCGAGAGCCGCGAACAGCCCCACCGTCATCAACACGAACAGCACGTCAGACACGGCTGACTCCCCTTACCGGCTTCGTTCGTCGCGGCCGCCTCCCGGTCGCGCCGGGCAATCAAAACGCCGTACCCGGCCCGATCGACAGGGGCTATAACGCGACCATGACGGCGAGCCGGCATTTCTTGACGCGCTTTTCACGGCGGCCCCGGCCGGGGTGAAGGGGGTCACAAAAGGCCGGGTCACGGCACCTGACCGCCGGGAGCGACACCGTGGAAAGATCGTCGAAATCGCCGGCCGGAGGGCCAATTATCGGGTGGCAAAGGGAAGCCCCGGCAATTTGCCGGGGCATATTCGAAGCGGTCTGCTCGTGATGCCCGGTTCACGCCCCAGGGCGGGGCGTGAAACCGGACGCGGGTCAGCCGTCCAGGCGGCGGACCATGTTCATGATCGTCTCGACCTGGTAGCCGCCCTTGATCGGGTAGTTGGTGGCGCCGAGGTAACCCCACCAGTCCCAGCAGCCGTACGGGTTCACCCCGCTCGCGATCGCCTGCGGGTAGAGCACGATCAACCGGTTGGTGTCGGCGTACTGGTTGAGGTTGGCCCGGTCGACGAAGGCGGTGCCGATCTTGGCGTACCCCTGGGAGCAGCCGTGCAGGGCGACCAGCAGCCGGCAGCTCTGGCCGGCGGCGCAGGCACTCGGCACGTACGCGAAGCCGCTGGAGTCCATGCTCAAGCCGTTGGCCCAGCCGTTGGTGGCGAAGGTGTCCTGGCTGAACCGGATGAGCGTGCCGCCGAGCGGGCCGGTGTTGGGCGCGGAGACCGAGCCGAGCAGCTTGCCGAGGAACGCGCCCTGCGGGTCGGTGCCGCAGTCGTTGAGGAAGGGCGAGGCGGTCGCGGTGCAGCCGACCGTGCCGTACGGGGTGACCCAGGCGTGGCCGGCGGCGCTGCCGGAGTCGTAGCGCACGCTGGCGCCGAAGTCCTGGTAGTAGCGGACCAGGTCGTCGGTGACGGACTTCTTCACGGTGCTGTCGTTGCCGCCGTGGTAGACGTACACCGGCTGGCCGGAGAGGTTGCCGGTGCCGTCGATCCAGCCGTACGACGCCCAGGTGCGGGTGTAGCTCTCCAGCGTGGACACGTACGTCGGGTAGATGTTGTCACCGCAGCCGTAGAGCGCCTGGTTGGCGTTGTTCTGGGCGCAGTAGTACGGGCCGGCGGCGAACACCGCGGCACCCCGGATCCGCGCCGAGTAGGCGACCTGGAGTTGGGTGGCCATGTACCCGCCGGAGGAGACCCCGGCGACGTACACGGCGGAGACGTTGTAGGTGCCGAGCGAGCCGGAGACCGGGGTCTTGGTGTACGGCGTGCTCGCGGCCCGGGCGGCGGCGCCGCCGGGCAGGACCAGGAGGAGGGCCGCGGCGAGGGTGATGGCGGCTTTCCACGGTGTCTTCATGGCGTTCTCCCGTCGGAGCGCCGGCGGGACGGCCGGCGTGCGGGAACGCTAACGTGATATCGACCACAGCAGATATCCGTGCGGTCGACACCTCGCGCTGGCCGGCGGTGTGGGCGGCCCACCGGACACCCGGCCGCCGCATATTCCGGTTGGGGGCCGGCGGGATGGCGGCTAGCCTCACCGCGAACGTCACTCCGACCCGACGAAGAGGGTGTTTTGGTGCCCGTGCCGACTGTGCTGATCCGCGCCGACCAGCGTCCGCCCGTCCTGACACCGACACCGCACCTCTGGAGTGACCACATTGGATCTGCCACGTAGCTTCACCATCCGCGAGGGCGACCTCCGGATCATCAACCCGTTCGACGCCGGCAAGCTGGCCACGCTGGGTCGGGCGATCAAGCTCGAACCCGGCACGTCGATCCTCGACCTGTGCAGCGGCAAGGGCGAACTGCTCTGCACCTGGGCCCGGGACCACGGCGTGACCGGCACCGGGGTGGACATCAGCACCGTGAACACCACCGCCGCCCGGGCACGCGCCGCCGAGTTGGGCGTCGCGGACCGGGTCCGGTTCGTGCACGGCGACGCCGCGCCGTACGTCGCCGAGGAGCCGGTCGGTGTGGCCGCCTGCGTCGGCGCCACCTGGATCGGCGACGGGGTGCCCGGCACCCTGGAGATCCTCGAACGCAGCCTGCGCCCCGGCGGGATGGTCCTGGTCGGAGAGCCGTACTGGCGGCTGGACCCGCCGGACGACGAGGCCGTGGCCGGCTGCCACGCGCGGTCCCGGGACGAGTTCCGGGACCTGCCCGGGTTGGTCCGGCTCTTCGGCGAGTGCGGCTGGGACCTGGTCGAGATGGTCCTCGCCGACCAGGACAGCTGGGACCGGTACGCGGCCGCGCACTGGCTCAACCTGCGCCGCTGGCTGGACGCCAACCCGGACGACGAGTTGGCCGGGGAGCTGCGCCGGGAGCTGACCGAGGACCCGCTGCGGTACGTCCGTTACCAGCGGGAGTACCTCGGCTGGGGCGTCTTCGCCCTGCTCCGGCGCTGACCGCCCGGGCCGGCCTCCGCGACGGCGCGGAGGCCGGCCCGCCGGTTCCTGGCCCAGTCGCTGTCCCTGGCCGTCGGCTGGTACGGCACCGGCGACACCAAGAACATCTGGGCCTCGTTCCCCCGCGACACCGCGACCCGGTGACCCGTTGCCCACTGCTGGCCCGCCGGGCCCGATCCTAGAAGCCGGCGACCGGGTGCGGGACGTACGGCGCCTCCAGGGCGGCCACCTCGTCTTCGGTCAGCGCCAGCTCCAGCGCCGCCACCGCGTCGGTCAGGTGGTGCGGCTTCGTCGCCCCGACGATCGGCGCGGTCACCGCCGGGTTGCGGGCCACCCAGGCCAGCGCCACCTGCGCCCGGGACACGCCCCGCTCCTGCCCGATCCGGGCCACCGCCTCGACCACCGCACGATCCGGCTCCTCGGTCCGCGCGTACAGGCCCTTGCCGAACTCGTCGGTCTCCGCCCGGGCGGTGCGCTCGCCCCAGTCCCGGGTCAGCCGGCCCCGCGCGAGCGGGCTCCACGGGATCACCGCGATGCCCTGGTCCAGGCAGAGCGGCAGCATCTCCCGCTCCTCCTCCCGATAGAGCAGGTTGTAGTGGTTCTGCATGGAGACGAACCTCGTCCAGCCGTGTCGTTCCGCCGCCCAGAGGGCCTTGGCGAACTGCCAGGCGTACATCGAGGAGGCGCCGAGGTAGCGGACCTTGCCGGCACGGACCAGGTCGTGCAGCGCCTCCAGGGTCTCCTCGATCGGGG
Organism: Micromonospora yasonensis; assembly: GCF_026013475.1. GTDB lineage: Bacteria > Actinomycetota > Actinomycetes > Mycobacteriales > Micromonosporaceae > Micromonospora > Micromonospora yasonensis. Next base: position 3,924 of record NZ_JAPDPH010000133.1, on the reverse strand, counting down.
TGGTCGGGTCGAGCCGGTGGATCTGGTAGAGGTCCACGTAGTCGGTGCCCAGCCGGCGCAGGCTGGCGTCGATCTCGCTCATGATGTGCTTGCGGGACAGCCCGCCCCGGTTCGGCCCTGGCCCCATCCGGCCGTGCACCTTGGTCGCGATGACCACGTCGTCGCGGCGGGCGAAGTCCTTCAGCGCCCGGCCGACGATCTCCTCGCTGGTGCCGTCGGAGTAGACGTTGGCGGTGTCGAAGAAGTTGACGCCCAACTCGAGCGCCTGCTTGATCAGCGGCCGGCTCGCCTCCTCCGGCAGCGACCAGGGGTGCGGGCCACGGCTGGGCTCGCCGTAGCTCATGCAGCCCAGGCAGAGCCGGGACACCTCCAGGCCGGTCGACCCGAACTTCACGTACTCCATCCGTCGTCCTCCTCCGCCCTCCGCCGCGTGTCCGCCGTTCATCTCACCACCGACGGGCGCACGGCGCAGGCTGCCGGGTCAGTCGCCGTCGCCCTCGCCGTGCCCGACGGAGGCCGCCGGTGTGTCGCCCCACACGGCCTTCGCCCCGGAGTCCCCGATCCGGTAGACCTGCACCACGTTGGCCACCGCGACGATCACGGCCAGCACGGCGACCACCACGCCGACCGGGCCCTGCCCGGCGGCACCCCGGGGCTCGGCCGTCTCCGGCCAGGCGGCGGACCGGCGGTGCAGCCAGTACAGCGCGACCGCGGCGGCCAGCAGCGGCAGCGCGAACCAGAGCAGGGTGTCCCCCAGCTCGGCGTGCCGGCCCGGGTCGCCCACCCGGCGCTCCAGGCTCTCGCCGCTGGAGGTGGCGAGCGGCACCGCGGCGGCGGCCAGGGCGGCGATCAGCACCACGAGCAGGCCGAAACGGCCCCGCCAGGAGGGTCGGACGGCCAGCGCGACCACGCCTAGCGCGGCCAGCGGCAGGAGGACCACCACGGCGTGCACCACGAGCGGGTGCACCGGCAGTCCGTTGATGTTGTCGGGCACGATCTCTCCTCAAGATCGGGGGACTTCACTCTGTGTGCCACAGTGCCCAGCGATTCTTGGGAAGTTCTTGCCCACCGGCCGCCGCTCAGGCCCGACGGCTCCAGGTCAGACGCGCCGAGCTGGAGTTGTCGCAGCGGGCAGCAGGAGGGTGAAGGCGGCGCCCCGGCCCGGCGCGCCAGTCACCTCGACGGAGCCGCGGTGCGCGGTGGCCACGTGCTGCACCAGCGCCAGGCCCAGCCCGAACCGCCGTCCGGCTCCCGAGGTGCCGTGCGCGAACCGGTCGAAGAGGCGGTCCGCCTCGGCCGGGTCCAGCCCCACCCCGTCGTCGGCGACCTCGACGGCCACCCGGCCGTCCCGCCGGTCGACCGTCACCGTGACGTGCCCACCCGCCGGCACGTGCCCGACTGCGTTGTCCACCAGCGCGGTCAGTGCCCGGCGCAGGGCCGCACGGGCCCCCCGGACCGGGGCCGGCGCGGCCGCCTCGATCCGCAGCTCCACCGCCCGTCCCTGGGCGTACGCGGCCATGCTCGCCACCACCTCGCGGGCCACCTCCGCCAGGTCGACCTCGGTGTCGGGGAGTGGCTGGTGCTCGGCGGCGGCGGACACCAGCAGATCCTCCACCACCTCGCCGAGCGCCCGGGTGTCCGCGACGAGCTGGTCCAGCTGCCCGGCGAGCCGCTCGGGCGGCTGACTCCGGGCCCGCCGGGCCAGCAGTTGGGCCCGGGTGTGCAGCACGGTGAGCGGGGTGCGCAGCTCGTGCGAGGCGTCGGCGACGAAGCGCCGTTGCAGGGCGAGCGCGGTGGCCAGCGGCGCGACCGCCCGCCGGGCCAGCAGCGTGGCGGCGACCAGCGCGCCGGCCAGGCCGGTCAGCTCGGCCACGAGCAACGCGAGCCCGAGTTGCTCCTGCTGGCGGCGCAGCGGCGCCAGGTCGGCGGCGACCACCCAGCGGCTGCCGTCCGCCCGGCGCGCGACCCGTACCCGGAGCGGCTGGTCGTCGCCGATGCTCGTGTCGTACCGGCCGGGCCGCCGGCCGATCGCGTCGTGCAGGACGCGGACCACCTCGGCGGACGCGCCGGGGGTCACCTCGATCGTGCCCGCGCCCGGCCGCTGCCGGGCGATGACCTGGCCGGGGGGCGGATCGTCCACGTCCTCGGCCATCGCCAGCACCTTGGTCAGCTCGGCGTCCAGCGCCCGGGACTGCTGCCCGGCGGTCAGCACGTACATCAGCGCGCCGACGAGCAGCAGGACCAGGCCGATGGCCCCGGCGGTCTGGGCCACGCTGCGCCGGCGGGCACGGTTCAGCCTGGCCTCGTCCACGCCGCCCGCCTCAGCCCGGGCCGATCCGGTAGCCCAGCCCGTGCACCGTACGGACGGCGTCCCGGCCCAGTTTGCGGCGCAGGTGGTGGACGCAGGCGTCGACGGTGCCCGGCGCGTCGGCGTGCTCGAAGGCGGCGTTCAGCAGCTCGGCCCGGGTGAAGACCTTGGTCGGCCGGGCGGCGAGGGCGTGCAGCACGGCGAACTCGCGGGCGGAGAGCGGGATCTCCTCCGTGCCGTCGAGCACCCGGCGGTTGTCCACGTCCAGCCGGCGCCGGCCGAGCGACAGCCAGCCGGCCGCCTCCGGGTGCCGGCGGCGCAGCGCCCGGAGCCGGGCCAGCAGCTCGGCCACCTCGAACGGCTTGACCAGGTAGTCCTCCGCGCCCGCGTCGAGCCCCTCGACCCGGTCGTCGACCGAGCCACGCGCGGTGAGCAGCAGCACCGGACAGGTCACTCCCCGGGCCCGCAGCCGACTGACCAGGTCCAGCCCGTCCAGCACCGGCAGCCCCCGGTCCACGACCATGAGCTGGTAGTCCCGGCTGAGAGCGTGGTGCAGGCCGGTGTGCCCGTCGCCGGCCACGTCGACCGCGTACCCCTCCTCGGTGAGCAGGTCGGCGAGCAGGTCGGTGAGGGCACGGTCGTCCTCGACCAGCAGCAGGCGGGGCCGGTTGCTCTCCACCCGACCAGTATTCACGCCGCCGGCCGGTACCGTTTCTCCTCGGGTCCGCAGCAGCGGCCACCACGCCCGGACGACGACGATCTTGAGGAGGCCGACCCGTGTCGGACGCCGAACGGCTGCTCGCCGACGCCCTCGCGGCGGCCCGTGACACGGACGTACGGGCGGCCGAGCGGGCGCTGGACCGGCTGGTGATGGGCGACGGCCCGGCGGTGGACGCGGCGCTGCTGGCCCGGCTGATGCGGGCCGTCGGGCGGCTCTGGCCACGCGGCTGGCAGCCGGTCGACCTGGACCGGATCGCCACCCGGCGGCTGGCGCCTCGCGGCGCCCGGCTGCTCCGCGACGTGCAGGCCGCCCAGCGCCGGGAGCAGCCCGGCCCGGTCCCGCAGTGGTTCGACGACCAGCTCACCGAGCTGGGCGCGCGGTGGGACGCCGACGTGGGCTGGCTGGACCGCCGAGCCCAGGGCGACCGGATCACCGCGCTGCGGGACGCCGTGGACGCGCTCGGGCTGGTCGAAGGGCTGCCGCCGATCGCCGTGCTCCGCCCGCCACCCGGCGCCGCGGCGGTCGCCCCGCACACCGCCGCGCCGGCCACCGGCTCACGGATCCTGGACCGGGTACGCGCGCTACTGGCCAAGGCCGAGTCGACCACCTTCCCGGCCGAGGCCGAGGCGCTGACCGGGAAGGCCCAGGAGCTGATGGCCCGGCACAGCATCGACGCGGCGCTGCTCGACGCCACCGCCGAGCGGCCCGACCGGCCGAGCGGCGTGCGGCTGGGCACCGAGGCCCCGTACGCGGCGGCCAAGGCGCTGCTCATCCAGGAGGTGGCGGCGGCGAACCGCTGCGAGTCGGTCTGGTCCGACGACCTCGGCTTCGCCACCGTGCTCGGCTTCCCCGCCGACCTGGCCGCGGTCGAGCTGCTGCACACCTCGCTGCTGGT
>NZ_JAPDPH010000132.1 GCF_026013475.1 Micromonospora yasonensis | reverse complement strand
CCTGCTCAGCGAGCCGTACGCGACCGGCACCGCCGGCACGCTGCTGCGCGCCGGCCGGGCGCTCACCGCCGCGGGCGTCGCCGGCGCGCTGGCCGGCCGCCGCAGCCGGCTGCTCTCCGCGCTCTCCGGCGGCGCCCTGCTGGCCGCCTCGGTCTGTACCCGGTTCGGCATCTTCCACGGCGGCATCGCCTCGGCACAGGACCCGAAGTACACCGTGATCCCGCAACGGGAACGCGCGCAGCGGCGGGAAGGCGGTGCACCGGACGCCAGCGGGCCGGGCACCGGCTCGAATCCGGGGGCAGGCACGTAACCGGCGCCGGCTGCCCACCGCGCCCGGCCGCTCGCGACCCCACCGGGGCACCGGCCGCCCCTCCGCAGGCGGCGGGAGATCGCATGTGGTTAAGTGCTGGTGGAGGCGTTCAGGCGGCTGGTGCCCCTCCCGGTCTTCAAAACCGGTGTGGTCCGGGACCCGGGCCAGGCGGGTTCGATTCCCGTCCGTCTCCGCCAAGCAGATTCTGGGGTTCCGCCTCTGCGAGGCCTGCCAGGGGGTGACCCGATGCGTGACGCCGACCCGCGACGGCGGGTGCCGCGCACCGACGCGCTGCTCGCCGACCCCGGGCTGGCCGCCGCCGTCGGCGCGCTCGGCCGCGACCGGGTGAAGGCCGCCGTCGTCCGCGCCCAGCAGCGGGCCCGCACCGGCGAGATCACGCCCGACGAGGTACGCGACGCCGCCCTGGCCGACCTGCCCACGCCGGTTCCCCCCGTGGTGCTCAACGCCACCGGCGTGCTGCTACACACCAACCTCGGCCGGGCCCCGCTCTCCGCCGCCGCCGTCGAGGCCCTCGTCGCCGCCGCCGGGCACACCGACGTGGAACTGGACCTGCGGACCGGCAGCCGGGCCCGGCGTGGCCGGGACGCGCTCGCCGCGCTCGCCGCCGCGGTGCCCGACGCGCCGGCCGTGCACGTGGTCAACAACGGCGCCGCCGCCCTGGTGCTGGCGGCCACCGCCCTGGCCGCCGACCGGGAGATCGTGGTCAGCCGCGGCGAGCTGGTCGAGATTGGCGACGGCTTCCGCCTGCCCGACCTGCTGGAGAGCACCGGGGCGCGGCTGCGCGAGGTCGGCACCACCAACCGCACCACCCTCGCCGACTACGCCGCGGCGGTGGGACCGCGCACCGGTTTCGTGCTCAAGGTGCACCCGTCGAACTTCGTGGTCCGCGGCTTCACCTCGGCGGTGCCGGTCCGGCAGCTGGCCACCCTCGGCGTGCCGGTGGTCGCCGACATCGGCTCCGGGCTGCTCGCCCCCGACCCGCTGCTGCCCGACGAGCCGGACGCCGCCAGCACCCTGCGGGCCGGCGCCCACCTGGTCACCGCCAGCGGCGACAAGCTGCTCGGCGGCCCTCAGGCCGGGCTGCTGCTCGGCGCCGCCGACCTGGTCGAGCAGCTGCGCCGACATCCCCTCGCGCGGGCGCTGCGGGTCGACAAGCTCACCCTGGCCGCGCTCGCCGCCACCCTGCACGGCCCGACCACGCCCACCCGGCAGGCGCTGTACGCCGACCCGGCCGCGCTGCGCGCGCGCACCGAGCGGCTGCGCGACCGGCTCGGCGAGGACGGCTGCAAGGCCGAGGTGGTGCCCAGCGCCGCCGTGGTCGGCGGCGGCGGCGCCCCCGGGGTGGAACTCGACTCCTGGGCGCTGAGCCTGCCCGAGCGGTACGCCGAGCCGCTGCGCACCGGCGAACCGCCCATCCTCGGCCGGGTGCTGCACGGCCGGCTCCTGCTCGACCTGCGCTGCGTACCGCCGGACGCCGACGGGGCCGTCCGCGCGGCGGTGCTGCGGGTCGGTGGTTGACCGTGTGGGTCGTCGCGACCGCCGGGCACGTCGACCACGGCAAGTCCACCCTGGTGCGGGCGCTGACCGGGATGGAACCCGACCGCTGGGCGGAGGAACGCCGCCGGGGCATGACCATCGACCTCGGCTTCGCTTGGACCACGCTGCCCTCCGGTGGCACTGTCGCGTTCGTGGACGTGCCCGGGCACGAGCGGTTCGTGCCGAACATGCTCGCCGGGGTCGGCCCGGTCCCGGCCGCGCTGATCGTGGTCGGTGCCGACGAGGGCTGGATGCCGCAGTCCGCCGAGCACCTGGCCGCCCTGGACGCGCTCGGGGTGTCGTACGGGCTGCTGGCGGTGACCCGCGCCGACCTGGCCGACCCGGAGCCGGCGTTGGCCCGGGCGGGCAAGGAGATCGCGGCGACCTCGCTCGGTGAGGTGGAGGCGGTGCCGGTCAGCGGCGCCACCGGGGCCGGCCTGCCCGAGCTGCGCGCGGCCCTGGACCGGCTGGTGGCCCGGCTGCCCGCCCCCGCGCTCGATGCCCCGGTGCGGCTCTGGGTGGACCGCTCGTTCACCATCCGGGGCAGCGGCACCGTGGTCACCGGCACCCTCGGTGGCGGCCGGCTGCGCGTCGGCGACCAGCTCGAACTGGCCGCCACCGGCGAGCCGGTCCGGGTCCGGGGCCTGCACTCGCTGAACGCCGCCCGGAGCGAGGTCGACGCGGTGGCCCGGGTCGCGGTGAACCTGCGCGGGGTGTCCCGCGAGCGCATCGCCCGGGGCGACGCCCTGCTCAGCCGGGGCCGGTTCCGGCTGGCGGACCTGCTCGACGTCCGGCTCGCCGGGGACCGGGCCGCCGACCTGCCGGCCACCCTCACCCTGCACGTGGGCTCCGCCGCCGTGCCGGTACGTGTCCGTCCGCTCGGTCCGGACACCGTCCGGCTGCGGCTGGCCCGCCCACTGCCGTTGCTGATCGGCGACCGGGCCCTGCTGCGTGATCCCGGTCGGCACCACGTGGCCGGCGGGGTGACGGTGCTGGACGTGGACCCGCCGCCGCTGCGCCGGCGCGGCGCGGCCGCCGCCCGGGCCGCCGTCCTCGCCGCGCTCGACGGCCGGCCGGACCTGGCCGGGGAACTGCGCCGGCGGCGCCTCGTGCGGGCCGGCGAACTGGCCCGGATGGGGGTGACCGGCACCGCGACCCCGGTCGCCGGGGACTGGCTGGCCGACCCCGACCACTGGCGGGCCCTGGGTGGGCGACTCACCGAGGAGGTCGCCCGGTACGCAGGGGAACACCCCCTCGAACCGGGCGTGCCGGTCGACGTGCTGCGCCGGCGTCTCGCGCTGCCCGACCGGGCCCTGGTCGAGGCGCTGCTGCGGCCCCCGCTGCGGCTGCGGTCCGGCCGGGTCACCGCCGCCGCGGCCGACGGCCTGCCCGAACCGGTCGCCCGCGCGGTCGAGCGGGTCCGCGCCGAGTACGGCGACCGCCCGTTCCAGGCCCCCGAGGCGCACCGCCTCGCCGACCTCGGCCTCGGCCCCCGGGAGATCGGCGCGGCCGTGCGGGCCGGCGCCCTGCTGAAGCTCGCCGAGAACGTGGTGCTGCTGCCGGGCGCCCTCGACGACGCGATCCGGGTGCTCGCCCGGCTGCCGCAGCCGTTCACCCTCAGCGCCGCCCGGCAGGCCCTCGGCACCACCCGGCGGGTGGCGGTGCCGCTGCTGGAGCTGCTGGACCGGCGGGGCGCCACCCGCCGGCTGCCGGACGACGCCCGTGAGGTGGTGACCCCGCTCCGCTGACCGAAGTGGCGTCGGTGGGCGTACGCCGTCACCTACGGTGACGCCATGGACCCTTCCGCGGTCTGGCGGGACAAGAACCACCGGTGGCGGATCGAGGCGTACCGGGCACCGGACCTGCGGTTCGCCGTCTTCGCCACGAACGGGACCACCGAGTCCGCGCCGCTGTGGCTGTTCGGGATGGCCGCGCTGGCTCGGTGGTTGATGACCCACGCGATCTCCCTGGACGACCTGGAGAACGACTGATGGCCGGCCAGTTCGTCCTGGTGCTGGTCCTCGTCCTGGTCAACGCGGCCCTCTCCGGCAGCGAGATGGCGTTGGTGACGTTGCGCGAGGGGCAGCTGCGCCGGCTGGCCCGGGCCGGCCGGTCCGGGGCGCGGCTGGTCCGGCTGGCCCGGGAGCCCAACCGCTTCCTGGCCACCATCCAGCTCGGCATCACCCTGGCCGGGTTCCTCGCCTCGGCGGCCGCAGCGGTGTCCCTGGCGCAGCCGCTGGCCGGCCTGCTCGGCTTCCTCGGCCGGGCCGCGCACCCGATCGCCGTGCTGTTGGTGACCGTCGCGCTGACCTTTGTCACGCTGGTCGTCGGCGAGCTGGCTCCGAAGCGGCTGGCGATGCAGTCGGCGGAACGCTGGGCGCTGGTCAGCGCCGCGCCGCTGGACCTGCTGGCCAGGCTGTCCCGGCCCGCGGTGTGGCTGCTCAGTCGTGCCACCGACCTGCTGGTCCGGCTGGCCGGCGGTGATCCCCGGGCCAGCCGGCAGGAGATGACCGAGGAGGAGCTGCGGGAGCTGCTGGTCAGCCAGCGCGGGCTGTCGGCACAGCAGCGGGAGATCCTGGCTGGCGCGTTCGACATCGCCGGTCGTACCCTGCGGGAGATCCTCGTCACCCGTCGGGACGTGACCGTGCTGCCCGCTGCGATGCCGGCGGCGGAGGCGATCCGCCAGCTGGCCGCCGCCGGCCGCTCCCGCGCGCCCGTGGTCGGCCCCGGCGGCCTGGACGACGTACGCGGGGTGGTGCACATCCGCGACCTGGTCGACGCCGACGGGGCGAGCACCGGGCAGCGGTCCCGGCCGCCCGTGCTGCTGCCCGGCACCCTGCCGGTCGCCGATGCCATGCGGCAGCTGCGCCAGCGGCACGAGCAGCTCGCCCTGGTGGTCGACGAGTACGGCGGCATCGACGGCCTGGTCACCATGGAGGACCTGCTCGAGGAGGTCGTCGGCGAGCTGTACGACGAGACCGACCCGGAGGTGCGTCGGGCGGTCCGGGAGCCGGACGGAGCCTTGCTGCTGCCCGGGGACTTCCCGCTCTACGACCTGCCCGACGCCGGGGTGCGGCTCACCTTCCCGCTGTCCCGCGAGTACACCACCGTGGCCGGCCTGGTGATGGCCGGCCTGGGCCGGGTGCCCACCGGGCCGGGGGAGCGGGTCCGGCTGCCCGGGCTCACCGTCGAGGTGGTCGAGATGTCCGGTCGGGCCATCCGCCGGGTCCGGCTGCGTGGTCCCGCCGCCGGTGGCCCGGAGGAGTGACGCCGACCTCGGACGGGGGAACGCGTCGCGAAACCGCCCGAACCGGCGCGGAGGGTACGTACCGTACGGGTCGTGAGGGACCGTGGGTTTCGGGTGTTCGTTGCGCTGCTCGTCGGGCTCGCTGTCATCTATTTCGGGGCCACCGGTCACCGCGCGAACGGCGGCGAGGGCGGCGGGATCTCCGGCGGCGTGATCCTGCTCGCCCTGCTCGCCGCCGCGGTGGCCTGGCACCTGACCAAGCCCGGCCCAGCCAAGTAGTCAGCCGCTGGGAACGAGGGCTCACCGGGTTGCGGCAGCCATACGGCTGACCTCGCCCGCCGACTCCGCGCCGAGCGCCACCCGGACCAGCGCCGACGCCAACCGCCCGAACTCGCCCTCGCCGACCAGCCCGGCCAGCCCGGTCGGATTCGCCGGCAGGCCCAGCCGCCGCGCTCCGGCCAGCGTCCGGCGATCGGCGTACGGGCGCAGGTCCGGCCAGACCGTCTGCGCCTCGCGCAGGAAGATGTCCGCCCCGGTGGGGCCGATGCCCGGAAACTCGGTCAGCAGCCGGCGCAGCACCGTCCGGTCCCCGTCCGCCTCCTTGTGCATCCGGCGCAGGTCCCCGTGCCAGCGGTCCAGGCAGAGCCGGGCACCGGTGCCGAGCATGGTGGCGGTCCGCTCGTCGTAGCGCCGATAGTGGCCCCGGCCGAGCGCGTCGACCCGGTCCTGCCAGCTCGCCGCCTCCATCGCCTGCGGGGTGCGGTAGCCGGCGGCGAAGAGCTCCCGGCCCGCGGCGAGCGCCACCGAGGCCCGGATCCGGGTGCTCAGCAGCGTGGTGAGCACCAGCAGCTGGTAGAGCGGCCCCGGCCGGTCGGCCAGCGAGATCCCGGCCTCCTCGGCGTACGTGCGGCCCTGCCGGTCCAGCAGCACCCGGGCCACCTTCCGATCGTTCGGCATCTCTGCCGGTTACCCCCACCGGGCCGGTCCAGACGCGCCGACCCTGCCGGAATGCGCTCGGCGGCGGCGGGTACCCGGATGAGGTGCGCGGCCGACGTCGCGTGCTCCCACCGGGAAGGAGAGACCTGTGGTCAAGCCGCAGCAGGAGGAGCTCCGCCGCAACGACAAGGGCGCGACGAGCCAGGACAGCCGCGAGGGCATGCAGGTGAGCGGGCATCCCCGCAACAAGGGCACGTCCAACGCGGACGTCGGGCGACCGGTCCCGAAGGGGCAGGTGTCGCCGTACGGCCCGGCGAGTCAGCCGGTGGCCGAGGACGAGAGCGAACGGCGGGGCTAACGCCCCCGCCGCGACGGCGACCGCAGCCTCCGCAAGGTGGCCGCGGTCGCCATTCCGTACGCCAGGTGCGGCACGATGTCCGACACCCAGTCGCTGCGCCGCCAGGTCCGGGGGTTGCTGACGCCCAGCGCGGCGATCGACCCGTCGGTGGTGGCCATCACGCCGCTGCCGAGCAGCCCTGCCGCGAGGGGCAGCGGTAGCCGGCGCCGCGCGGCCAGGAAGCCGAAGGCGGCACCGGCGGCGATGCCCGTGGCGTACCCGAGAAGGGCTCCGAGCCCGGAGCGGCGGTTGGTCGCCTGCTGCTCGGGCCCGAGGTCGACATGCGCGGCGCTCGCCAGCCGGCCCGCGGTCTCGTCTGGTGCGCTGCTCGCCGGGCGGGCCCGGACCACCATGTCCAGGTAGCTCACCACGTTCAAGGCGGCGGTGCCGACGGCGCCAGCGATGGCGCCGTCGACCACTGGTGCGGCCCTCACTTCGGGTCGCCCGGTTCGCGCTCGCCCTTGGGGCCGAACGTCCGCTCGCCCCGGACGATGCCGCGCTGGCCGCGATCGTCCTGCAGGATCCGGTTCGCGACCTGGTTCGCCTCCTGGTCGGCGGCGCGTCCGGAATTCTCGATCAGATCGCGCAGCCGCGCCCGTTCCTTGTCGTACGCGTTGCTGCCCGGCCGTGGTCCTGGCATCCCTGCCTCCTCCGGTCGCAGTGGTTACCCGGCCGTGTACCCGCCCCGGACGGGGCCAACCGTTCACCCGGGGGAGCGGACCACGGCGACCGGACAGTCGGCGTGGTGCAGCACGCCCTGGCTCACCGAACCGAGGAGCAATCCGGTCAGCTCGCTGCGGCCCTGCGCGCCGACCACGACCAACTGGGCCGTGCGGGAGGCCTCGGTGAGCACCGGGACCGGGCGGCCGTGCACCACCTCCCGGGTCACCGGCACCTCCGGCCAGCGCTCGTCGAGCCCGGTGAGCGACTCGGCCAGGATCCGGTCCTCCTCGCCGCGCAGCTGACCCTCCTCGTAGACCAGCGGTTGCATGTCGCCGGGACCGCTGGAGGCCGGGTGGGTGTAGGCGTGCACGCCGTGCAGCCGGGTGGCCCGGATCGCCGCCTCCCCGGCGGCGAACTCCACCGCCGCCCGGGACAGCGCCGACCCGTCCACCCCGACCACCACCGGGCCCGTGGTGCGGTCCGCGCCGCGCGCCACCAGCACCGGGCAGTCCGCGTAGGCGGCGACCTGGATCGCCACCGAGCCGACCACCAGGGCGGCGAAGCCGCCGAGCCCCCGGTCGCCGACCACGATCATGGCGGCGGTGGGTGCTTCACCGAGCAGCGCCGCCGACGCCTCACCGTCGATGATCTCTCCGGAGACCGGCAGCCCGGGCACTGCGGCCTTCGCCTCGGCCACGGCCGCGGCGACGAGCTCCTCCGCCTGGTGCCGCAGGCCGCTGCCGGGCGGTCCCCCGGCTGGCGCGGTCACCGGTACGCGCAGCAGCGGCCAGATGAACCCGTGCACCACCCGCAGCGGCCGGTGCCGTCGGGTGGCCTCGGCGGCGGCCAGGCGGACGGCCCGCAGGGCCGGCTCCGAGCCGTCCACGCCGACCACCACCGCCGCGCCGTTCGCCGAGTTCACCCCGTACCTCCCTGGCCGCCGGACGCTCGCGGCCAGTATCCCGGCCCGGGTGCGCTCCCCGGGGCGATACCGCCGGAGCCGACCCGTCGGTACGCTGACCTCCGTCGCCCGAGGAAGGGAGCTTCGTCGATGGCCGAGGCCGACCAGCCGAGCACCGCCCGCATGATCGACTTCTGGCTCGGCGGCGAGCACCACTTCCCGGTCGACGTGGCCGCGGCCCGGGCCTTCGAGACCGCGTACGGTCCCTGTGCGGCGATCTTCCGCTCGTTGCGCGACTTCCTCGGCCGGGTCGTCCGGTCGATCGCCGACGCCGGGGCGGACGGCTTCCTGGTGTTCGGCGCCGGGGTTCCGGCGCAGGGCAACGTGCATGAGGTGGCCAGCGAGGCCACCGTGCTCTACACCGACGTGGACCCGGTGACCATCCGGCTCGGCCAGCGCCTGCTCGCCGCGAGCGACCGGGCGGGGTATGGCTTCGGCGACGCCACCGACCTCGGCACCATCGACCCGGCCCAGCTGCACCGGTTCGTGCCGGGATGGGGGAGGAGACCGGTCGGGGTGGTCTTCCTCGGGCTGGCCGCCTTCCTGGACGACGCCACGCTGGCCCGCACCCTCGACGAGCTGTACGAGGCGACCGCACCGGGCAGCTTCCTGGCGATCGACTTCGACAGCGAGGAGCTGACCGGATACCCGGAGGCCCTGGCCATGATGGGACCGGCGTTTCGGATGCGGCCCCCGGCGGCCTTCGCGCCGCTGCTCGGGCGCTGGCAGCCGACGGCCGACGGCATCGTGCCGGTCGCCGAGTGGCGCGTCGCGGGCAGGCCCGCGGCGGTGCCGGACGCCTTCTACGGCGCCCTGGCCACGAAGCCCGCCTCCTGAGCACCCCACCGGCCGGGTCCCGGCCGGCGTGACGAGACCTCGTGATCCGCGGGGTGTCCGGCGGCGTGGCCGCGTCCACTCTGTTCGCGCCGGTCGAGCGGCCTGGCGACGAGGGCGGTCGCCCGTGCGCGGGTGGGTGGGAGCCGGCGCGTCGGTGGGTCGGCCGTGCTTCGTATGATGCTTGCCCCATAGCAATAGTCGCTTCGGAGGATGAGCATGCCGCACGGGCCCGGACAGGTGGCGCGCGCACTGCGCGCGGCGCCGCCCGACCAGTTGGCGGAGACCGCCGACCGGGAGCTGCGTGCCATGCTCGGCGCCGCGCGGACCGAGGTGTTCATCGCCGACTACCGGTTCAGCGGGCTCTGGCCGGTGCTCGACCCGAGCCTGCCCGACGGCGGCTCACTGACCGGTCAGGGTATGGCGCAGCGCTGCTTCAGCAGCCAGCAGCCCGTGCTGGACACCGGCGAGGGCGGCCGTTGCCGGGCCTACCTGCCGCTGTCGGTCTGGGGTGAGCGGCTCGGGGTGCTGCTGGTCGAGCTACCGGAGTCCCCGACGGCGGCGGCCGTCGCGGCGGTCCGCGACGTCGCCGACGAGCTGGCGGTGGCGATGCGGGCCGCCGACCGGGAGACCGACCGCTACCGGCGGGCCCGTCGGCGGGAGCGGCTCAGCATGGCCGCCGAGATGCAGTGGGACCTGCTACCCGGCCGCAGTGTGACGCACGGCGACTTCGTGCTGGCCGGGCAGCTGGAGCCGGCGTACACGGTGGGCGGTGACCATTTCGACTGGTCGGTCGACGGGGACCGGCTCACCGTGACGGTGCTCAACGGCACCGGCAGCGGTCTGGCCGCCTCGCTGCTCACCGCGGTCACCGTGAACGCCGTGCGCAACGCCCGGCGCTCGGGCGGCAGCCTGGTGGAGCAGGCCGAGCTCGCCTCGGACACCATCTTCTACCAGCACCGGGGAGGCCGGCACGTGGCGACGCTGCTGCTGGAGCTGGACACCCGGCGCGGCCTGGCGCGGGCGGTGGACGCCGGTTCGCCGCACGTGCTGCGCCTGCGCGGCGGCACGGTCAGCCCGATCCCGCTGGAGCAGCAGCTGCCGCTCGGCATGTTCGCCGAGACCCGCTACGACGTGCAGGAGTTCGCCATGGCACCGGGGGACCGGCTGTTCGTGGTCAGTGACGGGGTGTACGCGGCGGAGCCGGATGGCCGGGAGCCCTACGGAGAAGGGGCCATGGCGCGCGCGATGCGGTCCACTCGGTTGCAGCCGGCGACCGAAGCAGTTGGTACGGTGATGCGCGAACTGCACGCGTACCACGCCGACGCGGATCTCCGCGACGACGCGGTCGTCGTCTGCCTGGACTGGCGCGGTTCCAGCCCGGTTGACGACGCGGGCGGGCGGTAACCGAACCGGCGGGGAAACACGAGCGGGACGATCGCAGGGGACAGCGGGTGGAGCGACCTCCGAATCTTGCCGCGGCCATCGATGCGGCTGCCGAGGCGCTCATCGGTGTGCTCGACTCCGCCACCGCGCGGCACAACGTGGTGTCCCCGACCCAGCTGCGCGTCCTCTCGCTGATCGTCGCCCACCCGCAGAGCAACGTGAACCGGCTCGCCGAACTGCTGGACGTGGTGCCGTCCTCGGCGAGCCGGCTCTGTGACCGGTTGGAGGCGGTCGGCCTGCTGCGTCGGGTGGCCGATCCCCGTGACCGGCGTGAGGTGCGCCTGGTTCCCACCGCCGCAGCGGAGACGCTGTTGCGGGAGCTGAAGGAGCGGCGTCATCAGGCGGTCCAGTCGGTGCTGGACCGGATGCCCCACCGGACGCAGCACGAGCTGCTGCTGGCCCTGGCAGCATTCAGCCAGGCGGCGGCCGTGAGTGCCGGCAACGACTCCACCGCCCGTACGGCCTGACTCCCACCTCGCCCACCGCGGTCTCCGGTTGCTCCACACCACTCAGCTAGTGTCCTAGGATGCATTACGGATGGTGTGGCCCCGCACACCCGACACAGGTCCACGACGCGGAAGGCACGGCCCCGGGCGAGCCGACGCGGCCCGATATAGTGGCAGCGCAACTGGCGGCCCACGATCTCGTCGATCGTGGGCCGCATCGGGGAGGTCCCAGCCCGGGATCGCAGAGGGCGCCGGCGCTGACCGGCCGGCAACGCGCACGAGCCTGGAGCGGCCGATCACGGTCGGCCGCCGGAACGTGCTGCGAAGGGAGGGTTCGGTGTCGCGTCGGCCGGCTCCGTCGGAGCATCCGACTCCGGGCGGTACGGCGGCAGTCGTGGGAGACGGTGTCCTCACCCTGCCCAACCTGATCAGCTTCGTCCGGCTCGTCGGCGTGCCGCTCTTCCTCTACCTCTTCCTGGTGGCGCACGCCGACGTCGCGGCGATCGTGGTGCTCGCGGTGGGTGGCACCAGCGACTGGGTGGACGGCTGGGTGGCGCGGCGACTGCAGCAGGTCAGCCGGCTGGGAGAGCTGCTCGACCCGCTCGCCGACCGGCTCTACATCCTGGCCACGCTGCTGGCGTTCACCGCGCGGGACATCGTGCCGTGGCAGTTCACCACGGCGCTGCTGGCCCGCGAGCTGCTGCTGCTCGGGTCGCTGGGCGTGTTGCGGCGGTACGGGTACGGCCCGCCGCCGGTGCACTACGTGGGCAAGACGGCCACCTTCCTGCTGTTGGCGGCATTCCCGGTCCTGCTGCTGGCCGCCGCCGCGCCGCCGACCGCGGCCACCGTGGCCGGCGCGATCGGCTGGGGGCTGGCCTGGTGGGGCCTGGTGCTCTACTGGGTGGCCGGGGCGATGTACGTGGTGCAGGCCAGCCGCCTGGTACGGGCGATGCGGGCCCGGCGTGCGGGGGCGGCGGCATGAGCGCGCCGACCCGGGAGGGCCGGGACCCGTCGGCGCGGGTGTACGAGCCGGACTTCCTCACCGAGCTGTTCCGCAATCCGCTCGATCCGGGGTACGCCGACGCGGCGGCCCGGCGCCAACGGGTGCCGCTGTCGCGGCTGCGCCGGCTGTTGGGGCGCCCGGTCAGCCTGGTGGTGATCGTGGCGATCGGGTTCCTGTTCGCGGTGGCGTACCGGGAGACGATGGCCGAGGAGCCGGGTCGGGCGAAGGCCCGGGCCGGGCTGATCTCGGAGATCAAGCAGCGTGAGGCCGAGACGGACCGGCTGACCGCCCGCGCGGACCAGTTGCGCGAGGAGGTGAGCCGGCAGCGCGATGCGGCGCTGAGCGGTTCGCAGGCGTCGCGGTTGCGGAACCTGGAGGCGGGGACCGGGCTGGGGCGGGTGCGCGGTGACGGCGTGGTGGTGCGGTTGGCCGACGCCGCCCAGGACAAGGACGCGGTGACGGGCGCGGACGCGGGTCCTTCCCGGGTGCTCTACTCCGACCTGCAGAAGGTGGCGAACGCGTTGTGGGGGGCGGGTGCCGAGGCGGTGGCGATCAACGGGCAGAGGTTGACGGCTACCTCGACGATCCGGTCCGCGGGTGAGGCGATCCTGGTGGACTATCGCCCGGTGACGAGCCCGTACGAGGTGTCGGCGATCGGTCCGGGGTCGATGCGGGACCGGTTCGACGGCAGCCGGGCGGCGAGCCTGATGCGGGAGGTGGCGAAGTCCACCGGGTTGTCGTTCGGGGTGAAGAACGCGGACAACCTCACCCTGCCGGCCGCGCCGCAGCCGCGGCTACGCTACGCCGAGCCCTCGGTGAGTCCGAGCCCGTCGCCGTCGGGTTCGGGTGTCGCCGGTTCGACCAGTCCGGGGCCGTCCGGTTCGCGGACGTCTCCCAGCCCCTCCGGAGGTGGCCGATGATCGCGGTGCTGGCGTTGCTCGCCGGCGTGGTGCTCGGGGTGTATCTGGACCCCACCGTGCCCGCGGCGTTGCAGCCGTACCTGCCGATCGCCGTGGTGGCGGCGCTCGACGCGGTGTTCGGCGGCGTGCGGGCGAAGCTGGACAGGATCTTCGACGACAAGCAGTTCGTGGTGTCGTTCATCTCGAACGTGCTGGTGGCGGGCCTGATCGTGTACCTGGGTGATCAGCTCGGGGTGGGTGGTCAGTTGTCCACCGGTGTGGTGGTCGTGCTCGGGGTGCGCATTTTCGGAAACGTGGCGGCGATCCGTCGGCACCTGTTCCGGGCGTAGGTTGAGGGCGATGAGCGAGGAGCACAGGGAGACGGGGACGGGTTGGCCGCAGCCGGCGGAGCCGGGGCGGCCGACGGGTCCGGCGGGTGAGCCGGATCCTCGCCCGGACGCGCCCGATCCGGACGAGTTGAGCCCGTTGGCGCCTGCGGAGCCGGCTGAGCGTGAGGTGGACGAGCGCGAGTCGGTGGAGCGGGAGACGGATGTGCCGCCGGTGGAGGAGTCGGCGGGTGACGGGCCGGACGCGGCGGCGAGGAAGGTGCCGGCGGCGCGGCGGTGGACGTCGGCGGGCGGGATGATCGCGGTGTTGTTGGCGTTGCTGGGGTTCACTCTGGTGGTGCAGTTGAAGACGACGTCGACGGATTCGGCGCTGGCGGGCACCCGGGAGGAGGACCTGGTCCGGATCTCGTCGGATCTGGATTCGCGGGAGCGGCGGCTGCGGCAGGACATCGAGGCGTTGGAGGAGAGCCAGCGTCAGTTGCGTTCGGGTGAGCAGGGTCGGCAGGCGGCGTTGGACGAGGCCACGCGGCGGGCGGACGAGCTGGGGATCCTGGCGGGTACGTTGCCGGCGGTGGGGCCGGGTCTGACGGTGCGGTTCGAGGGGTCGGACAAGGCGATCTCGTCGGCGCGGGTGCTGGACGCGGTGCAGGAGTTGCGGGGCGCGGGCGCGGAGGCGATGCAGATCGCGGGGTCGGACGGGGCGGCGGTGCGGATCATCGCGTCGACGTATTTCGTGGATGCCGGTGGTGGCGGTCTGGTGGTGGACGGGCGGCGGTTGGGTGGTCCGTTCACGATCACGGTGATCGGGGATCCGGCGACGATGCGTACGGCGTTGAACATTCCCGGCGGGGTGGTCGCATCGGTGGCGGATGCCGGCGGTAACGTGATCGTCGAGGATCGTGAGGCTGTGGAGGTTTCGCAGCTGCACGCGCCGATCAAGCTGGAACACGCCCGGCCGGTTTCCTGACCGGTTGCGGCTCGCGCCGGTTTCCCCCCGGTGCACCGATGGATGAAGGACGCAGCTGGTGATTCCTGAGGATCTGCGGTACACCGCCGAGCACGAGTGGGTGGCCGGTGGTGACGGTGGTGCCGTCCGGGTCGGTATCACGCACTTCGCGCAGGACGCCCTGGGTGACATTGTGTTCGTGCAGTTGCCGGACGAGGGTGCGGTGGTGGCGGCGGGTGAGCCGCTGGGTGAGATCGAGTCGACGAAGAGCGTGTCGGAGATCTACGCGCCGTTGAGTGGCACGGTGGCGGCGCGCAACGAGGCGTTGGCCGACACCCCTGAGGTGATCAACACGGATCCGTACGGTGCGGGGTGGTTGTTGGAGATCACTCCGGATGATCCGGCCGCGGTCGAGGGTTTGCTGACCGCTGGTGCGTACCGCGAGCTCACTGAGAGCTGAGTTGTCGTGCCGGGCGGGCGGCTGTCTCCGCGCGTCCGGTTGCCCTGCATTCTCGGCGCTGGCTAGGCTCGCCCAGTCGACCGAGAACCCAATAGTTGAGCGTCGTGGAATGCGCCTTCCCGGGCACGGGGAGCCAGCCGCCGGGTGTGTGTCTTGCCCGGCGGCCAGACCCGCCATTACTCGACGCCGACCGAACAGATCCGTGAGGTGGTCCCCATGACGCGGCCAGACGACGAGTTCCCCCCGCTCGACGTCACTTCGACGCTCAATCTCGGTTCGCTTGACGAAGTGCTGGAGGGGCCGGACACCGATGTGGTGCCGAGCCGGATGTCCGGTTCGTTGCCGCCGGGTATGGCGCTGCTGGTGGTTCGTCGGGGTCCGAATGCTGGTGCCCGGTTCCTGTTGGATCATGATGTGACGACGAGTGGGCGGCACCCCGACAGTGACATTTTCCTCGACGATGTGACGGTTTCTCGGCGGCACGCCGAGTTCCATCGGGATGGTGGCACGTTCACGGTGCGGGACGTGGGCAGCCTGAACGGCACGTACGTGAACCGGGAGCGGGTCGAGGCGGCCACGTTGAGCAATGGTGACGAGGTGCAGATCGGTAAGTTCCGGGTGGTGTTCATCGCCGGTCCGCGTCCGGAGGAGGAGGCCGGCCGGGGGTGAACGAGCCTGCGGCTTCGACGCCGTCCGGGGCGGCGCGTTCCACACCGCTGATGAGTATCGGTGAGGTGTTGGCGCAGCTGCGGGTGGAGTTCCCGGATGTCACGATCTCGAAGTTGCGGTTTCTGGAGGCCGAGGGCCTGGTGGAGCCGCAGCGGACGGCGTCGGGGTATCGGAAGTACAGCTGGGACGATGTGGCGCGGTTGCGGTTCGTGTTGACCGCGCAGCGGGACCAGTATCTGCCGTTGCGGGTGATCCGTGACCAGTTGGCGGAGTGGGACGCGTCGGGTGTGGCGCCGGGGCGGCAGCGGCCGACGTTGGTGGCGGTGGGTTCCGGTGGTGAGGTGCCGGGTCGGGAGGTGGAGGAGTCCGTCGAGTCGTCGGAGGTGCGGCTGGGGCGGGCTGATCTGGTTTCCCGGAGCGGGATCGACGAGTCGACGTTGGTGGAGTTGGAGCGGCTCGGCGTGCTGGTGTCCGATCCGCCGGGGTGGTACGACGCGGATGCGTTGATCATCGCGCGGGCGGTGGCGGGGTTGGCGGCGTACGGGTTGGAGCCGCGGCATCTGCGGGGTTACCGGACGGCGGCGGATCGGGAAGTGGGTCTGTTCGCGCAGTTGGTGGCTCCGCTGGCGCGGCAGAGTGATCCGGCGGCGCGGGCCCGGGCGGCGGAGACGGCGCGGGAGTTGGTGGCGTTGTCGCAGCAGTTGCACGCGGCTCTGGTCCGGGTGGGGCTGCGGTCGACGTTGGGTCGTTGAGGTGTGGTGGGGCCGGGTGTCGTGGGGGCGCCCGGCCCTGTGCCGTCCGCTGGATGCGGAAAGATCTGGGCCGGGAAGCGTGTCGTAGGCTTGCCGGGGTAACCCTTCTCTGGCGGGGCGTGGTGCACGTAGCGCATGGGACTCTTGTGTCGCGGTCCGTGTACCGTGCAGGGAAGGGCGCGGTGCTAAAGGCGACGACGACACGGAGGCGGCGGTGCGCGAGCTGAGCGTGGTCGGAGTTCGGGTGGAGTTGCCCAGCAACCAGCCGATCGTCCTGCTGCGGGAGGTCGAGGGGGACCGCTATCTGCCGATCTGGATCGGCGCGGTCGAGGCGACGGCGATCGCCTACGAGCAGCAGGGGGTCAAGCCGGCGCGTCCGTTGACGCATGACCTGTTGCGGGACGTGTTGGCGGCGTTGCAGGCGCCGTTGCGGGCGGTGGAGATCACCGAGCTGAAGGAGAACGTCTTCTACGCCGATCTGTTGATCGGTGATGGGGTGCGGGTGTCGGCGCGGCCGAGCGATTCCATCGCGTTGGCGTTGCGGGTCGGGGCTCCGATTCGTTGTGCCGAGCAGGTCCTCAGTGAGGCGGGGATCGTGATCCCGGACGAGCAGGAGGACGAGGTGGAGAAGTTCCGGGAGTTCCTGGAGCAGGTGCGTCCGGAGGACTTCGCGGGCTGAGTGGTGCCGGGCCGGTGGGCCCGATGGGTGTGGCGGTGGTTGCCACGGTGGGTGGTGGCGGGCCGGCGTTGGTGATCTTCCTGGTGGCTGCGCGGCGTGTCGTGGTGCTTCCTGCTCGGTAAGTCCTGGGGGCCGCTATAGGGTTGCGGTTGTCGAGGGGTGCGCGTACGGGGAGACGACGTGTCACCGCACGGGCGGGGAGGTTGTCCGGATGCACGAGCCGCGAGGTCCTGGTCCGAGTTCGGAGCAGCAACCGGGTGTGGTGCCCGAGCCGGTGGGTGACGGCGAGGTGGGTTACCGGGGTGTGACCGCCTGTTCCGCGGTGGGCATCAGTTATCGGCAGTTGGATTACTGGGCCCGCACTGGTCTGGTGGTGCCGAGTGTGCGGGACGCGTCGGGGTCGGGGACGTCCCGGCTGTATTCCTTCCGCGACCTGGTGGTGTTGAAGGTCGTGAAGCGGCTGCTGGACGCCGGGGTGTCGTTGCAGAACATCCGTAAGGCGATCGAGGCGTTGCGGTCGCGTGGGGTCGAGGACCTGGCGGGCATCACGTTGATCTCCGACGGGACGTCGGTGTACGAGTGCCGGTCGCCGGAGGAGGTGGTCGACCTGTTGCAGGGCGGCCAGGGGGTGTTCGGCATCGCGATCGGCGGGGCGTTCAAGGAGATCCAGGGTTCGCTGTCGCTGCTGCCGGCGGAGCCGGTGGGTGGGTCGGAGCCGGCGGCGCCGGCTGCCGAGTCGGCGGAGCCGGTGGGGGACGAGTTGGCGGCGCGGAGGGCGCGTCGTCGGGCTGGTTGATCCGCTCGTCGTCCGTTCGTGGGCCGCGACGCGCCCAAATGGGTACGTCGTGGTCCACTTTTTTGGTTACTGGGCGTGTCCGTCGGTCTGTTCGCGTGGCGGCGACCCACGGGACCGGTTGCGGTGCCGGGCTCGCAGGGGCGGAGTCGGGCGTGTTCGCAGGTGGCGGCGTGAGTCGGGGGCGTTCGGGGCGGCCGGTCGGACGCTGTCCGAAAGGGACCGTTCGCAGGTTGGCGATCGCGGGTAGTCCACGCAGCGTGGCGGTGTGAGCGCCGGATGCCATCGGCTTCCTCCCGATGTTGACTGTCCGTAGTTGACGGTTGTCGGGAATCGGATAGGGCAGGGGTGAACCGTTCGGGCGAGCACGCTATGGTCCGACACGGTCGCTTGCGCGTGGCCGTTCTGGCGGATCGCCTGCGGCGCGCGCCGGCTGCCGCTGCCCCTCCGCGGTCCCGGCCGCGTAACCCCCTCCGGAAGGAAATGACCATGACGGTGATGGAAGAGACCACCCCGCTGTCGCACTACGAGCGGATCGGCGGTGCCGCCGCGGTGAAGGCGGCCGTGGAGCTGTTCTACGACAAGGTGCTGGCCGACCCGGAGCTGGCCGGCTACTTCGTCGACGTGAACCTGCCCGAGCAGCGGCGTCACCTGGCGCTCATGCTGGCGGTGGTGCTCGGCGGCCCCAACGAGTACGCCGGCCGCGGGCTGGCCGAGGCGCACCGGCCGCTGAACATTCCGCCGGCGCACTACGCGATGGTCGGTGAGCACCTGACGACGACGCTGTCCGAGCTGGGCGTGCCGGCGGACATCATCGCTGACGTGCAGGTCGTGCTGGGCCAGGTGAAGGATCAGGTCGTGTCGGTGGGGAACGCCTGAGCGTGGACGCGGCACGGCTCAAGCAGAGCTGGTCCCTGGTCGCTGCGCACGGCGACCAGGTGCCGCTCTACTTCTACTCGACGCTGTTCCTGGCGCACCCGGAGACGCGGCCGATGTTCCCCACGAACATGGCCGGTCAGCGGGACCGCCTGGTGAGCGCGTTGGGGCACATCGTGTCCCACGTGGACCAGGTGGACCGGCTCGTCGGGTTCCTGCAGGAACTCGGCGCCGACCACCGCAAGTTCGCGGTACGCGCCGAGCACTATCCGGCGGTCGGTGAGGCGCTGGTGGCCACGCTGCGGCACTTCCTCGGGGAGGAGTGGACCGATGAGCTGGCCGCAGACTGGACGGCCGCGTACGGGCTGGTCTCGCAGGTGATGATCGAGGCGGCGCAGGCCGCGGAGTCGGTGTCCCCGCCGTGGTGGGTGGCCGAGATCCTCGGGCATGAGCGGCGCACGTTCGACGTGGCGGTGCTGACGGTGCGGCCGCAGTACCTGTTGCCGTTCACCCCCGGCCAGTCGATCGGGGTGTCCCACCCGGCGGCGCGGTCGTGGCGGTACTACTCGCCGGCGAACGCCCCCCGCCCGGACGGGACGCTGGAGCTGCACGTGCGGGCCACGCCGGGTGGTGTGGTGTCGTCGCGGCTGGTGTACGGGTGCGCGGTCGGTGACCAGATCCACCTGGCCTCGCCGGTGGGCGACCGGTTGACGTTGTGGCCGGCCGGGTCGTCGGATCTGCTGCTGCTGGCCGGCGGCACCGGCTGGGCGCCGGTTAAGGCCCTGGTCGAGCAGGTCGCGGCCGAGGGCCCGGGACGCCGGGTGGACCTGTACGTGGGGGCGCGGTCCCGGATGGAGTTCTACGACAACGACGCGATCGACAAGCTGGCCGCGTCGTATCCGTGGTTGACGGTCACCTACGTGGTCGGGATGGATCCGCTGAGTCCGGGCGACTTCGTCGGGGTGGCGGACCGGGCCCTCGCCGACGGCGACTGGCGGTCCCGGCACGTGTACATCTGTGGTTCCGATGAGATGGTGAGCCACTCGGTGGCGGCGCTGACCCGGGCGGGTTACCACGCCAGTCAGCTGCACCACGAGGGCTTCGGCAAGCACTGGTACGGGCCGATGTGGCGGACCGCAACCGCCCCTGACGAATCCGGAGGTGTCCGGTGAGCGCGACGCCGATCAGCAGGTACGAGAGCGGCCAGTTCTCCGGCGGCGCGCAGATCCGCCTGTCCGCGGACCGGGTCCGCCGGTGGGAGTTCGGCAGCGCGTCGTTCACCCGGCGCGGTTACGACCACGCCGACGTGGACCGGTTCAAGATGCAGGTGGCCGACGAGCTGGACCTGCTGGCCACGCAGATCGCGAACTTGCGGGCGGAGACCGAGCGGCTGCAGGACCATCTGGAGCTGCACCGGCACGGGGTGATCCCGAGCACCGACCCGACCGCGACCCTGCCGGCGGCCAAGGAGGTCAACCTGCTGTCGGCGGCGCAGCGGGAGGCCGAGCAGATCATCGCCCAGGCGCACGACTACGCCCGGCGGGTCGCCGAGTACGCCCAGATGCAGTACGAGAGCTACATGCGCGCGGCGGCGGAGGAGGCGAAGCAGGAGGCCGAGCGGGCGGTGGCGCAGTACCGCAGTACCGCCGGCGCGGACTTCGACGACTCGGTGGCCACCCGGGAGGCGCTGCGGATCTTCGGCGAGATGATGATCTCGCACATGCGGGCGGCGGCACGGCACCTGGACGACGGCAGTGAGCAGCTGGCCCGGACGATGG
>NZ_JAPDPH010000131.1 GCF_026013475.1 Micromonospora yasonensis | reverse complement strand
CTCCCCCCGCGCCGGCGCCCCCCCGGGGGAGCCCGCCCCCGGGGTCGGCTTGGGGGTGCCCGTCCCCGCCGTTGCGGCTGATCCGGTTGCCCCGGATCGTGTAGGGGCCGGGAGAGTTGCCCATGCTGATCCCGTCGCCGACGTTGCAGTCGATCACACAGTCGGCGAGCAGCCCGCCGCGCCCCGCGACGCCGGTGGTGCCGTTGGCCGACACGTCGAAGCCGGCCTCCAGGTTGTCGCTGAGGGTGCAGGCCGAGACGATCAGCCCGTCGGTGCCCCAGTCCGAGATGCCGAACCGGTTGGCCTGGCTGTGGCAGCCCACGATGCGGTAGCCGCGGGGTGGCGGCCACCAGCCCTTCTGCAGCTCCAGGAAGATCCCGTTGGTGCCGTTGCCGACCGTGGTGCAGTTGGCGATGGTGAGCCGCTCCACGTCGCCCCAGCCGCCCACCCCGATGCCGATGCCGGCCCCGCCGATCTCCTGGCCGTTGTCCAGCCGGCCGCAGCCCACCACGACCACGCCGTCGATCAGGCTGTCCTGGAGGAAGTCGCAGCCCAGCCCGCTCGCCCCAGTGTGGTGGATGTAGAGGTTCCGGAACACCCCTCGGACCATGTACTGGATGCCGAGCCCTTTGGCGAGGTAGCAGTACTCGACCTGGCTCACCCCCGAGCCGTCGATCTCGAAGTCGGCGAAGGTGCAGTCCGCGATGTGCCGCTCCCGGCTGGCCCCGTGCTGCAGCACCGTCCAGTACGCCAGCGGGACCGGGTCGGCCCGGTTGCCCTCGTTGCTCAGCAGGAAGCGGGTCGCCGCCGGACCGGCGCCGATCAGGGACACCCCGCTGCGCCACGTCGTGCCGGCGTCCCGGATCGAGTAGATCCCCGGCGGGCAGTAGATGACCCGGGCCCGGCCGTCCGCGGCGTACCCGTCGCCCAGCCGGTCGGCCAGGGCGGAGAGCGCCGGCTGGTCGTTGGTCACCCCGTCGCCCTTGAGGCCGAACTCCCGTGCGTCGCACCACAGCGGCGCCCCGGCCACGGGGGTGAGGCGCTGCGGGACGGCGGTGGACAGCCTTCTGGTGGACACGCGCGCTCCCCTCGGCGTACCGATGTCTCCGTCGCCGGGTTCCCACCCGGTCCGGGGGTTAACGCCGGGCGTGCGCCGGTGGCCGGGGTCAGACGGCCGCGGTGACCGGTTCGGCGGCCGGCGCGGGTCGCGCGGGCGGCGCGGCCGGACGGCGCTCCCGGGTCGACCAGAGCATCGCCAGGGTGGCCAGCAGCACCAGGCAGGAGCCGAGCATGTGCGCGGCGACCAGCAGCGCCGGCAGGTGGGTGAAGTACTGCACGAAGCCGATCAGGCCCTGGCCCAGTTCGACCGCGACCAGCACCGTGGCGGCCCGGGCCGCCCGCCCGGCGCCGACCGCCCGGAACGCGAATACCAGCGCCACCGAGAGGCCGATCAGCAGGAACACCCCGTCGGCGTGCACCTGGGAGATCGCCTGCGGGTCCAAGCCGTTGCGGGCCGCGCCCTGGTCGCCGGCGTGCGGGCCGCTGCCGGTCACCCAGGTGCCGACCACCAGCACCGCCGCGTTCACCAGGGTGGTGAGCAGGGCGAGCGTACGCAGCGGCGCGGGCACCGTGGGCGCCGCCGAGCCGTCCGGGTCCACGATGCGCCGCCAGAGGGCGTACGCGGCCCCGATGACCACCATCGAGGCGAGGAAGTGCAGGCCGACCACCCACGGGTTGAGGTGGGTCAGCACGGTGAAGCCGCCGATCACCGCCTGCGCGGGGATGCCGAACAGCACGGCGACCGCGAGCGGCAGCAGGCCGCGCCGGCGAGGCCGCTGGGCCAGCACGGCGAGCACCACGGCGAGCGCGATGACCCCCACCGCGAAGGTGAGCAGCCGGTTGCCGAACTCGATCATCCCGTGCACGCCCATCTCGGGTGTGGTGTGGTACGACTCGTCGGTGCACCGGGGCCAGGTGGGGCAGCCGAGCCCCGAGGCGGTGAGCCGGACGGCCCCGCCGGTGACCACGATCGCCACGTTCGCGATGATCGAGGCGTACGCGAGGCGCCGCAACAGCGTCGGGGTGACCGGGAACCGGACGGAAGGCTTCACGGAGCGAATCCTACGCACCGTAGTGGACCTCGATCGGGTGACTCCGCCGCACCCGTGGTCGGGATCACCGGACCCCGGGTTTGCGGGCCCTCGGCGAATTACGTAACGTTGCTGTTGTGAAAAACGCGGCGGAGCTCTCCGGAGACCAGCCGGCGGCCGTCCCGGTCGCCGGCCACGGGTCCCGGTCGCGGCGCGGCGTCACACCGGCCGAGCTGGAGTCGCCGCAGGCCGCGTCCACCGATCTTTCCACCCGGGACCGGGTCACCCAGCTCCTGCTGGAACGGGGCGCGACCACCGCCGCCCAGCTCGGCTCGGCGCTCGGGCTCAGCCCGGCCGCGATCCGCCGCCACCTCGACGCCATGCTCGCCGACGGCGACGTGGTCGCCCGGGAGCAGACCGTGCGGGGCAGCCGGGGGCGGGGCCGGCCGGCCAAGGTGTTTGTGCTGACCGAGGCGGCCCGGGTGCGCTGCGGCACCCACCACTACGACAACATGGCCACCGCCGCGCTGCGCTGGATCGCGCGCAACGGCGGCCCCGAGGCCGTCGCGGGCTTCGCCGCCGACCAGGTCGCCACCCTGGAGGCGCGCTGCCGCACGGCCATGGAGGACGCCGGCGACGACCCGCTGGCCCGGGCGGAGGCACTCGCCGCGGCGCTGACCGCCGAGGGCTACGCTGCCAACGCGTCCACGATCGCCTCCGGCGGCCAGCTCTGCCAGCACCACTGCCCGGTGGCGCACGTGGCCGCCGAGTTTCCCCAGCTGTGCGAGGCCGAGACGGCGGTCATCTCCCGTCTGGTCGGCACCCACGTGCAGCGCCTGGCCACCATCGCGCACGGCGACGGGGTGTGCACCACGCACATCCCGACCCAGTCGCGGCAGAGCCCGCCCCGCGCGGGCTCCCAGTCCGGTAACACCGTCACCACTGTGAGGACAGATAGATGACCGAGCAGATCGTCCAGCCCCTGACCCAGGAGGAGCAGCTCGCTGCCCTCGGTCGGTACGAATACGGCTGGGCCGACCCCGACGTCGCCGGGGCGTCCGCCCAGCGCGGCCTCAACGAGGCGGTGGTGCGGGACATCTCGGCCAAGAAGAACGAGCCGGCCTGGATGCTCGACCTGCGGCTGAAGGGCCTGCGGCTGTTCGGGCGCAAGCCGATGCCGGCCTGGGGCGCCGACCTCACCGGGATCGACTTCGACAACATCAAGTACTTCGTCCGGTCCACCGAGAAGCAGGCCACCAGCTGGGAGGACCTGCCCGAGGACATCAAGAACACCTACGACCGGCTGGGCATCCCCGAGGCGGAGAAGCAGCGGCTGGTCGCCGGTGTCGCGGCGCAGTACGAGTCCGAGGTCGTCTACCACAAGATCCGTGAGGACCTCGAGGAGCAGGGTGTCGTCTTCCTCGACACCGACACCGCGTTGCGCGAGCACGAGGACCTGTTCAAGGAGTACTTCGGCACGGTGATCCCGGTCGGCGACAACAAGTTCGCCGCCCTGAACACCTCCGTCTGGTCCGGTGGCTCGTTCATCTACGTGCCGAAGGGCGTGCACGTGGAGATCCCGCTGCAGGCCTACTTCCGGATCAACACGGAGAACATGGGCCAGTTCGAGCGGACGCTGATCATCGTCGACGAGGGCGCGTACGTGCACTACGTCGAGGGCTGCACGGCGCCGCTGTACTCCTCCGACTCGCTGCACAGCGCGGTCGTGGAGATCATCGTCAAGAAGAACGCCCGGTGCCGCTACACGACCATCCAGAACTGGTCGAACAACGTCTACAACCTGGTCACCAAGCGCGCCGTCTGCCACGAGGGCGCGACCATGGAGTGGGTCGACGGCAACATCGGCTCCAAGGTCACCATGAAGTACCCGGCGGTCTACATGACCGGCGAGCACGCCAAGGGCGAGGTGCTCTCGGTCGCCATGGCCGGCGAGGGCCAGCACCAGGACGCCGGCGCGAAGATGGTGCACGCCGCGCCGCACACCTCCTCGACCATCGTGTCGAAGTCGATCGCCCGGGGCGGCGGCCGCACCTCGTACCGCGGCCTGGTGCAGGTGCTGGAGGGCTCGCACAGCAGCCGGAGCACCGTGAAGTGCGACGCGCTGCTGGTCGACACCATCTCCCGCTCCGACACCTACCCGTACGTCGACATCCGTGAGGACGACGTGTCGATGGGGCACGAGGCGACCGTCTCCAAGGTCAGCGAGGACCAGCTCTTCTACCTGATGAGCCGGGGCCTGAGCGAGGACGAGGCGATGGCGATGATCGTGCGCGGCTTCATCGAGCCGATCGCCAAGGAGCTCCCGATGGAGTACGCCCTGGAGCTCAACCGCCTGATCGAGCTCCAGATGGAGGGCGCGGTCGGCTGACCCCGACCACCGTCCGGTTTCACTGACACCGCCGTCGCAGAACAGACCAAGGAAGAGATGACTACCCAGGCTTCCGCGCCGCCCGCCACCAAGTCGCAGGCGCTCCGCTCGTACGACGTCGCCGACTTCCCGGCCCTGACCGGCCTGGAGGAGGAATGGCGCTTCACCCCGCTCGAGCGCCTCCGCGGCCTGGCCGGCGGGGTGCCGGCCGCCACCGGCACGGTCCGCCACGAGTACGTCGACCTGCCGGAGGGCGTCACCGTCAGCCGGATCGGCAAGGACGACCCGCGGCTCGGCAGCGTGCTCACCCCGTTCGACCGGGTCAGCGCGCTGGCGTACGGCGGGGTCGAGCGGGCGCTGCTGGTGCAGGTAGCCCAGGACGCCGTGGTCTCCGCCCCGGTGAGCCTGCGGGTGATCGGCGAGGGCGCCGACGCGCTCGCCTTCGGCCACACCTTCGTCGAGGTGGGCCGGTTCGCCGAGGTGACCCTGGTGCTGGAGCACGCCGGCTCCGCCACCCTCGCGGACAACGTCGAGGTGGCGGTGGCCGACGGCGCGAAGCTGACCCTGGTCACCATCGCCGACTGGGCCGACGACGCGGTGCAGGCGCAGCATCTCAAGGTGAAGCTGGGCCGCGACGCCAAGGTGATCCACGTGCAGGTGAGCCTCGGCGGCGACCTGGTCCGGCAGTACACCTCGGTGGAGTACGGCGACCGGGGCGGCGAGGCCGAGCTGTACGGCCTCTACTTCGCCGACTCCGGGCAGCACCTGGAGCACCGGCAGTTGGTCGACCACACGGTGCCGGACTGCCGCAGCTACGTCGGCTACCGGGGTGCCCTGCAGGGCGACAGCGCGCACACCGTCTGGGTGGGTGACGTGCTGATCCGGGCCGAGGCGACCGGCACCGACACGTACGAGATCAACCGGAACCTGCTGCTGACCGACGGCGCGCGGGCCGACTCCGTACCCAACCTGGAGATCGAGACCGGCGAGATCGCCGGTGCCGGCCACGCCAGCGCGACCGGCCGCTTCGACGACGAGCAGCTCTTCTACCTGATGGCCCGCGGCATCCCCGAGGAGGAGGCCCGCCGCCTGGTGGTCCGCGGCTTCTTCGCCGAGCTGATCAACAAGATCCCGGTCGGGGAGCTGCGCGAGCGGCTCGGCGACGCGATCGAGGCCCGGCTGGCGAGCGGGAGGAGTGAGCTTGCGAGCCCCGCACTCGCGAGCGAAGACGCCACTGCGAAGGCCGGCGCCTGATGATCAAGATCTGTTCGACCGAGGACGTGCCGAAGGGCACCGCGATCAGCGCCGACGTCGACGGCACCCAGCTCGCGATCGTGCACGGCGAGGACGACAACTTCTACGCCGTGTACGACGAGTGCTCGCACGCCGCCGTGGCGCTCTCCGAGGGCGAGGTCGACGGGTGCACGCTGGAATGCTGGCTGCACGGTTCCCGTTTCGACCTGCGTACCGGTGAGCCGACCGGGCTGCCCGCGACCGAACCCGTTCCCGTCTATCCCGTCGAAGTCCGCGATGGCGACATCTACGTCAGCCTGACGCCGAGCAATGGAGTGACCCGATAATGAGCACCCTGGAGATCCGCGACCTGAAGGTGTCGGTCAAGCTGCCCGAGGGTGAGCTCAAGCCGATCCTGCACGGTGTCGACCTCACCGTGAAGTCGGGCGAGACCCACGCCATCATGGGCCCGAACGGCTCCGGCAAGTCCACCCTGGCGTACTCGATCGCCGGTCACCCCAAGTACGAGATCACCGGCGGCTCGGTGACGCTGGACGGCGAGGACGTGCTGGCCATGTCCGTCGACGAGCGGGCCCGCGCCGGCCTGTTCCTGGCCATGCAGTACCCGGTCGAGGTGCCCGGCGTCTCGGTCGCCAACTTCCTGCGTACCGCCAAGACCGCCATCGACGGCGAGGCGCCGAAGCTGCGTACCTGGGCCGGCGAGCTGCGCGGCGCCATGGAGAAGCTCCAGATGGACCCGGCGTTCGCCCAGCGCAACGTCAATGAGGGCTTCTCCGGCGGCGAGAAGAAGCGGCACGAGATCGTGCAGCTGGAGCTGCTCAAGCCGAAGATTGCCATCCTCGACGAGACCGACTCCGGCCTCGACGTGGACGCGCTGCGCGTGGTCAGCGAGGGCGTGAACCGGGTCCGCGACACCGGCGACACCGGCCTGCTGCTGATCACCCACTACACCCGGATCCTGCGCTACATCAAGCCCGACTTCGTGCACGTCTTCGTGGCCGGCCGGATCGTCGAGCAGGGCGGCCCGGAGCTGGCCGACAAGCTCGAGGAAGAGGGCTACGAGCGGTACGTCGCCGGGGCCGGTTCGGCGCGGGCCTGAGTACCGATGACCTCCATCGCGATCCCGGCGGGCATGCCGCAGTACGACGACGTGCCCCGCTTCGACGTGGCGCGGGTGCGGGCCGACTTCCCGATCCTGGACCGGGAGGTCAACGGGCACCCGCTGGTCTATCTCGACAGCGCCAACACCTCCCACAAGCCGCGGCAGGTGCTCGACGTGCTCGCCGAGCACTACGCGCGGCACAACGCCAACGTGTCGCGCTCGGTGCACACCCTGGGCACCGAGGCGACCGAGGCGTACGAGGGGGCCCGCGCGAAGGTCGCGGCGTTCATCAACGCGCCGAGCGTCGACGAGGTGGTGTTCACCAAGAACTCCACCGAGGCGATCAACATCGTGGCGTACGCGTTCTCCAACGCCTCGCTGCGGCCGGACACCGACCCTCGGTTCCGGCTCGGCCCCGGCGACGAGATCGTGATCTCCGAGATGGAGCACCACTCGAACATCGTCCCGTGGCAGCTCCTCGCCGAGCGGACCGGCGCCACCCTGCGCTGGTTCCCGGTCACCGACCACGGCCGGCTCGACGAGTCCGGGCTGGCGGAGCTGGTCACCGAGCGGACGAAGATCGTCTCGCTGGTGCACACCTCCAATATCCTCGGCACGGTCAACGCCACCGGGCGGATCACCCAGCGGGTCCGGGAGGTGGGTGCCCTGCTGCTGCTCGACTGCTCGCAGTCCGTGCCGCACATGCCGATGGACGTGGTCGACTACGACGCCGACTTCATCGTCTTCACCGGCCACAAGATGTGCGGCCCGACCGGCATCGGCGTGCTCTGGGGGCGCGCCGAGCTGCTCGCGGCGATGCCGCCGGTGCTGGGCGGCGGGTCGATGATCGAGACGGTGACGATGGCGCGGTCGACGTTCGCCCCACCGCCGGCCCGGTTCGAGGCGGGCACCCCGCCGATCGCCGAGGCGGTGGCGCTGGGCGCGGCGGTGGACTACCTCACCGGGGTCGGGATGCGGGCCATCCAGTGGCACGAGAAGGAGCTGACGGCGTACGCGCTGGACGCCCTCGCCACCGTGCCGGGGCTGCGGATCTTCGGTCCGAACGTGCCGGTCGGCCGGGGCGGGACGATCTCCTTCGCGCTCGGCGACGTGCACCCGCACGACGTCGGGCAGGTGCTCGACTCGCTCGGTGTGCAGGTGCGGGTGGGCCACCACTGCGCGAAGCCGGTGTGCACCCGGTTCGGCGTACCGGCCATGACGCGGGCGTCGTTCTACCTGTACACCACCACGGAGGAGATCGACGCGCTGGTGGCCGGTCTCGAGCAGGTGCGGAAGGTGTTCGACTGATGCAGCTCGACCAGCTCTACCAGGAGATCATCCTGGACCACTACAAGCACCCGCACGGCCGTGGCCTGCGGGACGCGGCGGGCCCGGACGTCCGGGTCGGCGAGGCGCACCACGTCAACCCGACCTGCGGCGACGAGATCACCGTGCGGGTGGCCACCGACGGCAAGGTGTTCACCGACATCTCGTACGACGGGATGGGCTGCTCGATCAGCCAGGCGTCGGCGAGCGTGCTGCACGAGCTGCTGCGCGGCCGGGCGGCGGACGACGCCGCGGTGGTGCACGAGGCGTTCGTCGAGTTGATGTCCGGGCGTGGCCAGGTCACGCCGGACGAGGAAGTGCTCGGAGACGGGGTGGCGTTCGCGGGTGTCGCCCGCTACCCGGCCCGGGTGAAGTGCGCGCTGCTGTCGTGGATGGCGTTCAAGGACGCCGCGGCACGCGCCGGGGTGGGCGTGAGCCCGACGGAGGTGAAGGCATGAGCGAGGAGACCGCCACCACGCCGGCGGCCGGCGGCAAGGCCGCCACCGCCGACATCGAGGAGGCGATGAAGGACGTCGTCGACCCCGAGCTGGGCATCAACGTGGTCGACCTGGGTCTGGTGTACGGCATCCACGTCGACGACGAAAATGTCGCCACCCTGGACATGACGCTGACCTCGGCGGCCTGCCCGCTCACCGACGTGATCGAGGACCAGGCCCGGCAGGCGCTGACCACCGGCCCGGGCGGCGGGCTGGTCAACGACATCCGGATCAACTGGGTGTGGCTGCCGCCGTGGGGCCCGGACAAGATCACCGACGAGGGCCGCGACCAGCTCCGCTCCCTCGGCTTCAACGTCTGACCCATACCGGTCACCCGTCGAGCGCGACACCCCCGGGGGTGTCGCGCTCGACGCGTCTCCGGGCCTGCCACCCGCCCGCTTCCTGCCCCGTCGCTGTCCGCACTGTCCGCACCGCCGCACCGCGCCGCCCACAATTGCGCTCGATCGTGGATGTAGTGGCCTGGTGGCGCGTCGGAGGCCACTCAATCGTGGATGCAGCACGATCTTGGGCGCGGGGCGCGGGGGGAAATGGGTGGCGGGGGTGGATGGGTGCAGTGCAGGATGGCGCGGTGATCGAGGCGTACCCGAAGCAGGTTCCTGTCCGCGCGGCCACCACCGCGCGTCGACAGCGCACCGCGCCGAGGTCCGCCTCGACCCGCCGCCCACCGTCGTGACCGGGGCGTTCCTCGCCGGTCTGGTGGCCGGCTACGGCGTCGCCGTGCCGGTTGGCGCGATCGCGATCCTCATTCTCGGGCTCAGCGCCCGTACCTCGTTCCGGGTCGGCGCCTCCGCGGCGCTCGGGGTGGCCGCCGCCGACGGGCTCTACGCCGCGGTCGCCGCGCTCGGCGGCACGGCGGTGGCCGGCGGGCTCGCCCCGATCGAGGGACCGTTGCGGTGGATCGCCGCCACGGTGCTGCTCGCCCTCGCCGGGCACACGGCCTGGCGTGCCCTGCGCCCGGCGGCGCCGGCCGCCGCTTCCCTGGCGCGGGGCGGGCTGGACACCCCGGCCAGGGCGTTCACCGGCATCCTCGCGTTGACCCTGCTCAACCCGGCCACCGTGGTCTACTTCGCCGCCCTCGTCCTCGGCCGGGGCGGCGCCGGCGACGCCGGTACGGGTGCCGCGCTGCTCTTCGTCCTCGGGGCGTTCCTCGCCTCGGCCAGCTGGCAACTGCTGATCGCCGGCGGCGGCACCCTGATCGGGCGGGCCCTCACCGGCAGCCGGGGACGCCGGATCACCGCGTTGCTGTCGAGCGCGATCATCGCGGCGCTCGCCGTCGCCACACTGTGGCGCCACTGAGCGAGCTGATTCTGTTCTTCTCGTCCTCCTCCCGCGTCCCGTCGCCCCGGCACAGCCGGTCTGTTCCGGTGCCGTACCGTCGAGCCATGAGCAGCCGACCCGCGGCCGGGGGTGGACGGTGGGTCGAGGTCGATCCCGCCCGCGTCGCCCGCTGGGTCGAGGGCTTCGCCGACCGGCACGGCCCGCCCACCACCACCGTCCAGGAGTACGGTCTCCGGCTCGCCGCCCCGGACGGCGCCACCGCCGAACTGCACACCCCGCCCGGCGCCCCACCGAGCGCCGATGTACCCGGGTTCGTGGCCGCCGCCGGCGCGCCGCGCCGGTTCGGCCTGCTGCTGGCCCGCAAGGGCGCGGTGGCGGTCGGCGTCGCCGACGGTACCGAGCTGGTCGTCTCCAAGGTGGACACCCGGTACGTGCAGGGCCGCACCGCCGCCGGTGGCTGGTCCCAGCAGCGGTTCGCCCGCCGGCGGGACAACCAGGCGAAGGCGGCCCTGGGCGACGCCGTGGAGCTGGCCGTACGCCTGCTGCTGCCGGAGGCGGCGAACCTGACCGCCCTGGTCTGTGGCGGTGACCGGCGGGCGGTGGACACCGTGCTGGCCGACCGGCGGCTGGCCCCGCTCGCTGCCCGGAGCGCCGACCGGCTGCTCGACGTACCCGAGCCCCGGCACGCGGTGCTGGTCGACGCGATCGCCGCGGCCCGCGCGGTGCACATCCTGGTGCGCGATCCCGACCGCGACGCCCCGGCCTGACGGCCACTCGGCATCACCCCGCCCCGGCACCTCCGACGAGCTCGCGCGGTATCCCGGATGTAGTGGCATCGGCGCGGCTCGGATGCCACTCCATCCGGGATCGAGTGCGATCCTGGCGGGCGTGCGGCGGGATGCCGGGCCCGGCGAGCAGCGGTCAGCCGGTGGCGAGCCGCGCCCAGGCCGGGTCGATCCGGTCGAGGAACTCGTCCTGGTGGTCGGCGAGGCGGGCCGCGAGCGGGAGCGGAGCGAAGCGGCAGGCGAAGAGCAGCCCGTCGTCCTCGCCGTCCCCGGCCACCCGGTGCGCCCACCTGCCGGCCGGCCCGCCGGTCACCCGGAGTTGGACGTACGTGGTGCGCCGGGCGACGCTCATCCGGCCATCCTGCCCCGGCGCCGCCCGTCCGTTGTCCCCGAACACGCGAGGACCCCGGCGCCGGATGCGCCGGGGTCCTCGGACGGGGGTCGGAGGAAGGTCAGAGGGTGCCGCCGAAGGTGTCGCAGGCCTTCGGGTTGCCGGTGGACCAGCCCTTGGTGAACCACTGCTGGCGCTGCTCAGAGGTGCCGTGAGTGAACTCGTCCGGGTTCACCGGCCGGCCGGCGCGCTTCTGGATCGCGTCGTCGCCGATCTTCTCGGCGGTGTCGATCGCCTGCTGGATGTCCTGCTCCGTGAGGCTCGTGAAGATCTTCTGGCCCTGCTCGTCGGCGGTGCCGGTGGCGTTCTTGGCCCAGGCACCGGCGTAGCAGTCGGCCTGCAACTCCAGCTTCACCGAGAGCGCGTTGGCGTTGTTCGGGTCGCGCTGCTGCTGGCGGCGCATCTGCGCCTCGGTGCCGAGCAGGTCCTGCACGTGGTGGCCGTACTCGTGGGCCAGCACGTACGGCTGGGCGAACTCGCCGTCGGCGCCGAGCTGGTCGGCGAGCAGGCGGTAGAAGGTGAGGTCGATGTAGACCCGGTCGTCGGCCGGGCAGTAGAACGGCCCCACGCCGGAGTCGGCCTGGCCGCAGCCGGTGTTCACGTTCTGGCTGAAGAAGACGGTCTTGGCGGGCTGGTACTGCTCGCCGAAGACCTCCGGCATGGCCGTGCGCCAGTACGCCTGGATCGAGTTCACGTAGAGGGTGTTGCGGCAGTCGAGCTGCTTCAGCGCGTCCTGTGCCGAGCACTTCTGTTCCAGGGCGGTGTTGTCACCCTGGTCGGAGCCGCCGCCTCCGCTCATCGCGTTCAACCCGAAACCGCCGCCGACCAGGGCGACGAGGACCGCGATGATGATGCCCACGATGCCGCCGCGACCGCCGCCGATCGGGATCGGAATGCCCATCCCGCCGCCTCCGCCGGACCCTCGCCGATCATCCACCTGGCTGGTGTCGATCCGCGCGTTCTCGTTCAGCTCCATGTTGACCCCGATCACCGATTTGTCCGTGTCTGCTGGGTGCGATACCGGACCGGGTCCGGACGACGCTTTCGTACCCGATGATCTTGTCGGGTAATCCGGCGGGACCGCCAGGGGTCGCCCGGTACACTTGCCTCCGTGCTGCGCTGCGAAGGCTGAACCGCCCCGCGCCGACGGGAACTGATGACCCGCCGGCGCTTTCGCGTGCCCTGAGTCAGCCTTTCCGGACCCCGAGAGCGAGTACCTCGAAATGATCACTGCCACCGGCCTGGAGCTGCGCGCCGGTTCCCGGATCCTGCTGTCCGACACCACCCTGCGGGTGCAGCCGGGCGACCGGATCGGCCTGGTCGGCCGCAACGGCGCCGGCAAGACCACCACCCTCAAGGTCCTCGCCGGCGAGGGGCAGCCGTACGCGGGCCAGCTCGACCGGCGTAGCGCCATCGGCTACCTCCCGCAGGACCCGCGCACCGGCGACCTGGACGTGACCGGGCGGGACCGGGTGCTCTCCGCCCGCGGGTTGGACGTGCTCATGGCACAGATGCAGGAGCTGGAGGCCAAGCTGGCCGAGGGCGCCGACGACGAGCGCCTGGTCCGCCGCTACGGCGCGCTGGAGGACCAGTTCGCCTCGCTCGGCGGGTACGCGGCCGAGGCCGAGGCGGCCCGGATCTGCGCCAACCTCGGGCTGCCGGACCGCGCCCTCGCCCAGACCATCGGCACCCTGTCCGGCGGCCAGCGGCGCCGCATCGAGCTGGCCCGGATCCTGTTCCGGGACGCGGGGGAGAACGGCGGCGGCATCCTGCTGCTCGACGAGCCCACCAACCACCTCGACGCCGACTCGATCACCTGGCTGCGTGGCTTCCTCGCCAACCACAAGGGCGGCCTGATCGTGATCTCCCACGATGCCTCGCTGCTGGAGGCCGTGGTCAACAAGGTCTGGTTCCTCGACGCCACCCGTTCGGTGGTCGATGTCTACAACCTGGGCTGGAAGGCGTACCTGGAGGCGCGGGAGACCGACGAGCGACGCCGCCGCCGCGAGCGGGCCAACGCCGAGAAGAAGGCCGGCGCGCTGATGGCCCAGGCGGACAAGATGCGGGCCAAGGCCACCAAGACCGTCGCCGCGCAGAACATGGCCCGCCGGGCCGAGAAGCTGCTGTCCGGCCTGGAGGAGGTCCGGGTCTCGGACAAGGTGGCGAAGGTCCGGTTCCCCACTCCGGCGCCGTGCGGCAAGACCCCCCTCACCGCGACGGGCCTGTCCAAGTCGTACGGGTCACTGGAGATCTTCACCGACGTGAACGTCGCGGTGGACCGCGGCTCCCGGGTGGCCATCCTCGGCCTCAACGGCGCCGGCAAGACCACCCTGCTGCGGATGCTCGGCGGCCTGCTCGAACCGGACACCGGCGAGGTACGCCCCGGCCACGGCCTGCGCCTCGGCTACTACGCCCAGGAGCACGAGACCCTGGACGTGGACCGGACCATCCTGGAGCACATGCGCAGCGCGGCGCCGGAGCAGACCGACACCGACCTGCGCAAGATCCTCGGCGCGTTCCTCTTCTCCGGCGAGGACGTCGACAAGCCGGCCGGGGTGCTCTCCGGTGGCGAGAAGACCCGGCTGGCCCTGGCCACCCTGGTCTGCTCCGGTGCCAACGTGCTGCTGCTGGACGAGCCGACGAACAACCTCGACCCGGTCAGCCGCGAGCAGGTGCTCGACGCGATCGCCCGCTACCCGGGCGCGATCGTGCTCGTCACCCACGACCCCGGCGCGGTCACGGCGCTCAAGCCGGACCGGGCCATCCTGCTCCCCGACGGTGACGAGGACGCCTGGAGCGACGACCTCCTCGAACTGGTCGAACTCGCCTGATTCCGCGAGCCGGACTGCCCGGTCAGAAGGATCACTCTATCGGGAAGCTGACATTGCATAGCGTGTCGGTTGGCGAAGAGTTGATATCTGGCGCATGATCGTTCGAGGCGGTCTAATAGGTGGGACCGTATCCGAACCGCACAGTCTGGGACGTGAGGACACAGCATGGCAGCCACTGGCACAGCCACCAGCACTGAGAAGGGTCGCCGGATCGTCGGGGCCGAGCGCCAGACGCTCGCCAAGGACCTGGTAAAGCGGTACACCGGGGGAGAGAGCATCCGGGCGCTCGCGGCCTCGACCGGCCGGTCCTACGGGTTCATCCACCGGGTGCTCACCGAGTCCGGGGTGCAGCTGCGGCAGCGTGGCGGCGCCCGGCGCCGCAAGAAGGCGTGACCCGCTCACCAACGTCGTCCACCAGCGTCGTGCCCCAGGCGGTCCGGTGACCGCCGAGACGGCCGGGGTGCGACTCGACTGCGACGGGCCGGTCGCGACGGTCACGTTGTGCCGGCCCGACGTGCTCAACGCGCAGACCCCGGCGATGTGGCGCGCGATGAGCGATTTCTCCCGGGAGCTGCCCGGTGACGTCCGGGTCGTCGTCGTGCGCGGCGAGGGGCGGGCCTTCTCCGCCGGCCTCGACCTGTCGGTGGCCGGTGCCACCGGCCCGGGCTCCTTCGCCGAGCTCGCCACCCTGCCCGAGCAGGAGTGCGCCGACCGGATCGCCGAGTACCAGGCCGCTTTCTCCTGGCTGCACCGCCCCGACGTGATCTCGATCGCCGCGGTGCAGGGCCATGCCATCGGTGCCGGCTTCCAGCTCGCGCTCGCCTGTGACCTGCGGGTGCTCGCCACCGACGCCAAGTTCTCCATGGCCGAGGTGACCCTCGGCCTGGTCCCCGACCTGGCCGGCACCAAGCGCCTCGCCGAGCTGGTCGGCTATTCCCGCGCCCTGGAGATCTGCGCAACCGGCCGCCGGATGGACGCCGCCGAGGCGGACCGGATCGGCCTGGCCACCCTGGTCGTGCCCACCGCCGAGCTGGACGCCGCGGTGCGGGACCTGGCCGCCGGCCTGCTGGCCAACAACCGGGACGCGGTCGTCGAGATCAAGGCGCTGCTCGCCGGCGCGGCCGGGCGTACCCACGCGGAGCAGCAGCGGGCCGAACGCGAGGCGCAGGCCCGGCGGCTGCGCGACCTGGCCGGCCGGGGAGAATAACAGTAAGGACCATTCGGGAAGATCCGGGTTACGCGCGAGGTTGTCGTAGTGGTCGGGAGAATTGACCCGACGGTCCGTGGCTGCGCGACGACCCGGAGGTGACGAGTGTCCAACCACATGGCCGGTGGGGGCATGGGCGGCTGGAGCATGCTCCGGTCGATGCGCGAGCGCGACCAGGTCTCCACCCACCAGCTCAAGCGCGGCACCGCGAAGCGGATCGTCGCGTTCGCCCAGCCCTACCGGCGCGACATCGTCGTCTTCCTGCTCACCGTGGTGATCGCCGCGGTGATCGGGGTGGCCACCCCGCTGCTCGCCGGTGACGTCATCGACGCGATCGCCGGCGGCGGCCCCGACGCGGGCGCGACCGTGGTCCGGCTCGCGCTGGTCATCGGCGCGCTGGCGGTCGCCGACGCGCTCTTCTCGCTGGCCCAGCGCTGGTACTCGGCGCGGATCGGCGAGGGCATCATC
This sequence comes from Micromonospora yasonensis, assembly GCF_026013475.1. Lineage (GTDB taxonomy): Bacteria > Actinomycetota > Actinomycetes > Mycobacteriales > Micromonosporaceae > Micromonospora > Micromonospora yasonensis. The sequence continues at coordinate 4,438 of NZ_JAPDPH010000131.1, read as the reverse complement.
CTCGACCTGCGCACCAAGGTCTACGACCACGTGCAGCGGATGCCGTTGCAGTTCTTCACCCGGACCCAGACCGGCGCGCTGGTCAGCCGGCTCAACAACGACGTGCTCGGCGCCCAGCGGGCGTTCACCTCGACCCTGTCCGGCGTGGTCAGCAACGTCATCCAACTGGTGCTCACCGCCGGCGCGATGCTGATCCTCTCCTGGCAGATCACCCTGCTGGCGCTGGTGCTGCTGCCGATCTTCATCATCCCGGCCCGCCGGGTCGGCCGGCGGCTGGCCGAGATCACCCGCGAGTCGTACAACCTCGACGCGAAGATGAACGCGACCATGACCGAGCGCTTCGGTGTCGCCGGCGCGCTGCTGGTCAAGCTCTTCGGCTCGCCCGACATGGAGGCCGCCCGGTTCGCCCGCCGGGCCGAGCGGGTCCGCGACATCGGCATCCAGTCCGCCATGTACTCGCGGACCTTCTTCGTGGCCATGCTGCTGGTCGCCTCCCTCGCCCAGGCCCTCACCTACGGCCTGGGCGGCTGGCTCGCCATCGCCGGCGCGGTCAGCGCGGGCACCGTGGTCAAGCTCGCGCTGCTGCTCACCCGCCTGTACGGGCCGCTCACCGCGCTCTCCAACGTCCGGGTCGACGTGATGAGCGCGCTGGTCTCCTTCGACCGGGTCTTCGAGGTGCTCGACCTGCGCCCCGGCATCGCCGAGAAGCCCGACGCGGTGCCGGTGCCCCGGGCCAACGGGCGGGTCGAGTTCCGCGACGTCCGCTTCCGCTACCCGAGCGCCGCCGAGGTGTCGCTGGCCTCCCTGGAGGAGGTCTCCGTGCTGGACCGGACGGTCAACGAGCCGGTGCTCAAGGGCGTCTCGTTCGCCGTCGAGCCCGGGCAGATGGTGGCCCTGGTCGGCCCCTCCGGCGCGGGCAAGTCCACGCTGTCCATGCTGATCTCCCGGATCTACGACGTCAGCGACGGTCAGGTGCTGGTCGGCGGCGTAGACGTCCGGGACGCCACCCTCGCCTCGCTGCGCGACGAGATCGGCGTGGTCACCCAGGACTCCCACCTGTTCCACGAGACCATCCGGGAGAACCTGCGCTACGCCAAGCCGGACGCCACCGACGACGAGATCTGGGCCGCCCTCGCCGGCGCGCAGGTCGCCGACCTGGTCCGGGCGCTGCCCGACGGGCTCGACACCACCGTAGGCGAGCGGGGCTACCGCTTCTCCGGCGGTGAGAAGCAGCGGATCGCCATCGCCCGGTTGCTGCTCAAGGCCCCGTCGATCGTCATCCTCGACGAGGCCACGGCGCACCTGGACTCGGAGAGCGAGGCGGCGGTGCAGCGGGCGCTGTCCGTGGCGCTGACCGGGCGTACCGCCCTGGTGATCGCGCACCGGCTCTCCACCGTCCGCGACGCCGACCAGATCCTCGTCCTCGACGAGGGGCGGATCGTCGAGCGCGGCCGGCACGAGGAACTGGTCGCCGTGGGCGGCCTCTACGCCGAGCTCTACCGCACCCAGTTCGCGGTCGCCGACTCGCCCGCCCCGTACGCCGAGGCGGAGCAGCCGGAGCCGGTGGTGACCACCGTGCCGCTCGGCACGTACGTGGCGCAGGAGGCGCTGCCCCCGGCCGCCGCCAACTAGCCAGCCAGGCCCGGCGCCGCCGCGGCGTGCAGCTCGCCGAAGGCGGCGCCGAGCGTGTCCGGGGTGAAGTGGGCGTTGAGGCCGCTCGGGTTGGGCAGCACCCAGAGCCGGGCCGGGCCCAGCCGCTCCGGCTGCGGCCCGAAACCGGCCTTGGGCCGGGCGAACCCGATCCGGTACGCGGTCACCCCGACCACGGCCACCCAGCGCGGCCGGTACCGCTCGACCTTCGCGGTGAGCGCCTCCGCGCCGGCCACCAGCTCCTCGGCGGACAGCTCGTCGGCCCGGGCGCTGGCCCGGGCCACCATGTTGGTGATGCCCAGCCCGAGGGAGAGCAGCTCGTCCTGCTCGCTCGGGTGCAGCTGGCGCGGGGTGAAGCCGCCCCGGTGCAGCGCCGGCCAGAACCGGTTGCCCGGCCGGGCGAAGTGCCAACCGGTCGCCGCCGACCACAGGCCCGGGTTGATGCCGACGAAGAGCACGTCCAACCCGGGCGCGATGACGTCCGGGAGGAGCTGGTCGGCCGCCGCCGCCAGCTGCTCCCTGGTCGGCCGGGGATACCGCCGGGCCGCCGCCGTGGCACCTCCGGAGGTGGCGGCCGCCCGGCCGGCGCGGGCCCGCCGGGTCGTGTCGCCGTCGTCGGCCGGCTCGGTCGCGCCGTCCGCCGCGGGTCGGGTGGCCCGGCGGCGCGGGCCTCCCGGTCCGCTCTCGCCCGGTCGGGGCGTCACAGGCCGCGCAGGGCGCCGCCGTCGACCGGCACGGTCACCCCGGTGACGTAGCTGGCGGCGGGGGAGAGCAGGAAGGCGGCCACCCGACCGAACTCGGCCGGGTCACCGACCCGGCCCAGCGGGATGGACGCCTCCGCCTCGGCGCGGGCCCGCTCCGGGTCCCCGGTGGCCGCGAACAGCTCGCGGTTCCGGTCGGTCATGATCCGACCGGGCAGCAGGCCGAACACCCGGACACCCCGGGAGCCGTACTCGTCGGCGACGTCCTTGGCCACTCCGGCCAGGCCGGGGCGCAGGGCGTTGGAGATGCCGAGCCCGGGCAGCGGCTCCCGCGCCGACGTGGAGAGGACCAGCCCGATCGCGCCGCCGTCGGTGAGCGCGGCGGCCACCGTTCGCAGGGCGCGGACGCCGCCCAGGAAGACCGTCTCGAAGGACTCCCGCCACTGCTCGTCGGTGACCTGGGCGGCCGTGCCCTTGGGCGGCCCGCCCACCGAGATGAGCGCCCCGTCGAGCCGACCGAACTGCTCCCGCGCCGCCAGGACGAGGCGCTCCGGGGTGCCCGGGTCGGTCAGGTCGGCGGTCAGCCCGATCGCCCGCTCCGGCCCGCCGAGCGCCTCGACCGCCTCGGCCACCCGCTCCGGCACCCGTGCCGAGACCACCACGCGGGCACCGTCGGCGACGAGGTGCTGGGCGGTGGCGAGGCCGAGGCCGCGCGAGGCACCGGTCAGCACGTACACCCGGTCGGTGAGTCCGAGATCCATGAGGCGATCCTGCCGTACCCCGGGTGGGCCTGCCACCTCGACTCAGCGGTCGGCCGGGCGGAGCAGGCGTACCCGACCGGCGACCTGCACCGCGACGGCGCCGCCGGCCCGGGCGACGGCGGGCAGCCGACGCGGCCGGGGCGCGGTGCGCCCGTCGTAGCGGCCGGTGGCGTCGCGGGTGGCCAGCTCCTCGGCGCCCAGCGGCGGCAGCGCCCCCCGGTTTCGCAGCTCCCGGGCCAGGTCCCAGCCGTCGCGCAGGGATCCGTTGGTGGGCCGCCCGGCCGCCCAGCCGGCGAAGGTGGCCGGCCACTCGGCGCCGAGACCGGCGGCGAGCAGCGGCCAGTGGCGCGCCACGTCCCCGGCCCGCTTGCGCAGCAGCGCGCGGCGGGCCGCCGCCACCGGCGCCGGGGCGAACCCGGGCGGCAGCGGGCCACCGGCGACCAGCGCCGCGACCAGCGCGGCCTGCCGCGCCGCCAGGTCACCCGACCAGGGCGGGGTGGTCACGTGATCACCGGGTAGCCGGAGGCGGCGGCCAGGGCGTCCAGCTCGCCGCGCAGCTCGGCGGCGGCCGGGTAGTGGCCGTCGCGTTCGAGCAGCAGCGCCGGCGGGCGGTGCCGGGCGCACAGCTCGCGGACCAGGTCGAGCACCTCGGCGGGGACCGGGTCGGTGTGCGTGTCGTGGTAGAAGCCGCCCTGCTCGGCGCCGCCGGCCACATGGACGTAGGCGACCCGGTCCAGGGGCAGCCGGTCCAGCAGCGCGAGCGGGTCGCCGCCCCGGTTGCGGGCGTTGGCATGCACGTTGGCGACGTCGAGCAGCAGCAGCGCCCCGGTGGCGTCGAGGATCTCGGTGAGGAAGTCGGCCTCGTCCAGTTCGTCGTCCGGCCAGTCGAAGAGAGCGGCGATCGGTTCCAGCGCCAGCGGCACCGGCAGCTCGGCCTGGGTCCGCCGGACGTTCGCCACCACCGCGGCGACCGCCTCCCGGCTGCGCGGCAGCGGCAGCAGGTGGCCGGCCTCCACGCCGCCCGCGCGGACGAACGCGATGTGCTCGCTGACCAGCGGCGCGCCCACCGCCGCGGCCACCCCGGCCAGGTGTGCGACCCGGGCCGGCTCGACCGGGTCCGCGCCGCCCAAGGAGAGCTTCACCCCATGGGGTACGACGGTCACGCCGCGCCCGCGCAGCTCGGCCAGCCCGTCCGGCAGCGGGCCGCCCGGTGCGACGGTCTCCGCCACCACCTCGACGAAGCGCAGCCCGGGCAGGCCGGCCACGAAGCCGGCGATCTCCGGCCGCCAGCCGATGCCGACGCCGAAGGGCCCGCCTCCGGGTGGG
>NZ_JAPDPH010000130.1 GCF_026013475.1 Micromonospora yasonensis | reverse complement strand
CACCTCGCCGAGCAGGCCGCCGCCCGGACCGTCCTCGGGCGCCGGCGGGGGCCCCGCCGGGGCGCGCTGGTCCCGGTTGAGCAGCAGCGCGCCGCCGATCAGGATCACCGCGCCGAGCAGGATCGCCCGGAACGCGTTGGTCACCACGTAGCCGAAGCCGACCGCGACCACGATGCTGAGCACGATCACGGTGATCGGGGACATGCTGGACCGCCCCCGGCCCAGCATCGACTCCACCGGGGAGGCGGTGTCGCCCTCGCCGGGGATGATCAGCCAGGCGGTGACGTACACCAGAATGCCGATCCCGCCGAAGAAGCCCAGCACGGCCAGGAGCACCCGCCAGAGCACCGGGTCGGTGTTGGTGGCGCGGCCGATCGCCGCGCAGACGCCGGCCAGGTAGCGGCCCTCGCGGGGGCGGACCAGCCCGTACCGCGAGGTGAAGCCGGCGGCGCCGGGCGGTGGGGCGTACCCGCCGGGCGGCGGCCCGGGGTACGGCCCGGAACCGCCGGGCGGTGGGGGTGCCGCGGGGTCGGCGACGGTGGGAGCCGGCCCCGCCTGCGGGGGTGGTGGTGGCCCGTCCTGTGCTGCCGCCCCGGGGCGGGGCGGACGGGCGGCTTCCTCGGTCATGACTCCGATCCTGCTGCCCCGGTCGCCCGAGCGTCCTCCGGACCCGACCCTGACGCCACCCTGAGATCCCGGGGGCCCGAATGTCGGGGGCGTCCCCGTGGCCGGGACGGCGCCACCCGTGTGACGATCGGGACGGCACCGGCGCCGGCCGGTCGTCCCCACCCGTCACCCGACCCGGGAGCCTCCGATCAGCAGCACCGTGACCCCGCACCCGCCGCGGCTCTACCGGGCCACCGAGCACCGGTTGGCCGCGGGGGTCGCCGCCGGCCTCGCCGAGCACCTGGGCATCTCGGTGCTCCGGGTCCGGATCGCCTTCATGGTGCTGCTCGGGCTGAACGGTCTCGGACTGCTCCTGTACGCGGCGTTCTGGGCGGTCGTCCCGCCGCGCCCCGGCGACACCGCCGTCCCGCCCCGCCGCGACCTGGGCCAGCTGCTGCCCTTCGTCGCCATCGGGCTGGGCGTGCTGATGATCCAGGTGATGGCCTTCCACTCGGTCGGCGCGGCCGGCACGGCCGGCTGGCTGGTCGCGATCATCGCGGTCGGCGCCGGGGTGATCTGGCACCAGTCCGCGCCGGAGCGCCGCCGGCAGTGGAGCGGGTCCATGCCGGTGCCCTGGCTGAGCGCGGTGGTGGACGAGAGCGACCGCCGGGCGTTCGTGCTCCGCTTCGTCGGCGGCGGAGTGCTCGTCGCGGTCGGCATCATCGGCGTGGCCGCGGTCTACTCGCCGGCGCAGAACTTCGACGCCGTGCTCAACGGCGTGATCTTCGCGTTGGTGGGCCTGGCCGGGGTCGGCGTGGTGGCCGGTCCGGTGCTCTGGCGTACCTGGAACCAGCTCCGCTCGGAGCGGGAGGGGCGGATCCGGGAGCAGGAGCGGGCCGAGCTGGCCGCCATGGTGCACGACCAGGTGCTGCACACCCTCGCCCTGATCCAGCGCAACGCCAGCGACGTCAAGACGGTGCAGCGGCTCGCTCGTGGCCAGGAACGGTCGCTGCGGAACTGGCTCTACAAGCCCACCGCCTCGCCGACGGAACGCTTCGCCGCCGCGCTGGAGCAGGCCGCCGCCGAGGTGGAGGACACCTTCGCGATCACCGTCGAGGCGGTGGTGGTGGGCGACCGGGAGACCGACGAGCGGGTCGGCGCGCTGGTCGCCGCGGCGCGCGAGGCGCTGGTGAACGCGGCCCGGCACGCCGAGGTGCGCACCGTCTCGCTCTACGCGGAGGTGGAACCGGAGCAGGTCAGCGTCTTCGTACGGGACCGGGGCAAGGGCTTCGACCCGGATACGGTGGAGGATCACCGGCACGGCGTCCGGGGTTCGATCATCGGGCGGATGAAGCGGCACGGCGGCCGGGCGGAGATCCGTTCCGCGCCGGGGGAGGGGACCGAGGTCCGGCTGATCCTGCCGATCAGCGGGGGCGCGGGCGCCACACAGGAAAGGGACAGATGACCATGGCGGAGCACGGAGCGGTCGACCCGGCGGCGCCCCGGGAGGGGCGGCTGCGGGTGTTCCTCGTCGACGACCACGCCATGTTCCGGGCGGGCGTACGCGCGGAGCTGGGCCGGCACGTCGAGGTGGTGGGGGAGGCGAGCACGGTGGCCGAGGCGGTCGCCCGGATCTCGGCGACCCAGCCGGACGTGGTGCTGCTCGACGTGCACATGCCGGACGGCGGCGGCCGGGCGGTGCTGGAGGCGATGCGGCGTACCCACCCACAGGTGCGGTTCCTGGCGTTGAGCGTCTCGGACGCCGCCGAGGACGTGATCGGGCTGATCCGGGCCGGCGCCCGGGGGTACGTCACGAAGACCATCTCGCCGGACGAGCTGACCGACGCGATCCGCCGGGTGGCCGACGGGGACGCCGTGTTCAGCCCCCGGCTGGCCGGGTTCGTGCTGGACGCCTTCGCGGCCCGGCCGGACGCGCCGGTCGCCGACCCGGAGCTCGACCAGCTCACCAACCGCGAGCGCGAGGTGCTCCGGCTGCTGGCCCGGGGGTACGCGTACAAGGAGATCGCCAAGGAGCTGTTCATCTCGATCAAGACGGTCGAGACGCACGTCTCCAACGTGCTGCGCAAGCTCCAGATGTCCAATCGCTACGAGCTGTCCCGGTGGGCGGCCGACCGCCGGCTGGTCTGACGGTCCCGATCACCCTGCCCGGCCCGGCCCGCCTCACCCGGCACCGGGCCGGCTCACTCGGTGCGCAGCACGGTGAACGCCTCGGCCAGCCGGCCGGCGGGGAGGCCGGCGTTGTCGGCCACCGTGGTGAGCAGGTCGCGCACCCAGGTCTCGACGTCCATGTGCGCGGTCTGCGAGTGGTGCGCGCGCATCGCGGCGATCTTGCGGTCGACCTGGTCGGTCACGTCGACGGCGTGGTCCGGCGCGGGGCCGCCCGCGTACCAGATCTCCCGGACCACCCACGGCTCCAGCCCCTCGTCGAGCAGCTCCGGGAAGGCGAAGCGGTTGCGGGAGTCCGGGTAGACGGCGCACGTGGCGGCCTCGCCGACGGCCAGGTGGTCGGGGTGGCTCGGGCCGGTCAGGTGCTCCCAGCGGCGCAGCGGGGAGCTGGTCAGCAACCGGTCCGGCCGGAACCGGCGGATCGCCGCGCTGATCTGCCGGCGCAGCTCCGGGCTCGGCGTGAGGGTGCCGTCGGGGTGGCCGTCGAGGAACTCCACCCGGTGTACGCCCACTGCCGCCGCGGCGGCCCGCTGCTCGGCCGCACGCAGGGTTGGCATCTCCTCCCGGGGGGTGTCGTCGAACCCGCCGGAGTCCCCCCGGGTGACGATCAGGTAGGCAACCTCGATACCCTCGTCCACCCAGGCGGCGATGGTGCCCGCACAGCCGAAGTCGACATCGTCCGGATGGGCAAAAACCGCCAGGGCCCGATGGACGTCCGTCAGTGCGGGAGCGGAGGCAGGAAAGCTCACAACGCCCGAGCCTACGCGTGCGGCCCTGTCCGGTGTGGTGGTGTCTCAGCTGTTCGGGACGGTTCGACCGGGTCGTTTTTTGATCTTTTCTCAAGTATCGGCAACATGGCGGGCAACTAACGGCTTGATAACGGCACCTTCACGGAATGGGCTGGTGGGTGTCACAGTTGCAGCACCTCACCCCTGGTGTGAGGCACCCCGTCGGGCCTGCCGATCACGTGACGTCGCCACCAGGCGACACCCCGTGGCCGTCGGCCCTGCGCGGTGTCTTCCATCGAGGTGTGGTGCCCGGCGGATCGGTACCCCTGGGGGTGTCCCGATTTCCTCTGCGGTAAACCGACGGCCTGTGGTTCGGGCGGTCGGTGTGTCACCCCCCAAACGTGCGTGAAACTCACGACGGAACCAGGTTAGAAAGAGGAGGCCCCTCGGAATGAGAGTCTCGAAGCGGGCGAGCGGCGCGCTCGCGGTGGGCGCGGCGTTCGCGCTCGTCGCGTCCGGCTGCTCCAGCGGGAACAACGACGGTGGCGACGCCGGCGCTAGCAAGGACGGCGCCATCGTCATCGACGGCACCCAGCCGGAGAACCCCCTGGTTCCGGCGAACACCACCGAGACCGGTGGTGGCAAGATCATCGACTGGCTGTTCACCGGTCTGGTCGAGTACCCGAACAACGGTGGCGCGCCGCAGAACGCGCTGGCCGAGTCCATCGACACGAAGGACTCCAAGGTCTTCACGATCAAGATCAAGCCGAACACCAAGTTCCACGACGGCACCACCGTCAAGGCCGAGAACTTCACCAAGGCCTGGAACTGGGCGGCCTACGGTCCGAGCGGCGCGCAGAACGCCAGCTTCTTCTCGGACATCCAGGGCTTCGGCGACGTCTTCACGGAGGACCCGGACGGCCCGGACGGCCCGAAGAAGGCCCCGGAGCCCAAGGCCAAGGAGATGTCCGGCCTCAAGGTCATCGACGACACCACCTTTGAGGTCACCCTCTCCGCGCCGACCGCGGTCTTCCCGACCAAGCTCGGCTACAGCGCCTTCATGCCGCTGCCGGACGTCTTCTTCGCCGACCCGGCGAAGTTCGGCAAGAACCCGATCGGCAACGGGCCGGTGAAGTTCGTCTCGTGGCAGGACGACGTCGAGATCAAGCTGACCCGCTTCGACGACTACAGCCTGCGCGACAAGATGAAGATCAAGGACGTCACCGTCAAGATCTACCAGGACGACACCGCCGCCTACAACGACCTGGTGTCGGGCAACCTGGACTTCCAGCAGCAGGTCCCGGTCTCCTCGCTGGCCGGCGAAAAGTGGAAGAACGACCTGGGCGACCGGGCGATCGCCTCGACCACCCCGACGACGGGCATCATCGCCTTCCCGATCTACGACAAGCGGTTCCAGAACAAGGACCTGCGTCGGGCGATCTCGCTCTCGATCAACCGGCAGGAGATCACCGACAAGATCTTCTTCGGCAATCGCAAGCCGGCCGACAGCTGGGCCAACCCGCTGACCCCGGGCGCCGAGCCGGGCAACTGCACCGCCTGCAAGTTCGACCCGGAGCAGGCCAAGCAGCTGCTGGCCAAGGCCGGTGGCTTCAAGGGCAAGCTGACCCTGTCGTACAACGCTGACGCCAGCCACAAGGAGTGGATGGAGGCCGTCGCCCAGCAGATCAAGACCAACCTGGGTATCGACGCCGTCGCCGTCGGCGTGCCGACCTTCGCGGTCTTCCGCCAGAACATCAACGCCCACAAGATGACCGGCGCCTACCGTGCCGGCTGGCAGCAGGACTACCCGGACGTGGAGAACTGGATCAACCCGCTCTACGTGACCGGTGGCTCCTCGAACGACGGTCTGTACAGCAACCCCGAGGTCGACGCCCTCGCCAAGGAGGCCTCCTCGGCCCCCAGCATCGAGGAGTCGCACAAGAAGTTCGCTGAGGCTGTCAAGATCATCGACCAGGACGTCCCGTCGATGCCGATCTACTTCGGTGGCCAGCAGTCCGGCCACTCGGAGAAGATCAAGAAGATGGAGCTCAGCAACGTCGGCGAGCTCGACATCACCTCGGTCGAGCTCTGATCCGAACGGTCTGACCCCGGGTCGGGCTCGCCTACCGGTGAGCCCGACCCGGGGCCGTTCCGCGAGTGGGTGTACAACAAACCTCTCGCACGTTGTCACCATCCGTGTCGGCCGTCCGACGCGCCCCCTGTCTGGAGGACCACCCCATGGGCCGTTATCTCTTGAGACGGCTGCTGCAACTCGTGCCGGTGTTCATCGGCACGACGTTCCTGATCTACTGGCTCGTCTGGTCGGTACCCGGCGACCCCTTCGCCGGCAAGTGCGGCGATCGGCCCTGCCCGGACAACTACGTGGCAGTGATGACCGAGAAGTACCACCTGAACGACTCGATCTGGGTGCAGTACGCCACCTACATGAAGAACCTTTTCCAGGGTGACTTCGGCACCACGTTCAGTGGTCGCGAGATCAGCGACATCATCATGACGTCGTACCCGAACACCCTGAAGCTGGCGGTCGTCGCGCTCAGCATCGAGGCCATCATCGGTCTCAGCGCGGGCGTGCTGACCGGTCTCCGGCGCAACGGCTTCCTGGACAACCTGGTCCTGATCTCCACCCTCTTCCTGATCGCGCTGCCGGTCTTCGTCATCGGCTTCGTGCTCCAGTGGCTGATCGGCGTCAAGTTGGGCATCGTCCGCCCGACGGTCTCCAACGACATGCCGATCACCGAGCTGCTCCTCCCCGGCTTCGTCCTGGGCAGCGCCTCGATGGCGTACATCGCCCGGGTGGCGCGGACGAGCATCGCGGAGAACCGCCGCGCCGACTACGTCCGCACCGCCATCGCCAAGGGCCTCCCCATGCGCCGGGTGGTCGGCGTGCACCTGCTGCGTAACTCGCTGATCCCGGTCGTCACCCTGCTCGGCACCGACCTCGGCGCCCTGATGGGCGGCGCCATCGTCACCGAGGGCATCTTCGGCATCAACGGCATCGGCCGCCAGGTGCTGCGAGCGATCGTCACGAAGCAGAGCGCTACCGTTGTCGGCATCGTGGTGGTGTTGGTGCTCGTCTACCTGGTGATGAACCTGCTGGTGGACCTGCTCTACGCCGCCCTGGACCCGAGGATCCGCTATGAGTGACCCGAGTACCGCGTCGATCGTCTCGACGCCGCCCGCGACCATGCCGACCGAGGCCGGTTCCGGCGCGCCGACGAACGCCGGCCTCCCCGAGAGCGCGCAGAAGCAGCAGAAGCCCCGTGGTCTGCTCGGCGACGCCTGGCGTGACCTGCGCCGCAAGCCGCTGTTCTGGATCTCGGCCGCGTTCATCGTGCTGTTCCTGCTGATGGCGGCCTTCCCGTCGCTGTTCACCTCCGGCGACGCGGTCAACGGCGCGCTGTCGCGCAGCCGCGTCGAGCCGTCGGCGCACGCCTGGTTCGGCTACGACGTGCAGGGCCGGGACGTGTACTCCCGGGTGATCTACGGCGCTCGCGCCTCGATCCTGGTGGCCGTGCTCTCCACCCTCGGCACCCTGTTCATCGGCGGCGCGATGGGCATCATCGCCGGCTACCGCGGTGGCTGGGTGGACGCGCTGCTCTCCCGCATCGCGGACATCTTCTTCGGCCTGCCGTTCGTGCTCGGCTCGATCGTCATCCTGACCACGTTCAACGGCGCGGGCACGGACAACGGCGAGTGGAAGATCATGGGCCTGGTCATCATGTCGCTCACGGTGCTGAGCTGGCCGGTGACCATGCGACTGATGCGGTCGTCGGTGCTCGCCACCAAGGAGGCCGACTACATCGTGGCGGCCCGCGCGCTGGGTGCCGGCACCGGCCGGATCATCCTCAAGCACCTGCTGCCGAACTGCCTGGCCCCGCTGCTGGTCTACGGCACGATCATGGTCGGCTCGTTCATCGGCGCCGAGGCCACCCTGTCCTTCCTGGGCATCGGCCTGAAGACCCCCGTCGTGTCCTGGGGCATCATGATCAGCGAGGCGCAGAACTACATCCGGGTCTCGCCGTTCCTGCTGTTCTTCCCCGCCGCGTTCCTCGTCGCCGCCGTGCTGAGCTTCGTCATGCTCGGTGAGGCGGTCCGCGAGGCCCTCGACCCGAAGCTCCGATAGGGGAACTGAGTTGTCCGACATTCTCGTGTCCGAGCAGTCCGCCGCGGGCGCCGACGGATCCGGCCGCCCCTCGGGCCGCCTGCTCGAGGTCGACGACCTGCGGGTGGAGTTCCGCACCCGGGACGGCGTCGCCAAGGTCATCAACGGGGTGACGTACCACGTCGACGCGGGGGAGACCCTCGCCGTGCTCGGCGAGTCCGGCTCCGGCAAGAGCGTCACCGCGCAGACCATCATGGGCATCCTCGACACCCCGCCCGGCTTCGTCACCGGTGGGCAGGTCCGCTTCCACGGCAAGGACATGCTCAAGATGTCCAGCGAGCAGCGGCGGCGGATCCGGGGCGAAGGCATCGCGATGATCTTCCAGGATTCGCTGTCCGCCCTCAACCCGGTTTTCACCGTCGGCTTCCAGATCGCCGAGCAGTTCCGCATCCGGCGCGGCATGAGCCGCTCGGACGCCAAGAAGCGCGCGGTCGAGATGCTCGACCAGGTGAAGATCCCCAACGCCAAGGGTCGCTACAGCAACTACCCGCACCAGTTCTCCGGCGGCATGCGGCAGCGCGCGATGATCGCGATGTCGCTGGCCCTCGACCCTGAGGTGCTGATCGCGGACGAGCCGACCACCGCGCTGGACGTGACCGTGCAGGCCCAGATCATGGACCTGCTCGGCGAGCTCCAGCGGGAGCGGCAGATGGGCATGATCCTGATCACCCACGACCTCGGCGTGGTCGCCGACGTCGCGGACCGGATCGCGGTCATGTATGCCGGCCGGATCGTCGAGGAAGCCGACGTGTACGACCTGTACGCCAAGCCGGCGCACCCGTACACCCTCGGTCTGCTCAACTCGATCCCGCGGATGGACGAGAAGGGGCAGGAGCTCCGCACCATCAAGGGCCTCCCGCCGAACCTGATGAACATCCCGCCGGGCTGCCCGTTCAACCCGCGCTGCCCCATGGCGCAGCCGGTGTGCCGGGAGAAGGTGCCCCCGCTGCTGCAGATCGGCAGCGCCCGCGCCAGCGCCTGCCACTTCGCCGAGGAGCTCGTGAACCGTGACTGAGAACATCATCGAGGTCCGTGACCTGGTCAAGCACTACCCGGTGACCCGGGGCATCGTGTTCAAGAAGACCATCGGTCAGGTCAAGGCGGTCGACGGCGTCTCCTTCGAGCTGAAGGCCGGCGAGACGCTGGGCGTGGTGGGCGAGTCCGGCTGTGGCAAGTCCACGCTGGCCCGGGTCCTGATGAACCTGGAGCGGCCGACCAGCGGCCAGGTGCTCTACAAGGGCCAGGACATCTCCAAGCTCTCCGGTGGGGCGCTGCGTCGCCTCCGCCGGCAGATCCAGCTGGTGATGCAGGACCCGTACACCTCGCTGAACCCGCGCATGACGGTCGGTGACCTGATCGGCGAGCCGTTCGAGATCCACCCCGAGGTGGCCCCGCGCGGCAGCCGGCGCGGCAAGGTCAAGGAGCTGCTCGACCTGGTCGGCCTGAACCCGGAGCACATCAACCGGTACCCGCACCAGTTCTCCGGTGGTCAGCGGCAGCGCATCGGCATCGCCCGGGCGCTGGCCCTGCGGCCCGAGATCATCGTCTGCGACGAGCCGGTGTCCGCCCTGGACGTGTCGATCCAGGCGCAGGTGATGAACCTGCTGGAGAAGCTCCAGGCGGAGTTCGGCCTGTCGTACGTCTTCATCGCCCACGACCTGTCGGTCGTGCGCCACCTCTCCGACCGGGTCGCCGTGATGTACCTGGGCAAGATGGTGGAGATCGGCACCGAGGACGAGATCTACGAGCGGCCGACGCACCCGTACACCCAGGCGCTGCTGTCGGCGGTGCCGGTGCCGGACCCGACGCTGCGGGACAACAAGGCGATCATCCGGCTCACCGGTGACGTCCCCTCCCCGGTCAGCCCGCCCTCGGGCTGCCGGTTCCGCACCCGGTGCTGGAAGGCGCAGGACGTCTGCGCCCAGGAGGTGCCGCTGCTCCAGATCCGGCGGGGCTCCGACCACCCGAGTGCCTGCCACTTCGCGGAGCGGCGGGAGATCGTCCCCACCCACGAGGCGGCCTGAGCCAACTCCGAACCGCCTGCCGGCGTCACCGCGACGCCGGCAGGCGGTTCGTCGTTTCCGGCGACTCCAGCTCGGCGCGTCTGTCGCCGCGCCACGACCTGAAGCCGCCGTCCGGCGATTCCGGCTCGGCGCGTCTGTCGCCGCGCCACGACCTGAAGCCGCCGTCCGGGCCGGTCGGCGGCCTCACAGCGGGCCGCGGCCGGCCCGCAGCAGCAGCAGCGCGAGTTGGGTGCCGTCCGCGCCGAGCGCCTGACGGAACCGCTCCAGGATCTCCCGCTCGCGGGAGAGGACAAGGCGGGTCCCGCCGGAGGCCATCCGGGTGGCCCCGACCTCCTGGGACAGCGCGGCCCGTTCCTGCCAGAGCGCGATGATGGTCCGGTCGATCTCGTCGATCCGCTCCCGGATGGCCGTGATCCGCTCGGCGGCCGCCGAGTCGTCCGTGCCGGTCCGGGCCGAGGCGGCCCCGGTCGGGTTCGTGCCGTTCGGCCGGTCGGGCCCCGCCAGGCTGCCGCTGGACTCCACCACGTCAGTCATCATCGTCGTACCCCTCGGGGTCTCGGGCCCGGTGCCCGGATCCCGGGACGAAAAAGCCCCGGGCTCCAGGAGCCCGGGGCTTTCGCAGGTCTTGTGCTCAGGCGCGACCTACGGCTGCCGGACTCCCGGTGCCGTAGTAAAAGTAGAAGCGCTGGTCGAGCATGTCGTCGAGTATGCCGACCGACGGGCCGGCGGCGCAAGGAAACCCGCCAACCTGTGGGATCCGACGCCTTCGTCCGGACCCGGCCCGCGCGCACCGGAGATGTCCGGCCGGCGGCATAGACTCGCCGTGCGATGCATCCTCTCTTCGACATCCCCGCGTCCCCGCCCGCGCCGGAGCCCTCGCCGACCCCGCCGCACACCGGGTCCGGCGGCGACTCCAGCCCGGCCGGCGGCCATGGTTCGGCCTCCGCGCCGCTGGGCGGCGCTCCGGACCGAGTGAAGGCCGGCCTGTCGCCGCGCCGCGACCTGCGGCCGTCGGCCGCCCGGCCGGACCCGCAGGCCCTTCTCGACGGGCTGAACGGCCCCCAGCGGGACGCGGTCACCCACGCCGGGTCCCCGCTGCTGATCGTGGCCGGTGCCGGCTCCGGCAAGACCCGCGTGCTGACCAACCGGATCGCGTACCTGCTCGCCGCGCGGGACGTGCATCCGGGCGAGATCATCGCGATCACCTTCACCAACAAGGCCGCCGGCGAGATGAAGGAGCGGGTGGCCGCCCTGGTCGGCCCGCGTGCCCGGCTGATGTGGGTGTCGACGTTCCACTCGGCCTGTGTCCGGATCCTGCGGGCCGAGCACGAGCACGCCGGCCTCAAGTCCACCTTCTCGATCTACGACGCGGACGACTCCCGCCGGCTGATGCAGCTCGTCGCCCGGGAGCTGGACCTCGACCCCAAGCGCTACCCGGCGCGCGGGCTCGCCGCGCAGGTCTCCAACCTCAAGAACGAGCTGGTCGACCCGGAGGAGTTCGCCGGCCGGGCCAAGGGGCCCAACGAGCGGGCCCTGGCGGAGGCCTACACGCTCTACCAGCGGCGGCTGCGCGAGGCGCACGCGCTGGACTTCGACGACCTGATCATGACCACGGTGCACCTGCTCCAGTCGCACCCGCACGTGGCGGAGAGCTACCGGCGCCGGTTCCGGCACGTGCTGGTCGACGAGTACCAGGACACCAACCACGCCCAGTACGTGCTGATCAAGGAGCTGGTCTCCGGCACCGAGGGGATCCCGCCCGCCGAGCTGTGCGTGGTGGGTGACGCCGACCAGTCGATCTACGCGTTCCGCGGCGCGACCATCCGCAACATCCTGGAGTTCGAGCGCGACTTCTCCGACGCCCGGACGATCCTGCTGGAGCAGAACTACCGCTCCACCCAGACCATCCTCAACGCCGCCAACGCGGTGATCGACCGGAACACCTCCCGCAAACCGAAGCGACTGTGGAGCGACGCCGGAGCCGGCGAGCAGATCGTCGGGTACGTCGCCGACACCGAGCACGCCGAAGCGGACTGGGTGGCCCGGGAGATCGACCGGCTGGTCGACACCGGTGACACCCGTCCCGGGGACGTGGCGGTCTTCTACCGCACCAACGCCCAGTCGCGGGTCTTCGAGGAGGTGTTCATCCGGGTCGGGCTGCCGTACAAGGTGGTCGGCGGGGTGCGCTTCTACGAGCGCAAGGAGGTCCGGGACGCGCTGGCGTACCTGCGCGCGGTGGTCAACGACGACGACACGGTCAGCCTGCGCCGGATCCTCAACACTCCGCGCCGGGGCATCGGCGACCGCGCCGAGGCGTGCGTGGAGGCGCTGGCCAGCCGGGACCGGATCTCCTTCGGCGCGGCCCTGCGCCGGGCCAAGGACGCGCCGGGGATCTCCACCCGGGCCGCCAACGGCATCGCCGACTTCGTCGCGCTGCTGGACTCCGCGCGTGAGCTGGCCGAGACCGGCACCCCGGAGGACGTGCTGGAGGCCCTGCTGACCCGCTCGGGCTACCTCACCGAGCTGGAGGAGAGCCTGGACCCGCAGGACGCCGGCCGGGTGGACAACCTCCAGGAACTGGTCAGCGTCGCCCGGGAGTACACCGAGCGGATCGAGGCGCTGGGCGCCGACGGCGAGCGGGCCACGCTGGCCGGCTTCCTGGAACAGGTGGCGCTCGTCGCCGACGCCGACCAGGTGCCCACCGACGACCCCGACCACCAGGGCGTGGTCACCCTGATGACGCTGCACACGGCGAAGGGCCTGGAGTTCCCGGTGGTCTTCCTGACCGGCCTGGAGGACGGCGTCTTCCCGCACCTGCGCTCACTCGGCGACACCCGGGAGCTGGAGGAGGAGCGCCGGCTCGCGTACGTGGGCATCACCCGGGCCCGGCAGCGGCTCTACCTGTCCCGGGCGGTCACCCGGTCGGCCTGGGGCGCGCCGGCGTACAACCCGCCGTCGCGCTTCATGGAGGAGCTGCCGCCGGAGCTGGTCCGCTGGGAGCGCACCGAGGGGTCGTACACCTCGTGGGCCGGCGGGGGGGGCGGCGTCGGCGGGCGCGCGGACCGCGCGCCCGGCGGGCGTGGCGGCTTCACCGGGGGTACGCCGAAGGCGGCACAGCTGGCCAAGCGGCTCGGGGTGGACGGCAGCCGGCTGGCCACGGCGAGCGAGCTGAAGCAGGCGCCGAAGGTCGCGGTGGGGGACCGGGTCAACCACCAGCGCTATGGCCTGGGCCGGGTGCTGGCCGTCGAGGGGCACGGCCCGGGGGCCCGGGCGCAGATCGACTTCGGCGACCAGACCATGTGGCTGGTGCTCCGGCACGCCCCGCTCGACAAGCTCTGAGACCAACCGGCGAGGCCCGGCCCGGCGTGCTGCCCGGACCGGGCCTCTCCTCGTGCCGTGGCCGTCAGCAGGCCACGTCGATGCCCCGGGCGCGCAGGAACGGCGCCGGGTCGATCTGGTTCCACATCTCGCCCTTGTGCACCTCGAAGTGCAGGTGCGGGCCGGTGGCGTCACCGGTGGCGCCCTCGTAGCCGATGACCTGGCCGACGCTCACCTGTTGCCCGACCTTGACGATCAGGCGGCTCTGGTGCGCGTAGTGGGTGAGGTAGCCGTTGTGGTGGTCGATGAAGACCGAGTTGCCGTACCCGTCACCGGCGTCACCGGCCTTGACCACCGTGCCCGCCGCGGCGGCGTGGATCGGGGTGCCCGCGGGCATCGCGAAGTCGATGCCGGCGTGCAGGGTGCCCCACCGCTGGCCGTAGCAGGAGGTGATCTCGGCGCCCTTCATCGGGATCACCCAGGTGGGCTTCGGTCTGCTGGTCTTTTTCGGCGTCGGCTTGGCGGTCGTCGCCGTCGGCTTCGGGCTGGCCTTGGTCGGGCTCGGCGACGGGCTGGCCGGGGCGGCGGACGGGGTGGCGGACGGGGTGACCGGGGCGATCGACTCGCGGACCGAGCGGTCGGCCCGCGCGGCGGCCTCGGCGCGGGCCCGAGCGTCGTAGTCCACCGCCGCCGGGGCCGGGGCGCCGTGGTCGGCGGTGACGACGGAGACGCCGCCGAGACCGAGGCCGACCAGGGCGGCCGCGCCGATGACGAGATATGTGGTGCGCCGAACCGGGCGCTTGCGCCGGTGCCGGGCCGGGGTGTTCCGGGTGGTCTCGTTCTGGCTGGTGCTGTCTTCCTGCACGGGGACCTTCATCAGTCGAGGGGCACGTGACCTCGAAATACTGGTGTCGGCCGGGCCGGGTGGCGGGTACGGGCTCCGGGGTACGGCGAACCGGGCCGCCAGCTCGCCGCCGGTTGTGTCCGGTGACGAGGGTTTTGCCCGGTTAAAGGATCATGCAGGGCTGTGCCGTCGCTCACAGTTCGCGTTGTGACCTGGCAGACTTTGCCGCAACGAAAACCGCCCGGATCGACTGATCCGGGCGGTCAATGGGCGATACGCAGCGTCAGGGCGCGGCTACCTCGTTGTAGATTGCTTCGATTTCCAGCTTGATGTCCACTCCGCGGTCCATGAGCCACGACACCGGGTCCTGCGGCTTCCCGTTGACATGGATCTCCAGATGCAGGTGCGAGCCGTAGGCGTGGCCGGTGTTGCCGACCAGGCCGAGCTGGTCGCCCGCCTTCACCTGCTGGCCCTCCTTGACGCTGACCGCCGAGGAGTGTCCGTAGATGGCCTCGCTGCCGTCCGGGTGCTGCACGATGACGGCGTAGCCGTAGCCGCCGAACCAGCCGGCCTTCGTGACCGTCCCGCCGTGCACCGCCGTGTACGGCGTGCCCTCCGGGGCGACCAGGTCGATGCCGGTGTGCAGCTTGCCCCAGTGCATGCCGTAGGGCGACTTGAAGTCGTAGCCGTGCAGCGGGAGCAGCCAGACGTCCTGCTCGGTGGAGGCCTTGGTCTCCGCGCGGCTGTCACGGGTGGCGCGGTCGGCGGAATCCCCACGCGCCGCCACGTCCTGGCTGGTGATCGAGGCCTGCTTGAGCTCGTCGAGGACCGACGGGCTGACGCTCTTGGCGTCCGGAAGGGCGTTCGCCCCGAGGGCGACGAGGCCAGCCCCCACGAAGGCGGTGGTCACGACCGCTGCGTAGCGGCTCCGCGGTGGGGTGGGTACGCGGCGGCGGCCGCGATATTTATCGGGCTCAGACGACAGGCGCTGGCGCACGCACACCCTCCGTTGTCGGGGATCCGATGCGACCTCCAGCCGTTCGGTGAAGCTCCGTCGAACGTCCGGCGGCCGCGTCGTCACCCGTCCGTGGACCTGATGACAACCGTGGACACGTTAGCCAACCGCCACTCCCGTCACAAGCTGAAGCGCCGAATTGGCGTTTCTTTCTGTCCGTTTCCATCCGCTCTTGTCATAGCTCGTGCCGCCGGTCGGCTGGCCCGGCAACCGTCCGTTCGTCGCGCACAGTGACCGTTCGGCGGAGGTGTCCCGCTTCCGCGCCGGGGTGCCCGACGCTATGCGATCTTCGCGATGCCCTGACCGCCCTAGGGGTGCAGCCCGGGTTTCCGGGTCCGGGCCGGCCGAGTTACCGTTCGTTCAGGTGAGGAGTGCCCTGACCGGTGAAAGGTGTGCGCTGATGAGCTCTCGTATCCGGGTCGTCGTCGCGAAGCCCGGCCTGGACGGCCACGACCGGGGCGCGAAGGTGGTCGCGCGTGCCCTGCGGGACGCCGGCATGGAGGTCATCTACACCGGCCTGCACCAGACGCCGGAGCAGATCGTGGAGACCGCGATCCAGGAGGACGCCGACGCGGTCGGCCTCTCCGTGCTCTCCGGCGCGCACATGACCCTCTTCAAGCGGGTGCTGGAGCTGCTCGCCGAGCGCGACGCGGTGGACATCGTGGTCTTCGGTGGCGGCATCATCCCGGACGCCGACATCCCCGAGCTGGAGCGGCTCGGCGTCGCGAAGATCTTCACTCCGGGCGCGACCACCCAGGCGATCGTGGAGTGGGTCCGGGAGAACGTGGCCCAGCCGGTCGCCTGACCGCAGCCGGCCAGGGCCGGTACCTGGACAGGGGGAGGGGCCGGACGCACCCCTCACACGCCCGGCCCCTCTATGCACGATGCCCCGCCGCCACCCCTCGACCGACAGGGCATCGGCCGTTTCCCGCCGTCGCGCCGAACCAGCGCTCCGACATCAGACTCAACGACGCCCCCAGAAGGGGGTTACGCCTCTTTCCCAACATCCCCCGGACGGCTGAATCGCCGCTCCTGCCGCCCGGTGTCGCCGGTCGGCCGCCGCCCCGGTGCCCGGCCGCGGAGGCGGCAGTTTCCGGGATGTTGTCGACTCCCGGCGGCCGGAGACCGCAACGTCCCGGACGCTGTGCGGATCTTGTCGAGGCCGGGCCTTCCTCGGCATCGGCTGCACCGCCGGCTGTGCATTACGGCACACCCCGCACCCGCTCGGTTGCCGCCGGTTCCCATCTCGTTAGGCTGCGGCAAATGGCCTGTCTCATCTGATGACAGGCGTCAAACTGATTTCCAACGCTGGTGGCGGCGCGACGGCGCGCCGCGGAGACGGGACGGGACGCGCAATCGTGGACCTGTACGAGTACCAGGGGCGAGACCTGTTCGAGCGGCACGGGTTGCCCGTGCTCGCCGGCGGCGTCGCCACGACCCCGGAGGAGGCCCGCGCGATCGCCGAACGCCTCGGCGGCCGGGTGGTCGTCAAGGCGCAGGTGAAGGTCGGCGGCCGTGGCAAGGCCGGCGGCGTGAAGCTGGCCGAGGGCCCGGAGGAGACGGTGGCCCGGGCCACCAACATCCTCGGGATGGACATCAAGGGTCACACGGTCCACAAGGTCATGATCACCGTGACCGCGGACGTGGCCGAGGAGTACTACTTCTCGTACCTGCTCGACCGGGCGAACCGCACCTTCCTCTGCATCGCCAGCGTCGCCGGCGGCATGGACATCGAGCAGGTCGCCGCCGAGACCCCGGAGAAGGTCGTCAAGGCCCCGATCGACGCCAACACCGGCGTGGACGAGACCAAGGCGCGTGAGATCGTCAGCGCGGCCGGTTTCCCGGCCGAGGTCGCCGACCAGGTCGTCGAGGTCGCGGTCAAGCTGTGGCAGGCGTTCGTCGCCGAGGACGCCACGCTGGTCGAGGTGAACCCGCTGGCCAAGACCAAGGACGGCAAGCTGCTGCTGCTGGACGCCAAGGTCGCCCTGGACGAGAACGCGGCGTTCCGGCACCCGGACCACGAGGCCCTGGTCGACCAGGCGTCGGTGGACCCGCTGGAGCAGGCCGCCAAGGAGAAGGACCTCAACTACGTCAAGCTCGACGGCGAGGTCGGCATCATCGGCAACGGCGCGGGCCTGGTCATGTCCACCCTCGACGTGGTCGCGTACGCGGGTGAGCGGCACGGCGGCGTCAAGCCGGCCAACTTCCTCGACATCGGCGGCGGCGCGAGCGCCGAGGTGATGGCGAACGGCCTGGAGATCGTCCTCTCCGACCCGTCGGTGAAGAGCATCTTCGTCAACGTGTTCGGCGGCATCACCGCCTGCGACGCCGTCGCCAACGGCATCGTGCAGGCGCTGGCGCTGCTCGAGCAGCGTGGCGAGAAGGCCACCAAGCCGCTCGTCGTCCGCCTCGACGGCAACAACGCCGAGGCCGGTCGGGCGATCCTCGACGGCGCGAACAACCCGCTGATCCAGCGGGTCGACACCATGGACGGCGCGGCCGAGCGGGCCGCCGAGCTGGCAGCTGCGGGGGTCTGACAATGGCTATCTGGCTGACCAAGGACTCCAAGGTCATCGTGCAGGGGATGACCGGTTCCGAGGGTTCCAAGCACACCCGGCGGATGCTCGCCGCCGGCACCAACGTGGTCGGCGGCGTCAACCCGCGCAAGGCGGGCCAGACGGTCGACTTCGACGGCACCGAGCTGCCGGTCTTCGCCACCGTCGCGGACGCGATGAAGGAGACCGGGGCGGACGTCACGGTCATCTTCGTGCCGCCGCAGTTCACCAAGGCCGCCGTGGTCGAGGCGATCGACGCCGGCATCGACCTGGCCGTGGTGATCACCGAGGGCGTACCGGTGCACGACACCGCGGCGTTCTGGGCGTACAACGTGGCCCAGGGCGAGCGCACCCGGATCATCGGCCCGAACTGCCCGGGCATCGCCTCGCCGGGCGCCTCCAACGCCGGCATCATCCCGGCCGACATCACCGGCAGCGGCCGGATCGGCCTGGTCAGCAAGAGCGGCACGCTGACCTACCAGATGATGTACGAGCTGCGGGACATCGGCTTCTCGACCTGCGTCGGCATCGGCGGCGACCCGATCATCGGGACCACCCACATCGACGCCCTGGCCGCGTTCGAGGCCGACCCGGAGACCGACGCCATCGTGATGATCGGTGAGATCGGCGGCGACGCCGAGGAGCGGGCGGCCGAGTTCATCAAGGCCAACGTGACCAAGCCGGTGGTCGGCTACATCGCCGGCTTCACCGCCCCGCCCGGCAAGACCATGGGCCACGCCGGCGCGATCATCTCCGGTTCGGCCGGCACCGCCGACGCCAAGAAGACGGCGCTGGAGGCGGTCGGCGTCAAGGTCGGCAAGACCCCGACCGAGACCGCCAAGCTGATGCGGGAGATCATGTCCAACCGCTGAGCGGACGTGCCGAGGGGGTCGACCGGATCCGGTCGACCCCCTCGTTCGCTTCAGCGGTACCAGTACGGGTTGTAGTAGTGGCCGCGCGTCCGGATGATCGCGCTGGCGATGATGTTGATGACGCCGAACGCGATCGCCAACCAGCCGAGCAGCGGGGACTTCCCGAAGCGCCGGGCGTCCCGGATCGACAGGTAGCCGAAGACGATGCCCAGGATGCCGCAGCAGAGCAGGCCGAAGATGATCCCGAGGACGCCCCAGAGGGTGGTCCGGTCGCGGCCGGCTGCCGGCGGCGGTGGCGGCGGCGGCGGATACGGAGCATTCACGGCTTCCTCCGAGCGGTCGGTGCCACGACAGGAGTCGCGTCCTGGGCCGAGGCTAGACCGGACCAGGGCCAGCGAGCCGGTGGATCAGGGAACTCGCCGAGGTCCCGGGGGATTATCGGACTGCCGCCGCGGGCGCGGCGTGCCAGAGTAGAACCCGATGTCACCCGTCACCCCCGAGCAGCCCCACCGACCCGCCAGCGGGGTCACCGCCGACGCCCGGCCCACCGGCCGTGCGCCCCGGGTGCCCGCGCCCCGGTCGGGGGAGGCCCCGCGCGGCCGGGCCCCGCTGCCCGTCGCCGCCGGGGTGGCGGCCGGCTGGGCCGCCCTGACGTCCTGGCTGCCGGTCACCCTGGTGCTCGGGCTGGCACAGCTCAGCGAGGACGCCGGCTCGCTGCCCGGCGCGCTGCGCGCCGGCCTCGCCGGTTGGCTGCTCGGCCACGGGGTGCCGCTGGAGACCTCCGCCGGGCCGCTCGGCCTGGCCCCGCTGGCCCTCACCGCGCTCGCCGTTTGGCGGCTCACCCGGGCCGGCGTGCACGTCACCCGGGCGATCGGCGCCCGCAATGGACGGTCCCCACGGCAGGCGCTCACCGTCGGGGTCGCTGTCGGCCTCGGGTACGCGCTGCTCGGCGTCCTCGCCGCGAGCACAGTCAGCGCCGGCGGGCTGCACGTCTCCCCGGTCCGGGCCGGGCTCAATTGCGCCGTGGTCGGCGCGCTCTCCGCCCTGGTCGGCGCGGTGCGGACCACCGGCGTGTCGGGGCTGCTGGCCCGGCGGTCCGCGCCAGCGCTGCGGGACGGGCTGCGTACCGGGCTGGTCGCCGGTCTGCTGCTGCTCGGGGCGGGTGCCGGCGGGGCCGGGCTGGCCGTGGCGACCGGGGGCGGCGACGCCGCCGACATGATCGGGGCGTACCGGACCGGGGTGGCCGGCCAGGCCGGGATCACCCTGGTCAGCCTCGCGTACGCGCCGAACGCCACCATCTGGTCGGCCAGTTACCTGCTCGGCCCCGGGTTCGCCATCGGCACCGACACGGCGGTCCGGACCAGCGAGGTGTCGGTGGGCGCGCTGCCGGCCGTACCGTTGCTCGCCGGGCTGCCGCGCGGCCCGGTGGACGTGCTCGGCGGGGCGCTGCTCGCGGTGCCGGTGCTGGCCGGGATGGCGGCCGGCTGGCTGCTGACCCGGCGGCTGCTGCGGATCGCCGCCGACGAGCGGGCGACGCTCGGCTGGTCGGCGCTGCTCGTCCCGGCAGCGCTCGCCGGTCCGGTGGCCGGCGTGCTGCTCGGGGTTGCCGCCGCGGCCTCCGGCGGCCCGCTCGGCGGCGGCCGGCTGGCCGAGATCGGCCCGCTGCCCTGGCAGGTGGCCGGGGTGGCCAGCCTGGTCGTCGCGGTGGGCGCGGTGATCGGCGCCGCCGCCACCCGGACCCTCACCCGCGCCACCCCCT
>NZ_JAPDPH010000013.1 GCF_026013475.1 Micromonospora yasonensis | reverse complement strand
TCTGCATCCCGGAGATGGCCCGGGAGATGACCAGGCGCTGGATCTCGGAGGTTCCTTCGAAGATGGTGTAGATCTTGGCGTCCCGGTACCAGCGTTCGACCGGGTGGTCGCGCAGGAAGCCGGCGCCGCCGAGGAGCTGGACCGCCCGGTCGGTGACCGAGACGGCCACCTCGCCGGCCTTGAGCTTGGACATCGAGCCCTCGCCCGCGCTGAACGGCCGGTTGTTGCGGCCCATCCAGGAGGCCCGCCAGACCAGCAGCCGGGCCGCGTCGATCTCCATCTTCATGTCGGCGAGCGCGAACGCGACCGCCTGGTTCGCGATGATCGGCCGTCCGAACTGGACCCGTTCCTTCGCGTAGTCCAGGGCGTACTCGTACGCGGCACGGGCCACGCCGAGCGCCTGGGCGCCGACGGTCGGTCGGGACAGCTCGAAGGTGCGCATCGCCGCCTGGCCGGAGGCGCGCTGCCCGGAGCGGGCCCGGGCGATCCGCTCGTCCAGAGCATCCTTGCCGCCGAGCAGGCAGCGCCCCGGCACCCGTACGTCGTCGAGGAAGACGTCGGCGGTGTGGGACGCGCGCAGCCCGAGCTTGCGGAGCTTGCGGGTGGCGTTGAGCCCCGGCGTGCCCGGCGGTACGACGAACGCGGCCTGCCCCCGCGAGCCCAGCTCGGGCTCGACCGAGGCGGTGACCACGTGCACCCCGGCGATCCCGCCGTTGGTGGCGTACGCCTTCTGCCCGTTGAGCACCCACTCGTCGGTGGCCTCGTCGTAGACGGCGCGGGTCCGCATCGCACCGACGTCCGAGCCGGCCTCCGGCTCCGTCGTGCAGAACGCGGCGACGGCCGGCTCGTCGACGTCGCCGAAGCACCGCGGGACCCACTCGACGAGCTGGTCCGGGGTGCCGGCGCCGTAGATGGCGGCGACCGCGAGGGAGGTGCCGAAGATGCTGAGGCCGATGCCGGCGTCGCCCCAGAACAGCTCTTCGCTGGCGATCGGCAGGGAGAGGCCGGAGGGGTCGGCCCAGCAGGTGGCGAGGAACTCGAAGCCGTAGAGGCCGACCTTCGCCGCCTCCTTGATGATCGGCCAGGGAGTCTCCTCCCGGGCGTCCCACTCGGCCGCGGCCGGGCGCACGACCTCGGCGGCGAAGCCGTGCACCCAGTCGCGGAGATCCCGCTGTTCCTCGTTCAGGTCGAGCGAGAACTCGGCCATGGTCAGGCCTTGGGGATGTCGAACAGGTTGGCGATGTTGGCCGCCAGGCCGAGGTCGCCCTTGGCCTTCAGCTTGCCGGTCATGAACATCATGACCGGGTTGGCGCCACCGGAGACGATCTTCAGGAACTCGACCGGGCCCATGGTGAGGCTCAGCTTCGGGTCCCGGGTCGGGGTCTCCGAGACCGCGCAGGTGCCGTTCTCGATGACGATCTCGTAGGTGTCAGTGCCGCCGTCCGGGCGACCGGTGATGTTCCAGTGGATGACCGCGTTGGTGGAGCCGGCGCGGTCGGCGCGGAACAGCGTGGGCATCCGGCTGAAGACCTCGCTCAGTACCTTGCCGCGCAGGTCGCCCGACATGATCTCGGCGATCTTGTCATCGGGGGTGGACTTGACCAGCTTCGCGAACTCCTTGGGCTCGACGTTCGCGAAGTTGGCCGGGTCGAAGTCAGTCATGGGGATGCACCTCTCGGAGCGGGCCGACTTTGGTTACTCTGGCGTAACCTTACGCATGAGTAGGTATGCTCGCAAGGGTGTCCAGCACACCCGCCTTCAAGCGCCTGCCCCGGGCCGTCCGCGAGCAGCAGATGCTCGATGCCGCGGTCAAGGTCTTCTCCCGCCGGGGCTTCCACGCGGCCAGCATGGACGAGATCGCCGACGACGCCGGCATCTCCAAGCCCATGGTCTACGCGTACCTGGGGACGAAGGAGGAACTCTTCGTCGCCTGCCTGCACCGGGAGGGCACCCGGATGATGGAGGCCATCGCCGGGGCGGCCGCCCCCGACCTGCCCGCCGACGAGCGACTCTGGCGTGGGCTGCGCGCCTTCTTCGGCTTCGTCGGCGCGCACCGCGACGGCTGGGCGGTGCTCTACCGCCAGGCCCGTGGCTCCCAGCCGTTCGCCGGCGAACTGGCCGCCATGCGCGACCGGCTGGTCGAGGTGGTCGCCGGCATGCTCGACCACGCGCTGCGCGTCAACGGCCGCGAGGTGAGCGCCACCGACCTGGAGGTGGTCGCGTACGCCCTGGTGGGGGCCAGCGAGTCGCTGGCCGACTGGCTCGCCGACCACCCGGAGGCCGACCCGGAGAAGACCGCCACCCGGATGATGAACGTCGCCTGGCTCGGCGCCGACCAACTCCTCCGCGGCACCACCTGGCGTCCGCCGGCAGAGTAAGGAGGGGCCCCTTCTTAACGCCTCCGGTAGAAAAGGGGCCCCCTGTTAACCGCCGGTGGCGTGATCAACGGCGTGCGGCGCGGGCGTGGGTGCGGCGGCGGGCCCAGCGGGCCGCCTCGAAGAGGGCGGTGACCAGCACCGACAGGCCGACGCCGACCAGGAGGCCCCGGACCGGGTGGTGCTCGAAGGCGAGCCCGCCGAAGTAGCCGAGCAGTCCGCAGTAGATCGCCCAGGTGCCGCAGGCGAGGGCGTCGTACATCAGGAAGCAGCGCCGCGGGTAGCGGACCGCGCCCATGGTCAGGGTGACCGCGGTCCGGCCGCCGGGGACGTACCGGGCGGTGGTGAGGATCATTCCGCCGCGCCGATCGACCGCGCGGCGGGCCCAGGCGGAACCGGCCCGCCGCCGGCTGTCGGCGGGCAGCCGGGCCAGCCGGTGGGCGCCGCCGCCACGCCCGATCGCGTACGACAGGTGGTCGCCGACCAGCGCGCCGAGCGCGGCCGTGACGATCACCGCGACCAGGTTCGGCTCCCCGCCGGCGGCGAAGACCGCCGCGGTGATTACCACCGTCTCGCCGGGAATCGCCGGGAAGAACGCGTCGACCGCGGTGACCGCGATGATCACCAGGTACACCCACGGCGAGGCCACCGTCTGGTGCAGTAGGTCGAGCACGTCCCCCATGCCCTCATGCTCGGCGGTGCGGTGTTAACAGGGGGCCCTTCCTATGCAAAAGGCGTTAACAAGGGCACCCTCCTTCTCCTCGGCGGTGGGGCCGTGCGAGGTGAGGAGCACGGGCGCGGCCAGTTCGGCCGCCACCGCGGCCGGCCAGTCGGCGGGCGGGCCGTCGTAGACCGGGCGGGCCGCCAGCAGGCAGGCGGTGAGCGCGGCCTGCCGGTTCAGGTCGCCGGCCGGGCCGGGGGCGAGCCGGTTGAGGTTGTCGTAGCGGCGGCAGATCCGGAGTGCGGGTCCGGCCAGGTCGAGGTGGGTCAGGGCCAGCCCGTCCACCCCGCCGACGACGTCGAGGGCGTACCGGTGGGCCACCGCGTCGAAGTGGCCGAAGCGGAACCGCCCCTGCCAGGGGTTGGTCGGGTTGCGCGGATCGGTGAACGCCAGCGTTCGGTCCTCGGTGACCAGCGGCCCGGGGCCGTGCCGGGTGGTGGTCACCCGCAGCACCCCGAGCCGCTGCGCAGTGCCGGCTAGGCCCGCCTCGGCGAGCAGCGTCTCGGCGTTGGCGAAGGTGGTGGTGCTCCACGTGGTGTACGGGTGGAAGCCGTGCCACTCGTCGAGCAGCACCCCCTGCGCCCCCTCGAAGACGCAGGTCCCGGCCCGCAGCGCCCCGGCCAGCCAGGTCCGGTCGACGATCGCCACCCGCCCGGCGAACCCGGCGTACGCGGGCAGGCAGTCCTCGACCGGCGGGGCGTCCAGCGGTCCCAGCTCGGCGGTGAGCCGGTCGCGCAGCGCGGTGAGCCGGCGGCGCAGCACCGCCGGGCGGCGGCAGTCCGCCACCCGGGGCGCCTCGTCGGGGTGGGCGAGGCCGTACGCGACCGCCTCGCCCACCCCGAGCCCGCAGGAGCCGTGCCGGTCGGCTCCCCGGGCGATCTCCCGGGCCCGGTTCGCGGCCCGGTGGTACGGCGTGGCCAGCAGCGCCTCGCCCTCGACGGTCAGCCGGTCCAGCGCGTCGGGCACGCCGACCGCCGCCAGGTGGTGGGCCTCGGCGGCCAGCGCCAGCGGGTCCACCACCACGTACCGCGACAGGTGGGTACGCACGCCGGGGCGAAACGTCCCGGCGCCGAACTGCGCGAACGTGTGGTGCCGTCCGTCGCGCAGCACGACGTTGTGCGCCGCCTGCGCGCCCCCGTTGAACCGGACCACCGTGTGCACCGGCCGGCTCGCGCAGAGCCAGTCCACGACGGTGCCCTTGCCGGCGTCGCCGTAGCCGAGGTCGACCACCATCACGTGGTTCACAGCCGGGTGACCCCCGGGTCGGCTCCCGCCACCGGCAGGGTGGCCACCTCGGCGCGCCCGGCCCGGCCCAGCCTGGCCAGCGCCCTCGAGACCGTCCGGCCGGCCGTGGAGCCGGCGCGGTCCAGGTCGTGCAGGCCCGCGTCCAGGTCGATGGCCTGCTCGCCGAGGCCGACGGTGAGCGCGATGGTCTCGCAGACCGCATCCAGGTCGTCCAGCTCGACCGCACGTTGCCCGAGCAGGCCGCGCCAGAAGTCCAGCACCTGCCGGTTGCCCGCGTACGCGCTGCCGGCCGGGAGCAGGTAGTAGGTGTCCCAGCGGCGGGTCACCTCGTCGACGATCTGCCGTACCGGCAGGTCCTCGCGCAGGTCGTCGCCGATCAGCCGGGCCACCTCGCGCGCCTTCACCCGCGGGTACGCCAGCTCGTCGCCGATGATGAACAGGTAGCCGCGCCGGCCCCGCTTCTCCCAGCAGTCGGTGACCGTGTGCCGGGCCATGAAGTACATCGCCAGCTCGTACGACTCGGTCATCTGGCCGCCACCGCCGCCCTCCAGCACGATCCGGCCGAGGTCGTCGTCCATCCGGTTGTCCGACTCGAACTGGCCGATCTGCAACGGCACCCGATCGCAGGTGGCGTCCCCGATCGCGCCGAACATGACCTGCGGGTCGCGGGCGTACCCCTGGCGCAGCAGCAGGCCGAGCAGTTGCGGCAGCTTGGTCTGGAGCACCCGGGGGACGTGGCCCATCGAGCCGGTGACGTCGAAGAGGACCGCGATGGCGGTCGACTGCGGGTGCTCGTCGGAGTCGCGGCTCTCCCGGACCGCACCGCGCGGGTCGAGCGCGGGGTGCACGCTCCGGGCCCCGCCGTCGCTGTAGGAGAAGGCGCTCTTTCCGGTGGCCCGCCGGTAGCGGTCGGCGGCGTCGTACACGTCGGTGGACCAGATTCCGCTGCCCATGGCAGCCTCCCTAGGGATTGCGGGTGAACGGTCGGAAGGTGCGGGCCCCGGTCCTCACCGCACCGTCTCCTCCCGGGCGGGGCGCAGCAGCGCCGGGTGCAGCAGCCGGGCGTCGCCGGCCCGGTAGAGCTTGGCCCGGGGCCCGCCGCGCGCCCCGCCGCGCTCGGTGCTGGCGCCGGTGCTCTCCACGAACCCCGGCACCGAGAGCACCTTGCGGTGGAAGTTGCCGGCGTGCAGCGGGTGGCCCCAGACCGTTTCGTAGACCGCGCGCAGCTCGGTGATGGTGAACTCGGGGTCGAGGAAGCGGGTGGCCAGCGGCGTGTACTCCAGCTTGGACCGGGCCCGCTCCAGGCCGTCGGAGATGATCCGGCCGTGGTCGAAGGCGAGCTGGCGGCTGGCCAGCGCGGTCACCGGCAGCCAGGCCGCGTCGTCGGCGTCGGTGCCGGCCGCGGGGTCGGGCAGGTCCGGGGCGAAGGCCAGGTGGGCGACCGAGACGACCCGCATCCGGGGATCGCGGTCCGGATCGCTGTAGCTGCCGAGCTGTTCCAGGTGGATTCGGCGCAGCCGCTCGCCGCCGAGCCCCGTCTCCTCGGCCAGCTCGCGGCGGGCGCCGGCCGCCAGGTCCTCGTCGGGCCGGACGAAGCCGCCGGGCAGCGCCCAGTGCCCCTCGTACGGCGGTGCGCCCCGGCGGATCAGCAGCAGGTGCAGCGCGCCCTCGCGGATGGTCAGCGCCACCACGTCGACGGTGACCGCGACCGCCGGGTAGTCCCGGGGGTCGTACGCGGCGAGGAAGTCCTGCTCGTTCACGACTGTCTCTCTCATTTCGAGAACAACTCATTCTGAGAACAACTTAGCGCACGGAAGAGGGGACGCCAAGCCCCTCTTTCCTCAGCGGACGGTGCCCACCAGGTGCGGCCGCCCGTCCTGCGCGCTGTGCAGGGCGAAGTCCCAGCCCGGCCCGGCGGGGATGGCGCCGAAGGCCACCGTGGACGGCAGCGGCACCGGCAGCTTGAACGAGACGTCCACCGTGTACGCCTCCGGCAGCCGGCTCTCCAGCGCGGCCAGGCACCGCGCCTTGCTCCACATGCCGTGCGCGATCGGGCGGGGGAAGCCGAACAGCCGCGCACCCAGCCGCGAGGTGTGGATCGGGTTGTGGTCGCCGGAGACCCGGGCGTAGTCGGTCCCGACCCGCGGGGGCACCCGCCAGTGCGCCGACGAGGCCGGCCGGTCACCCCGGTCACCCCGGTCGCGCCTTGGGCCGCCGCCCGCCGTGCGCTCCCGCCCGAGGTACGTCGAGACGCCTCGCCACACCTCCTCGCCGCCGACCGAGCCGACCAGCACCACGTCGAGCTGCCGGCCCCGCTCGTGCGGGCGCAGGTTCTCGGCGTACGTGCGGAAGTCCACCGTCTCGCCGACCTCGACCGGGCGGTGCACGGTGATCCGGTTCGCCACGTGCACCACCCCGGTGAGCGGGATGGGGAACTCCGCGGTCGTCATCAGCCGCAGCGACAGCGGGAAACCCAGCACGTGCAGGTACGTCCCCGGTAGCCGGTCGGTCAGCCGGAAGCCGCAGACCCGGTCGTAGTCGGCCAGGTGGGCGGTGCGCACGGTCACCCCGGTGACGCCCAGTTCCACCGCGGGCACGTCTTGGCCGCGCCGGCCGCCGAGACCGGGCAGCGCGCCGAGCAGGGCGCGCCGGTAGAGCGCGCCGGCCGCCGGCAGCCGGGGCAGGTCGACCCGGACCCGCCGTTCCGGCCCGATGCGCCCGGGTGCGGTCAGCGTGCCCGCCGACCGGCTCGCCGCGACCGCCGCGGCCGCGCCAGAGAGGTCGTGGGTCAGGTCGGCCGCCAGCGCGGACAGGTCCTGGGTCGCCTCGCTGGCCAGGGTGGGTGGCTCCTGGGCCGGGTCGCGCGACGGCTCGGGTCCGCCACGGGCGGCCAGGGCGTGCCGGGCCGCGGTGAGGTCCTGGGTGGGGCCCTCGATCAGCTCGTGCACCGACAGTTCCTCGGTCGGCTTCTCCGACCGCCGCTTCCGCCGTGCCATCACGCCCCCAGCAGGCTCTGGCCGCAGACCCGAACCACGTTGCCGCTGACCGCGCCGGTCGCCGGCCAGGAGAGCCAGCCGATCGCCTCCGCCACGTCCACCGGCAGGCCGCCCTGGGCCATGCTGTTCATCCGCCGGCCCGCTTCGCGGATCATCAGCGGGATCCGCGCGGTCAGCCGGGTCTCGATGAACCCGGGCGCGACGGCGTTGAGGCTGATGCCCCGCTCCCGCAGCACCGGGCCCAGCGCGTCGACCAGGCCGATCACGCCGGCCTTGCTGGTCGCGTAGTTGGTCTGGCCCCGGTTGCCGGCGATGCCGGCGATCGAGGAGACCGAGACGATCCGGCCGCCGGCCGGGATCAGGTCGCGCGCCAGCAGCACGTCGTTGATCCGCTCCTGGCTGGACAGGTTCACGTCGATGACCTGGTCCCAGCGGTCGGCGTCCATCCGGCCCAGGGTCCGGTCCCGGGTGATACCCGCGTTGTGCACCACCACGTCGACCCGGCCGTGCCGGCTCGCCAGGTGCTCGGCCAGCCGGGTCGGGGCGTCCGGCGCGGTCAGGTCGAGCTGCACCGCGCTGCCGCCGATCTCGTTGGCCACCTCGGCCAGCGCGTCCCCGGCGGCCGGGACGTCCAGCGCCAGGATCTTGGCGCCGTCCCGGGCGAGCACCTTGGCGAGCGCCGCGCCGATGCCCCGGGCCGCCCCGGTGACCAGCACGACCTGCCCGTCCAGCGGCCGGTCCCAGTCGGCCGGTGCGGTGGCGGTGCCGGCGCCGACCCGGATCACCTGACCCGAGACGTACGCGGACCGGCCGGACAGCAGGAAGCGGAGGGTGGACTCCAGGCTGACCGGGGTGCCGGCGTCGCCGTCCTTCGTGACGTACACCAGTTGGGCGGTGACGCCCCGGCCGAACTCCTTGCCGATGCTGCGGGTGAGGCCCTCCAGGGCCCGCTGGGCGGTCGCCTCGCGGGGCGAGTCGCACTCGGCCGGCGGGGTGCCCAGCACGATCACCCGGCCGCTCGGGGTCAGGGAACGGGCGTGCGGGTGGAAGAAGTCGTAGAGCTGGCGCAGCTCGGTGGAGTCGGTGACGCCGGTGCCGTCGTACACCAGGCCGGCGTAGCGCGAGGTGGCGTCGGTGGCCGCGACCGGGTCGAGCAGCTCGACCCCGGCGAAGGTCAGCAGCTTGGTGACCTGCTCGGCGAGTCGGCCGCCGGTCGCCGCGCCGAGCAGGACCGGCCCGGGAACGAGCGGGTCGCCCGGCTCGTGTCGGCGCAGGCGAGGCGGATCGGGCAGCCCGAGGCGCTTGACCAGCGCGCGGCCGGCCCCCGTTTGGACGAAGCTCGCGTACCTGTCGGTCATAGGCGTAGCCTACTGGCGAGTAGGGTTCGGGCAACAGCTTCAGAGGAGGCCGATCGTGCAGAGTGTCCGGCGGGTCGCGGTCATCGGCGGCAACCGCATCCCCTTCGCCCGGTCCAACTCGCGCTACGCGCACGCGTCCAACGCGGACATGCTCGGCGCGGCGCTCGACGGCCTGGTCGCCCGGTTCGGCCTGGCCGGGCAGCGGGTCGGTGAGGTGGTCGCCGGCGCGGTGCTCAAGCACTCCCGGGACTACAACCTCACCCGCGAGGTGGTGCTCGGCTCCCGGCTCGACCCGCACACCCCGGCGTACGACATCCAGCAGGCCTGCGGCACCGGGCTCGAAGCCGCCATCCTGGTCGCCAACAAGATCGCCCTCGGGCAGCTCGAGGTCGGCATCGCCGGTGGCGTGGACACCACCTCGGACGCGCCGCTGGCGATCAACGAGGACCTGCGCCGCACCCTCCTCCAGCTCAACTCCGCGCGGACCCTCGGCGAGCGGCTCAAGGTCGCCGCGAAGCTCCGCCCGCACCAGCCGTTCAAGCCGGAGATCCCGCGCAACGCGGAGCCGCGTACCGGGCTGTCCATGGGGGAGCACGCGGCGCGGACGGCGCTGCGCTGGAACATCGACCGGCAGGCCCAGGACGAGCTGGCGCTCCGCTCGCACCAGCGGCTCGCCGCCGCGTACGAGCAGGGGTTCTTCGACGACCTGATGACCCCTTACCTGGGGCTGACCCGCGACCAGAACCTCCGCCCGGACACCAGCCTGGAGAAGCTCGCCTCGCTCAAGCCGGTCTTCGGCGCCAAGGGTCCGGACGCCGAGCGGGCCACCATGACCGCCGGCAACTCCTCCCCGCTCACCGACGGCGCGTCGACGGTGCTGCTGGCCAGTGAGGAGTGGGCCCGCGAGCACAGCCTGCCGGTACTGGCCTGGTTCTCCTGGTCGGAGACCGCCGCGGTCGACTTCGTGCACGGTGACGAGGGGCTGCTGATGGCCCCGGCGTACGCGGTACCCCGGATGCTGGCCCGGGCCGGCCTGGCCCTCCAGGACTTCGACTTCTACGAGATCCACGAGGCGTTCGCCTCGCAGGTGCTGGCCACCCTGGCCGCATGGGAGTCGCCGGAGTTCTGCAAGGAACGGCTGGGCCTGGACGCGCCGCTCGGGTCGATCGACCGGGACAAGCTCAACGTCAACGGCTCGTCGCTGGCCGCCGGGCACCCGTTCGCCGCCACCGGCGGGCGGATCGTGGCCACCCTGGCCAAGCTCCTCGACCGGAAGGGCGGCGGGCGGGGTCTGATCTCCATCTGCGCCGCCGGTGGCCAGGGCGTGACCGCGATCCTGGAGCGGTGAACCGGCAGCCGGCACCCGTGCCGCACGGCGAGTCGACCACGGTGCGGGCCCTGCCCGGGTCCCGGGCGGCTCGCCGCAGGCCGGCGAGCCGCGACCGGGTCAGGTGGTGGTGCCCCCGTCGATGGCGATTGACGCGCCCGTGATGTGCCGCCCGCCCTCGCCCACCAGGTGGCTGACCATCGCCGCCACGTCGGCCGGCGTGCCGTACCGGCCGAGTGCGATCTGCGACCGTTGCGCGTCGGCGCCGGCGCTGTCCGCCGGGTTCATGTCGGTGTCGGTGGAGCCGGGGAGGATCAGGTTGACGGTGATCCCGCGCGGGCCGAGCTCGCGGGCGAGTGCCCGGGTCAGGCCGTTGACCGCACTCTTGGTCATGGCGTAGACGCTCACGCCCGGGACCGGGGTCGGAACGCGGCTGGCGAAGCTGCTGCCGATGTTGACGATCCGCCCGCCGTCACCCAGGTGGCGCACCGCCGCCTGGGTGGCCAGGAACACCCCGCGTACGTGCACGGCGATGGCCCGGTCCAGGTCGTCGAGGCTGACCTTCTCGATCGGCGCCGACGAGAACACCCCGGCGTTGTTGACCAGGACGTCCAGCCGCCCCAGCTCGGCGACGGTCTGCTCGACCGCGCCGACCAGTGCGGCCGGGTCGGTGCTGTCGGCCCGGATCGACAGGCCGGTGCGGCCGTACGACTCGATGTCGGCCACGACGGCCTTCGCGCTGTCCTCCGCCTCGCGATAGGTGAACGCGACGTGGGCACCGTCCTGGGCCAGCCGACGCGCGACGGCGGCACCGATACCGCGGCTCCCGCCCGTGACCAGGGCAACCCTGCCGGAAATTCTGGACACTCTTCCCCAATCCTGTCCGTCGAATCAGGACGATGAGCACCCTATCCGGCCGGGGCCGGCGGAAGATCACCCGGTGACCCGGAACGGCGACGCCCGTCCGGCTACGTACCCGGACGGGCGTCGGTCGCTGTGCTGGGGATCAGCCGAGGTTGAACTTCTCCCAGGAGCCGATCCCGATTCTCTGGCTGCTCGCGATCAGCGGCTTGGCGCCGCCGCTCGCCGCGGTGACGTAGCGGTTGTTGGCGGCCGCCTTCAGGCTGACCGTGCCGTAGATGGTCCGGACGAGGGTGAACCGTTCCGCCGTCCCGACGACGGCGCGATTGGCGATCAACGGCGAGAGGTGGATGGCGACATGATCCCGCAACGGCCCCTGTCCTGCCGTCCTGCCCGGTCATGAGCGACAACAGGAACTTTTCCGCCCAAACCCGCGTAATCACACGCGCCGGGGCCGCCGCCGCGCCCGTACGGGACGATGGAGAATAAGGCGCGTGACGACGATCCCGAACGTGCTCGCCAACCGGTACGCCTCACCCGAGCTGGTCGCCCTCTGGTCGCCCGAGGAGAAGGTACGGATGGAGCGGCGGCTCTGGCTCGCCGTACTGAAGGCCCAGCGGGACCTCGGCGTGCCGGTGCCGGACGGGGTGGTCGAGGCGTACGAGCAGGTGGTTGACACCGTCGACCTGGCCTCGATCGCGGAACGCGAGCGGGTCACCCGGCACGACGTGAAGGCCCGGATCGAGGAGTTCAGCGCGCTCGCCGGGCACGAGCACGTGCACAAGGGGATGACCTCCCGGGACCTCACCGAGAACGTCGAGCAGCTCCAGATCCGGGCCTCGCTGGAGCTGATCCGGGACCGGGTGGTGGCCACCCTGGCCCGGCTCGCCTGGCATGCCCACGAGTACTCCGGCCTGGTGATGACCGGCCGGTCGCACAACGTCGCCGCGCAGGCCACCACGCTGGGCAAGCGCTTCGCCTCCGCCGCCGAGGAGCTGCTGATCGCGTACGAGCGGCTGGATGACCTGATCAACTGGTTCCCACTGCGCGGCATCAAGGGGCCGGTGGGCACCGCCGCCGATCAGCTCGATCTTTTCGACGGCGACGCCGACAAGGTCGCCGAGCTGGAGCGCCGGGTCGCCGAGCACCTCGGATTCAGCCGGGTGCTGGACAGCGTCGGGCAGGTCTACCCGCGCTCGATCGACCTGGCGGTGATCGCCGCGCTCTCGCAGGTGGCCGCCGCGCCGTCGTCGCTGGCCACCACGATCCGGCTGATGGTCGGCCAGGAACTGGTCACCGAGGGCTTCAAGCCCGGTCAGGTGGGCTCCAGCGCCATGCCGCACAAGATGAACACCCGCTCGTCCGAGCGGGTGAACGGCTTTGCCGTGATCATCCGGGGTTACCTGTCGATGGTCGGTGAGCTGGCCGGCGACCAGTGGAACGAGGGGGACGTCTCCTGCTCGGTGGTTCGCCGGGTCGCCCTGCCGGACGCGTTCTTCGCCGCCGACGGGCTGTTCCAGACCTTCCTCACCGTGCTCGACGAGTTCGGGCCGTACCCGGCGGTGATCAACCGGGAGCTGGAGCGCTTCCTGCCGTTCCTGGCCACCACCAAGATCCTGGTGGCGGCGGTCCGGCGCGGGGTCGGCCGAGAGGTCGCGCACGAGGTGATCAAGGAGCACGCGGTCGCCGTGGCGCTGGCCATGCGGGAGAAGGGCGCGGCGGAGAACGACCTCTTCGACCGCCTTGCCGCGGACGGTCGACTGGGCCTGACCCGCGCCGAGATCGACGCCCTGGTCGCCGACCGCAACGCGTTCGTCGGCGCCGCGTCCGACCAGGTCGCCCGCGTCACCGCCCGCATCACCAAGATCGTCGAGCGTCACCCCGAGGCCGCCGCCTACTCCCCGCCCCCCATCCTCTGACCGCCCCGCCCCTCGCGTTGTTGATCAAGGAGTTTGCGTCGCCGCGGAGATCAACTCTGACGCAAACTCCTTGATCAACGAGCCGGGAGGATGGTCAGGGCCGGGAGGATGGTCAGGGCCGGGAGGATGGTCCGGGCCGGGGCATGGTCAGGAGTCGCGGGTGGGGGTTTCGGCGGCGGAACTCAGATTGGGGGCGCTGGCCGGTTCGGCGATGCCGCCAGGGGCGGAGGCGATCTCCGGGTCCTGGGCCGTCTCGGCAGCGATCATGGGCTGGTCGGGCGGCATGACGTCCGGCATCTTGGGCGCCACGATGACCGCTGTGCCGTACGCGCAGATCTCCATCCACATCTCGCCGCAGTCCCGGCTGTCGAAGCGCATGCCGATCACCGCGTTCGCGCCGAGCCGGCGGGCCTCCTCGCCCAGCCGGGCCACCGAGTCGGTACGCCACCGGGTGAGGTTGTCCGGCGCCATCGGGTCGTAGGCGCCACCACGCAGGTTCTTGACCCCCTCGCGGTAGGGGTTCCGGGTCCTCGCCATCGAGGAGACCACTTCGCCGAGGATCTGGCGGATCTCGTAGCCAGGCAGTTGATCCGTCGTCACGACCAGCACGGTTCCGATGCTTCCAGTAGGTAGGCGGCCGGTTCGTGAGCCGTGTTCACCTGATCGGATGCTGCAAAACGGCGCG
Organism: Micromonospora yasonensis; assembly: GCF_026013475.1. Taxonomy (GTDB): domain Bacteria; phylum Actinomycetota; class Actinomycetes; order Mycobacteriales; family Micromonosporaceae; genus Micromonospora; species Micromonospora yasonensis. Next base: position 47,225 of record NZ_JAPDPH010000013.1, on the reverse strand, counting down.
GCGCGGACGGTCGGCGTGCCACGACCCATCCCCGCCGCACCCGGCCCTAACCGTCAGACACCGGCCGCCAAGGTGATCCAGGCCCGGTTGTACGCGACACTGCCGTAGTTCTGGATGCTCACCCCGTCGGCGGTGGAGGCGACACCGGTGTTGCCGCCGATGATCGGCTGCGGGCCAGCCGGCGCGGCGACGCGCCGGAGGCGGTGGCGAGTGCGCCGGCCAGGGCGGCGAGCAGGGCTCGGAGGCGCATGTCGGGGAAACTCCTTCCGCGGAGGCGGCTCGGGGTGTCGGCCAGGGGCGACGTCACCAGGGCGGGATGGGCCCGGGGGCCGGTCGACGACTCCATCGACAGCTGACGATGAACGCTAGGAGGGGGGAGCTTCGTCACAAGGCTCCGATCGATATCAGTTGGTCCATCCCGCCGAAGCCACCGGCGCGGCCGGTTCATCTGTCGGAAACCGGTCCGGCGGACCGAGGTGGCTCGGAAAATGGCTGGTCAGAGGGGGTGTCGCCCGGACCTGGGCCCGCCCTTGGGCAACGAATCCGTATCGACGTCGCAACGAACCCGCATCGGCGTTCCGCCCGCGCGGCCGTCCACGCCGATCACTGCCTGATCCGGCCCCGGCCGGTGGGGGCGAGGCGGGATCTGCCAGGTAGGCTGGCTGCGCTCGCCCGTAGTGGGCCGGCACCCAACTGCGTACACAGTCAGGAGTGCCCCGTGCCTCGCGTCGTCGTCGACGTCATGCTCAAGCCCGAGATCCTCGATCCTCAGGGCCAGGCCGTCGCAAACGCGCTGCCCCGGCTCGGCGTCAGCGACGTCGCCTCGGTCCGGATCGGCAGGCGGATCGAGATCGAGTTCACCGGCGAACCGGACCTGGACCGAGCCCGGGAGATCGCCGACAAGCTGCTCGCCAACCCGGTCATCGAGGACTTCACCGTCCGCCTGGTCGAGAGCGACGAGACCGCGGGCGCGCACTCGTGACCGCCCGGGTCGGTGTGGTGACGTTCCCCGGCTCGCTCGACGACGGGGACGCCGCCCGCGCCGTACGGATCGCCGGCGCCGAGCCGGTCCGGCTCTGGCACGGCGACCCGGGGCTGCACGGGGTGGACGCCGTCGTCCTGCCCGGCGGCTTCTCCTACGGTGACTACCTGCGCTGCGGGGCCATCGCCCGGTTCGCCCCGGTGATGGAGACGATCGTGGACGCCGCCCGGGGTGGCCTTCCGGTGCTCGGCATCTGCAACGGCTTCCAGATCCTCTGCGAGGCCCACCTGCTGCCCGGCGCGCTCACCCGCAACCAGCACCTGCACTTCCGTAACCGGGACCAGATCCTCCGCATCGAGGCCGTCGGCACCGCGTGGACCAACGCGTTCCAGCCGGGCCAGGAGGTGCTGATCCCGGTCAAGAACGGCGAGGGCTGCTACGTCGCCGACCCGGCGACCCTGGACCGGCTGGAGGCCGAGGGCCGGGTCGTCGCCCGCTACCTCGGCGGCAACCCCAACGGTTCGCAGCGCGACATCGCCGCGATCACCAACGAGGCCGGCAACGTGGTCGGCATCATGCCGCATCCCGAGCACGCGGTGGAGGCGCTCACCGGCCCCTCCCTGGACGGTCTCGGCTTCTTCACCTCGGTGCTCAAGCACCTGGTGGGGGCGCCGGCGTGAGCGAGCGCAGCGAGGAGAGGTCATGACCACCCATCCGGACCCGGCCCTGCGGGAGGCGCCGGCCGTCGTGCCGCAGGGCGGCCCCGCCGACGACTGGGCCCACGGCGTGGACACCGTGCCGCAGGCCGTCGAGACCCCCGACGAGCTCCAGCCGTACGCCGAGCTGGGCCTCCGTGACGACGAGTACGACCGGATCCGGCACATCCTCGGTCGCCGGCCCACCCAGGCCGAGCTGGCCATGTACTCGATCATGTGGAGCGAGCACTGCTCCTACAAGTCGAGCAAGGTGCACCTGCGGCAGTTCGGCGAGAAGGCCCCGCCGAGCGACCGGCTGCTCGCCGGCATCGGAGAGAACGCCGGCGTGGTCCGGGTCTCCGACGAGCTGGCGGTGACCTTCAAGGTCGAGTCGCACAACCACCCGAGCTTCGTCGAGCCCTACCAGGGCGCGGCGACCGGCGTCGGCGGCATCGTCCGGGACATCCTCGCCATGGGCGCCCGCCCGGTCGCGGTGATGGACCCGCTGCGCTTCGGCGCGGCCGACCACCCGGACACCGCCCGGGTGCTGCCCGGAGTGGTGGCCGGCGTCGGCGGCTACGGCAACTGCCTGGGCCTGCCGAACATCGGTGGCGAGGTGGTCTTCGACCCCTGCTACCAGGGCAACCCGCTGGTCAACGCGCTCTGCCTCGGCGTGCTGCCGGTCGACCGGCTGCAGAAGAAGGAGGCCGCTGGCCCCGGCAACGTCGTGGTGCTGATGGGCGCCAAGACCGGCCGGGACGGCATCGGCGGCGTGTCGGTGCTGGCCAGCGCCACCTTCGACGAGGGCAGCGAGCAGCGCCGCCCGTCGGTCCAGGTGGGCGACCCGTTCACCGAGAAGCTGCTGATCGAGGCCTGCCTCGAGCTGTACGACGCCGAGCTGGTCGTCGGCATCCAGGACCTCGGCGGCGCCGGCCTGACCTGCGCGCTCACCGAGACCGCCGCGGCCGCCGGCACCGGCATGCGGGTGTGGCTGGAGCGGGTGCCGCTGCGCGAGCCGTCGATGGCCCCGCACGAGATCCTGGCCAGCGAGTCCCAGGAGCGGATGCTCCTGGTCGTCGCCCCGGACAAGCTGGAGGCGGTGCTCAAGACCGCCGAGAAGTGGGGCGTGCTCGCCACCGCCATCGGTGAGGTCACCCCGCCGGCGCCGGACGGCCAGCCGGGCCGCCTGCTGGTCACCTGGCGGGACCGCGTGGTGGTCGACGTGCCGCCGGGCTCGCTGGTCGACGACGGACCGGTCTACGCCCGTCCGATGCGCGAGCCGGCCGACCTGATCCTGCTCCAGGCCGACCGGGCCGAGACGCTGCCCCGGCCGAGCACCCCCGACGCGCTGCGCGAGACCGTGCTGCGGATGATCGCGTCGCCGAACCTGGCCGACAAGACCTGGGTCACCGAGCAGTACGACCGGTACGTGCTGGGCAACACCGTGCTCGCCCAGCCGGAGGACGCCGGCGTGATCCGGATCGACGAGCGGACCGGCCTCGGGGTCGCGCTCTCCGTCGACGGCAACGGCCGGTACGCGCGCCTCGACCCGTACCAGGGGACGAAGCTCGCGCTGGCCGAGGCGTACCGGAACGTGGCGGTGACCGGCGCGAAGCCGATCGCGGTCACCAACTGCCTCAACTTCGGCTCGCCGGAGGACCCGGGCGTGATGTGGCAGTTCGCCGAGGCCGTGCGCGGCCTGGCGGACGGCTGCCTGGAGCTGGGCATCCCGGTGACCGGCGGCAACGTCAGCTTCTACAACCAGACCGGCGCGGCGGCCATCCACCCGACCCCGGTGGTCGGCGTGCTGGGCGTGCTCGACAACGTCGCCGACCGGGTGCCGATGGGCTTCGTGCCCCGCCCGGGTGGCGACCACGACCAGCTCTTCCTGCTGGGCGAGACGCACGTCGAGCTCTCCGGCTCGGAATGGGCCTGGGTCACCCACGAGCACCTCGGCGGCATCCCGCCGCAGGTCGACCTGGCCCGCGAGCGGCAGCTCGCCGACCTGCTGGCCGCCGCCGCGCGGGTGGGGCACCTCACCTCCGCCCACGACCTCTCCGACGGTGGCCTCGCCCAGAGCCTGGTCGAGTCCTGCCTGCGACGCGGCATCGGCGTCCGGGTCGTGCTGCCGGAGCACTTCGCCGGCGGCTCGATGCCGTTCGTCTTCCTGTTCAGCGAGTCCGCCGGCCGCGCGCTGGTGTCGGTGCCGCGCGGGCACGAGAAGGCGTTCACCGCCCTCTGCGCCGAGCACGGGGTGCCGTGGGAGTTCATCGGGGTCACCGACCCGGCCGGCGGCGCCCTGGAGGTGCACGACCAGTTCCGGATCGGCCTCGACGAGCTGCGGGGCGCGCACACCGCGACCCTGCCGCGCCTCTTCGGCGGCGAGGAGACGGCCCAGGTGGCGGTGGAGGCGACGCGTACCGGGACCGCCACCGTTCTGCCGGCCACCGCCGAGCAGCCGGTCGACGTCGACCCCGACGCGGTGGCCGCCGAGCCGATCGCCCGGGCCGGGGCGGCCGACGGTGGGGCAACCACGGAGGGCCAGCCGGACGCGACCGCGCCGGCCGCCGCCGAGGCCGGCCCGGAGAGCGCCGACGCCGACAACGCGGCAGAGACCGGAGACGTCCCGGTCGAGGCCGCGGCCGCGCCGGTCGCGGACCCGGCGTCGGACGACGTCGACGCCCCCGAGGCGGCCCCCACCTCGACCGAGGCCGGGCCGGACGGGTCCGCGACGGCTACCGGTGACCCGGACCAGCCCGCCGCGCCGGATCAGCGCTGAGGCCCTGGCCTTGGCCGTCTACGCCCAGCCCGGTTCCGGCGCCCGGTTCGACTGGGGGCTGACCGGGGCGGCGGAGCTCGGCCGGGTCTGCGCGGCCCTGGTGGTGGTGGACGTGCTCTCGTTCACCACCGCCGTCGAGGTGGCGGTCGGCCGGGGCATGCGGGTGCACCCGTTCCCCTGGGGGGAGCAGGCGGCCGAGTACGCCCGCCGGGTGGGCGCCGTCGCCGCGGTCGGCCGCCGGCAGATGACCCCGGAGCATCCGTGGTCGCTCTCGCCGGCGGCGTTGCGGACCGCACCGATCGTCGAGGACCTGGTGCTGCCCTCGCCGAACGGCTCGGCCATCAGCGCCGCCGCGAGCGCCACCGGACTGCCGGTGGTCGCGGCGTGCCTGCGTAACTCCGGTGCCGTCGGGCGCTGGCTGCGGGCCCAGGGGTACGGCTCGGCGGACGCCCCGGTGGGCGTGGTGGCCGCCGGGGAACGCTGGCCGGACGGTTCACTGCGGCCCTGCGTCGAGGACCAGTTGGGGGCGGCCAGCGTGCTGGACGCCCTCTCCGGCGTACCGGGTGGGCTCTCGGTGGAGGCGGCGATGGCGCTGGCCGCGCTGGCCAGCACGCCCGACGTGCCGGCCGCCGTCCGGGGCTGCGTCTCCGGGCGGGAGTTGACCGAGGGCGGCTTCGCCGAGGACGTGGCGGTCGCCGTCGACGCCGGCGTGTCGGAGGTCGTGCCGGTGCTCCGCCAGGGCTACTTCTCCGCCGCCTGATTCCGTCCGTCTCCCGGACGCCTCCGGAAAGCGAAGTGGCCGCCCGGTGATCCGGGCGGCCACTGTCGGGTTCGTTTCAGGGCATCGGCCCCCGAGCGATCAGTCGTCCAGCCAGTCGAGCCGGCGACCGCCGCGCTCCTGCTGGCCGTCGCCCCGGCCCCGGCCGGCCTGGGTCGCGTCGCCGTAGTGGCCGCCGCCCTGCTCGTAACCGCGGTTGTCGTAACCGTGATTGTCGTAACCACCGCCGCGCTGCTGCGGGGGCTCCTGACCGTAGCCGCCTTGCTGGCCGTAACCGCCCTGCTGGCCGTAACCGTCGTTGCCGCCGTAGCCGCCGCGCTGGTCGTAGCTCTGGCCGCCGTCGTAGCCGCCGGCCGGCCCGCCGTCGTAGCCGCCCGGGCCGGAGCCGTTGTCGTAGCCACCGCGGCCCGGTCCGTTGTCGTAGCCGCCCTGGGCGCCGTAGCCGCCGCCCGCGCCGTAGCCGTTGTCCGGTTCCGGGCCCCGGCCGTAGTGGCCCTGGTCCTGCGCACCGTAGCCCGGGCCCTGGTCCGGCTGGTAGGTGCTGGTCGGATAGGGGTCGGCCGCCGGCGCGTGCTGCGTGCTGTCGCCGGTGTAGCGGCCGGTCGGCTCGTCGTACCGGTCACCGCCGTAGCCGCCGCCGTGGGCGGGCGGGTAGCCGCCGGCCCCGGCGCCGTAGTCCCGGCTCCCGTAACCGCCGCCCGAGGACGGCGCGCTGCCGTAGCCGCCGCCACCCGACTGCGGGGCGTTGCCGTAGCCGCCGCCCGAGGAGGGCGCGTTGCCGTAGCTGTTGTTGCCGTAGCCGCCCTGGCCGGGCTCGTCGCCGTAGCCGTTGCCGGCCCAGCCGCCCTGCCCACCACCGGCGTACCCCGGCCCGGCCGGCGCGCCGTACGGGTCCGGCGGGACGTCGTCCACGACCGGGCGGTGCATCATCGTCGGCGCGTCGCTGAGCGAGGTGCCGCCGACCATCGTCGGCGCCGGCCCGGCGCCCATCCCGTTGACCACCCGGGTCTGGTCGTCGGTGCCCGGGTAGCCGCCCCGGGCGACCGGCACCGCGCCCGCCGCGCCGGCAGGCCCGGCGGGGCCGTCCCCGTCGGCGTCCTCGCCCTCGTTCTTGCGGCGCATGTAGAGCAGCACGATGGTGCCGACGCCCACGGCCACGAAGAGGCCGCCGAGCAGGATCAGCAGCCAGGAGCCGAAGCCCGAGTCCGGGTTGGCGGCGGGTTGCTGGGCGGCCGGGGCCTCGCTGGCCGGCCCGTCGGTCGCCTCGTCCGTCGCCTCGTCGGTCGGCAGCGCCTCCTCGGTGGCCGAGGGGGTGGCGCTCGGGCTGGCCTTGACCTCGATCGGCACGCCGATCCGCAGGCCGGTCACCGCCTGGCCCGCGCGGGCCTCGATCGACTTGGTGCCGATGGTGCCGTCCTTGTTGGCGCCCAGGTCGATTCGCCCCGGCGCGATCGGGTCGGAGGTCGAGCCGGTGAAGCGGAAGTTGCCGCTGCCGTCGGTGCTGGTCTGGCGCTGCTTGCCCTGGCTGTCCCGGAGCATCACCACAATGCCGGACAGCGGATCGCCGTTCGCCGCGATGACCGCCTTGCCGGACACCGACTTGACCGTCTGCACCGCCGGAGCCTTGCCGACCACCGTGACACTGACGGTGGCCGAATCCTCCTCCTTGCCGGGCCCCGTCGCGTCGGTGGCCTTGACGGTGATCGTGGCCGACCCGTCGGGAGCGTCCGCGGCGGCCCGGAAGGTGGCGTCGTAGGTACCGCTTGAGACCCGGCCGCGAGAGCAGCCGTCAACGCAGGTGAGCTTCGGGTTGCTGGAGGTCACCGACAGGTCTGCGGACGACAGCGCATCGGTCGTCAAACTGTAGGTGACCTTGACGGTCTTCCCCGCCTCGACCGAGTTCGGCGAGGCCGAGACATTGCCGATGCTCGGTGCCGCGAACGCGGGTGTTGCGGGGATGGCGAGCAGCGAGCCGACTACCAGCGCCACGACCACACCGGCCCGCTGCTTCCAGGCACGTCGGTGTGTTGACACGTCCACCGCCTTCCGGGTCTGATCTCCTCGCCGGCCGGGTGCCGGACCAAGGTTGATCACTCACGGTACGAATACGCCGTCGGCAACTATGCCTTGTCTGACCGGATCATCTCTACCCAGGGCCGGCATCTACCACGGTCCGGTCGAGTCGTATCGTCCCGTCGTGTCCTCTCCGCACAGTAATTCCGCCGCGGTCGCGGCCGCGTTGACGGCGCTGGATGAGGGGCGTACGCCCGAACGGCCGGTGTTCCGGGAGGCGGTCCGTATCCTCTTGGCCGTCCTCGCGGAGCGCGCCCCCGGCCGATCGGTGGAGGTGCGGGTTCCACCTTACGGTGCGGTGCAGTGCGTGGCGGGGCCGCGACACACCCGCGGAACGCCGCCGAACGTGGTGGAAATGGATCCGAAGACCTGGCTTGAGCTGGCCACCGGGCGGCTCGGCTGGGCCGCGGCGGTCAGTGAGGGCCGGGTACGGGTCAGCGGCATCCGTGCCGACCTCTCCGAGCACCTGCCGCTTTGACCGGGCGCACGGCATTCCATCGATGTCACTGGGAGCAGCCGACTCATGACTGTCGGTGTCGATTCGGACTCGCGTACACTGTCAGGTGACACGGTCCCGGCCGACCACGCGGAGCCTGCCCCCCGACTCCGCCAGGCCAGTCCAGCAGAGGGAGCGGCAGGTGCCCCGAGGCGATGGCCGGCTGAGCCACGACCTTGACCCCCAACGACCCGGCCCCCAGGACGCGTGTGGCGTCTTCGGTGTCTGGGCGCCCGGGGAGGAGGTTGCCAACCTCACCTACTTCGGGCTCTACGCCCTGCAGCACCGTGGCCAGGAGGCTGCGGGCATCGCGGTGAGCGACGGGTCGCGCGTGGTGGTCTACAAGGACCTTGGCCTGGTCGCCCAGGTCTTCGACGAACCGACCCTGGCGAGCCTGCGCGGGCACGTCGCGATCGGCCACGCGCGCTACTCGACCACCGGCGGCTCGACCTGGGAGAACGCCCAGCCGACGATCCGGGCCACCACGGCCGGCACGACCATCGCGCTGGCCCACAACGGCAACCTGGTCAACACCGCCGAGCTCCAGCGCGAGGTGGCCGAGCGGGGGATCGACCCGGACGGCTCGACCAACGACACGTCCCTGGTCACCATGCTGCTGGCCAGCCGGCCCGACCTCTCCGTCGAGGCGGCCGCGCTGGAGGTGCTGCCCCAGCTGCGCGGTGCGTTCAGCTTCGTCTTCATGGACGAGTCGACGCTCTACGCGGCCCGCGACCCGCACGGCGTGCGACCGCTGGTGCTCGGCCGGCTGGAGCGCGGCTGGGTGGTCGCCAGCGAGACCGCCGCGCTGGACATCGTCGGCGCGAGCGTGGTCCGCGAGGTCGAGCCGGGCGAGCTGATCGCCATCGACGAGGACGGGCTGCGGTCCACCCGGTTCGCCGCGCCGGAGCCGAAGGGCTGCCTCTTCGAGTACGTGTACATCGCCCGCCCGGACGCCACCATCGCTGGGCGGAACGTGCACGCGGCCCGGGTGCAGATCGGCCGCCAGCTCGCCCGGGAGCACCCGGTCGAGGCCGACCTGGTGATCCCGGTGCCGGAGTCCGGCACCCCGGCGGCCATCGGCTACGCGGAGGAGTCCGGCATCACCTACGGCCAGGGCCTGATGAAGAACCCGTACGTCGGGCGTACCTTCATCCAGCCGTCGCAGACCCTGCGTCAGCTCGGCATCCGACTCAAGCTCAACCCGCTGCGGGAGAACGTCCGGGGCAAGCGCCTGGTGGTGGTGGACGACTCCATCGTCCGCGGCAACACCCAGCGGGCCATCGTGCGGATGCTGCGCGAGGCCGGTGCGCTGGAGGTGCACGTCCGGATCTCCTCCCCGCCGGTGAGCTGGCCGTGCTTCTACGGCATCGACTTCGCCACCCGTGCCGAGCTGTTGGCCAACGGGCTGGACAACGAAGGCATCCGGCGTTCGATCGGCGCCGACACGCTGGGTTACGTATCGCTTCCCGGCCTCATCGCGGCGACCGAGCAGCCGAAGACCCGACTCTGCCGGGCGTGCTTCGATGGGGAGTACCCGATCGAGCTGCCGGCCGGGAACCTGATCGGCAAGCACGTACTCGAAGGTGTGGGTCGCCGGGTCACCGCCGAGGCGACGCAGCCCACCGACACGTCCCTCGTCGCCACCTCGGGCGGCGCGACCAACCGCCCATAGCACCACCCGACGCGGGCCCGTCCGCAACCGGTGTCCGCGAGAAGCACAAAGGGGAGAACCGTGACGCACGTGTCCGAGCGCAGCGGCGCAGGAACAAGCCCGACGGGCGCCGGCGGCGACCGCCAGCCCTGGACGGCCGGCACCAGCCGCACCACGCGTAAACGCTCGGTCTCCTACGCGGACGCCGGGGTGTCGATCGAGGCGGGCGACCGCGCCGTCGAGCTGCTCAAGTCCAAGGTCAAGCAGACCCGGCGCCCGGAGGTGCTGGGCGACCTGGGTGGCTTCGCCGGCCTGTTCCGGCTCGACACCAAGAAATACAAGAACCCCATCCTGGCCTCCTCGACCGACGGGGTCGGCACCAAGCTGGTGATCGCCCAGCAGCTCGACATCCACGACACGGTCGGCATCGACCTGGTCGCGATGGTCGTCGACGACCTGGTCGCCTGCGGGGCCGAGCCGCTCTTCCTGCTCGACTACATCGCCACCGGTGAGGTCGTCCCCGACAAGGTCGCCGAGATCGGCGCGGGCATCGCCGACGGCTGCCGGTACGCGGGCTGCGCCCTGCTCGGCGGCGAGACCGCGGAGCACCCGGGCGTGCTGCGTCCCGACGAGTACGACATCTCCGCCACCGGCGTCGGTGTGGTGGAGGAGAGCGAGATCCTCAGCCCGGAGCGGGTGGAGGTGGGCGACGTCGTGATCGCCATGCGCTCCTCCGGCCTGCACTCCAACGGCTACTCGCTGGTCCGGCACGTGCTGCTGGGTGTCGCCCGGATGCGGCTGGACGTGGTGATCGAGGACTTCGGCCGGCAGCGGACCCTCGGCGAGGAACTGCTCACGCCGACCAAGATCTACGCGCAGGACTGCCTCAAGCTGATCGCCGAGGCCGACGTCCGGGCGCTGGCCCACGTCACCGGTGGCGGCATCCCGGGCAACCTGGTCCGGATCCTGCCGGAGCACGTCGACGCGGTGGTCAACCGCTCGACCTGGAAGCCGCAGCCGATCTTCGACCTGATCCAGTCCAAGGGCCGGATCGAGGACCCGGAGATGGAGGCGACGTTCAACATGGGCATCGGCATGTTCGCCATCGTCTCCGCCGAGGATGCCGACCGCGCGCTGGCCACGCTGACCGGCCGTGGAGTCGACGCCTGGCAGGCCGGCGAGATCATCGAGGGCTCCGGCAACGTGCAGATGATCGGCCACCACACCCGCGGGTGATCACGCTCTGGTGATCATCCGGCCACCTGATCGGGGGTTCACCCGAGTGGCCACCGCCGCCTAGCCTGAAAGGTCTCAGGCTAGACGGGGGAGGGTCGATGGCTGTTCGTCCGCACTCGGGCATGCGCGGCCTCGCCACCGTGCCCTCGTACGTGGTCATGCAGCCGACCACGCTCTGCAACCTGGACTGCGTCTACTGTTACCTGCCGATGCGGGCGGTGGACCGGCGGATGCCGGTCGCCGTCGCCGAGGCGGTGGCGGCCTCGGTGAACCCGTGGGCGACGGCCGGCCGCTTCTCCGTGGTCTGGCACGGCGGAGAGCCGCTCGCGGCCGGCCGGGAGCATCTGGCAGGCCTGCTGGCCCCGTTCGGGCCGGCGGTGGAGCACCACGTCCAGACCAACGCCACGCTGATCGACGACGCCTGGTGCGCGTTCTTCGCCGAGCACGGGGTCCGGGTCAGCGTGAGCGTGGACGGGCCGCGCGAACGCAACAGCGAGCGGGTCACCCGGGGCGGCCGGCAGGCGTACGACCGGATCGTGGCCGGGGTGGACGCGCTGCGCCGGCACGGGCTGCCGTTCTCGGCGCTGGCCGTGGTCTCCCGCCCGGCACCGGGTCTCGCCACCGAGCTGTACGACTACTTCCTCGACCTCGGCTGCGACGTGCTCGGCGTCAACATCGAGGAGACCGAGGGGGTCAACACCCGGAGCAACGCCCGGGACGCCGCAGCGGTGACCGGCTTCTGGGCGGAGCTGGTGACCGCGTGGCGCCGGAATCCCCGGATCCACCTGCGCGAGGTGGAGTGGTCGCTGCGGTACGCCGGAGCCGTCCTGGACGGCACGGCGGACGACCTGCTGCCCCGCCGGCTGGATCCAATCCCCACCATCGCCCACGACGGCTCGGTGGTCGTGCTCTCCCCGGAGTTGGCCGGCTTCACCGATCCCCGGTACGGCGACTTCAGCAGCGGCAACGTGCTGGCCACCCCGCTGGCCGAGATCCTGGCCGGCGCCGGGCGTACGCCCTGGGTGGGCGAGTTCCTCGCCGGTGTCGAGGGGTGCCGGTCGTCCTGCCCCTACTTCGGGTTCTGCGGCGGCGGCCACGCCGCCAACCGCTACTTCGAGCTGGGGCGCTTTGACGGTACGGAGACCGAGCACTGCCGCAACAGCAAGATCCGCCTACTGGAGGGAGTGTTGGAGCATGCCCGAGACCACGAGTCACCGGCAGCCTGAGCGCGCCGGGGGAGCCGCCCCGGACCTGGTCGCCGACCGGGTGCGGGAAGCCGCCGTGGGGTTGACCGCACTACTCCGGGAGGCGGAGGCCGCGCGGCTGCTGCGGGCGGAGGTGTCGGGCGGCGACGGGGCCAGCGCGGTCTGCGCCTGGAACCACTTCGAGAACATCCCGACGTTCTACAACTGGAACAACCGGCCCCGCTGACGCTACGAGTCCGCGATCAAGGACCTGCCGGTACGCCGAGGGGACTCGGTGCGACAGGCCCTTGATCGTCGGTCGGCACGCCGGCTTCCGCAGAGCACATGCGTGAGCACGCGGGGCTTACCGCGTGCTCAGATGCGACCGGAGGTCAGCGGGTCGGGCGGGCCCAGGTGTCCGGGTCCTCGTCCGCGTGGTCCTCGTCATCGTCGTCGACATACTCTTTGTAGTCGTCGTCGAAGTCGTGGTCCGACTTGCCGCCACCGCCGAGTTCTCGCTGCAAGGCGGCGAGGTCGGTGTTCGGGGAGTGGTACTTCAACTCCCGGGCCACCTTTGTCTGCTTGGCCTTAGCACGGCCGCGCCCCATGGCTCGACCCCCTCGCACAGAATGCGGGGCAGCCCGAAGGCGGGCCCCGATGACGTCAGGCATCTCTCGTGGCTCTTACGGTACATGGGGATGCCACCGTTCGGCACCTCGGGTTACCGTCAGCCGGCCCTGCGCGTCGCAGTTATCCGGCCGTCACAAAGTGTACCCGGTAAGGAGCGATGGCCGGGGGTGGCCGTGACAGCGGGCAAACCGGTGCGAAACGTCCCATTTTCCAGCTTACCGTCGGGGCGGGAGAACGGGTGCGCCGGGGCGGAGCGGGTGCCCCGCCCCGGCGTGACGTTCACCGCAGGTGGATCGTCCGCAGCCGGCCGACCTCGGCCATCCGCCGCTCGGCGAGCCGGTCCGCGGCCACCGCCGGCGGGACGCCGTCGTCGTCGGCGAGCCGGAGGATCTCCCGGGTGGTGTCGTAGATCCGGGTGGCCCGCAGCTTGGCCCGCTCGAAGTTGAAGCCCTCGATCTCGTCGGCGACCTGGATCACGCCGCCGGCGTTCACCACGTAGTCGGGGGTGTAGAGGATGCCCCGGTCGGCGAGGACCTTCTCGATGCCCGGGTGGGCGAGCTGGTTGTTCGCCGCGCCAGCGACCACCTTGGCCCGCAGCACCGGCACCGTGTCGTCGTTGAGGGCGCCGCCGAGCGCGCACGGGGCGTACACGTCGATGTCGGAGGCGACCAGGGTGGCGGTGTCGGCGACCAGCTCGACCTGCGGGTGGGTGGCGCGCACCCACTCCAGGGCCTTCGGGTTGACGTCGGTCGCCACGACCTCGGCCCCGTCCTCCAACAGGTGCGCGGTCAGGTACTTGCCGACCTTGCCCAGGCCGGCCACGCCGACCCGCCGGCCGGAGAGCGTCGGCGCGCCCCAGACGTGCTCGGCCGCGGCCCGCATGCCCTGGAAGACGCCCCAGGCGGTCAGGATCGAGGAGTCGCCGGCGCCGCCGTGCTCCACGCTGCGACCGGTGACGTACCTCGTCTCCCGGGCGATCACGTCCATGTCGGCGACGTAGGTGCCGACGTCGCAGGCGGTGTAGTAGCGCCCGGCCAGGGACTCCACGAAGCGCCCGTACGCGCGCAGCAGGGCCTCGCTCTTGATCCGCTCCGGGTCACCCCAGATGACCGCCTTGCCGCCGCCGAGGTCGAGACCGGCCAGAGCGTTCTTGTACGCCATTCCCCGCGAGAGGTCGAGCACGTCGGCGAGGGCCTCCTCCTCGCTGGCGTACGGGTAGAACCGGGTACCGCCGAGCGCGGGGCCCAGCGCGGTCGAGTAGATCCCGATGATCGCCTTCAGGCCGGACTGCTTGTCCTGGCAGAAAACGACCTGTTCGTGACCCGTGGATCCCGGGTCGTCGGTGCTCGCGAAAACGCCCATGGCTTACTCCTGTGATGGGTGCGCCCTTGTGGGGCGCGAACCTGGTTACCCGCCGGCGGGATGTTGCCGGTGCTGCTGAGCCTAATATCGGCCGAAGCGGTACTGTCGCGCACGTCACGGCCCCCCGTCGCGGCGACTGCGTACCAGTCCCGACTCGTGGGAGGATCGCGCCGTGCCGTCGCTCTTCGCTTCTTACCTGCGCGTGTACGAGCCGCTGACCGCCTTCGACCGGGAACGCCAGTCGTTCTGGCGCCGGTACGTCAGCGAGGGGCGGGCGATCGCCCCGCTCGAAGGCCCGGTACGGCAACGGACCGCGGTGATCGAGGCGCTCGGCGCGGGCTGGACCCGGCTGCCGGACCTGCCCGAAGAGGCGTACGTCCTGGAGACCGACGACACCCTGCTGGTCTGCCCGTGGAACCTGCGGGTCCGGGTCGCCGAGGCGGCGCTGAGCGCCCGGGACGGGGTGCCCGCGGTGCTGGCCGACGCCTTCGTCCCGCCGATCCTGGCCGGCCAGGCCAAGGCGGTGGTGGAGGACTGGCGCAGCGGGGCCCGGGTGCTGGAGCACGGGGTGCCCCGGGTGCACGAGCAGATCGCCACCTGGGGGGTGCCGCTGCGCTGGTTCGTGCTCTTCGAGGCGCGGGAGCGGCACCTGGTGACCGACCCGGCCCGGCGGGCGCTGCGCTACCGCACCGAGATCTCCAAGGCCCGCCGCCGCTCGTCCCGCGCGCTGTCGGTGCTGCGGAAGTCGGTCGGGGAGGCGCCGATCACCGAGGCGGTCGAGGAGGCCGCCCGCTGGCTGGAGGAGTTCCACCCACGCTCGGTGGTCGAGCTGGACTACGGCGGCCTGGTGCAGCTGCTGCCGGACGAGACCCTGGCGGCCGACGACTCGACCGAGCTGGTCGCCACCGGGCTGGCCGGGCTCTCCCGGGGTGAGGCGGAGGACGCCTCGGCGGCGTACGACAAGCTGGTTGCCCGGTGGCGGGCGGTGCAGCTGCTGGAGCGCTGTAACTAGGCGTTCACCCCGTGGCCCGAATTGCCCCTACCGAGGCCCTTCGATGCGAGAGTGTCTCGTAGTTGACGCATCACGAACCGTGATCATGAGTCCGAATAAGGTAGTTTCTGCGGCATAAAAGTCGTAAAAATCGGGCATGGTTCATCCGTCCGTCTAGGGACCTTCAGCCGTTCGGCCCATGTCGGACATCGGGGACTAGCCGGACCATGGGAGACGCGTCGGCCGGCGGGACCCCGGCCGATGTCTATACATGTGGAGGAGTGACCCCGATGGCATCGCGAACGCACGAACCAGAGCCGCTACTCACACCGGCCGAGGTGGCGTCGATGTTCCGTGTCGACCCGAAGACGGTTACCCGGTGGGCCAAGGCTGGCAAGCTCAGCGCCATCCGGACCCTGGGCGGCCACCGCCGATACCGCGAGTCGGAGGTCCGGGCCCTGCTGCAGGGGCAGATCCCCCAGCAGCGTCAGGGGGACTGAGGACCGGACGTTTTCCAGGCGTTCCGATCAGGGGCGGCCGGACGTACGCGAGAGCGACGATCCCGCCGCCCTTCGTCGTGTCCGGGCCCCTGGGCCATCTCCTAGTCCAGCACGATCCGCAGCCCGACCGTGCCGCCCTCACCCCGGCGCAGCCGGCTGCCCAGCAGGCTGAGCCGGCCGATCAGCCGGTACTTCTGCTTCAACAGGCCGCGGATCCGCCGGGTGGCCTCCGGGGCGAGGATCGACGCGTGCCCCGGCGCCGCCTCGCCGTGCGGCCGCCCGCGTACGTCGCACGGGGCCACCGTCACCCGACCGTCGCGCCGGATCCGCTTGACCTTGCCGGAGTCCGACACGGTCCACACCGCCAGCGCGTCGCCGTCCCGTACCGCCCAGACCGGCGTCGGCACCGCCCGACCGTCCTTCCGGAAGGTCGTGAGCAGCACGTATTTCTCCGCCCCGAGGCGGTCCAGGTCGGTCACGCCGCCCAGAATACGGCCGCGACAGGCCGGTCGAGTCCGGATAGCGTGATCGGCGTGAGCGCGAGGAGTGAGCCGGGTCTGCGAGCCCCGCAGTCGCGAACAGAGACAGCGCCGTGAGCGCGAGGAGTGAGCCGGGTCTGCGAGCCCCGCAGTCGCGAACAGAGACAGCGGCGTGACCGGGGAACCCACGATCGGCGACGTGTTCGGCGAGATGATCCGGGACGCGTACGCC
Organism: Micromonospora yasonensis; assembly: GCF_026013475.1. Taxonomy (GTDB): domain Bacteria; phylum Actinomycetota; class Actinomycetes; order Mycobacteriales; family Micromonosporaceae; genus Micromonospora; species Micromonospora yasonensis. Next base: position 31,157 of record NZ_JAPDPH010000013.1, on the reverse strand, counting down.
GTGGCCACCGGGATCGGGCCCCGGCCGCTGGCCGGCGGGCGGCTGCCCCGGCCGGTCATCGAGATCATCGAGCGGGACGACGGCCTGGTCAACGGGGCGCCCGCCGCCCACTACCTGGACCCGCCCGGGTTCTGGCAGCCGCACGACCACCGGGCCGTGGCCCGGGTACGCGGGCACGTGCTGGACGTCGGCGTCGGCGCCGGCCGGATCGCGCTGCACCTGCAGGAGCAGCGGGTACCGGTCACCGGGCTGGACACCTCGGCCGGCGCGCTGCGGGTCTGCCGCCACCGTGGCGTCCGCGACCTAGTGCACGGCACGGTCGACGAGCACGTCGCCGACGGCCGGCGGTACGACACCTTCCTGCTGCTCGGCAACAATCTCGGGCTGATCGAGGGGCGGGCGCGGGCACCGGGCTTCCTGGCCGCCCTCGCCGCGCTGGCCCGCCCCGGCGCGCAGGTGATCGCGCACGGCACCGACCCCTACGGCACCACCGACCCGGTGCACACGGGCTACCACGAGTTCAACCGGCGGCGCGGCCGGCTGGGCGGGCAGCTCCGGTTGCGGCTGCGCTACCGGCTGCTCGGCACCGAGTGGTTCGACTACCTGGTGTGCACGGTCGACGAACTCGCCGAACTGGTCCACGGCTCGCCGTGGCACCTGGCCGACGTCGACGACCGGGACCACCCGTACTACCTGGCCACGCTCCGGCTGAGAGGTTAGGAGGGGCCCCTTGTTATCGCCTGGGCGTCAACCGGGGCCCCCTCCTTTCACACCTGCACGGTCGGCGTGGTCTGCTCGGGCGGGAGGCCGCCATCGCCGTCCACCACCTCGTCCGGGGTGCCGTCCTCGTCGATGTCGACCATGGTGATGTCCACCTGGCCGTCACCGTCGGTGTCGAACTGGAAGAGGTCGGCCTTCCCGTCGCCGTCGGTGTCCACCACCCACACGTCGGTCTTCCCGTCGTTGTTGGTGTCCGCGCGCAGCAGGTCCACCCGCTCCTCGCCGCGGGTCTCCACGGTCTCGGTGCGCTCCGCGCTCTCCGGTGCCTGACTCATCTCGGTCCTTCCGTCGGCGTTGGAGGCCGTCTGTACCCGATCCGGCGCGCCCCCACGCATGCCGCCCGGGCCGGCCCTGCATAGGGTCGCACCCATGAACGAGCGGAGCGGGCGGCCCGGCGCGGCGGAGACCCCGCGCGTCACCGTACGCGGCGAGGGGACGTCATGAGTGGTCGATTTGTGGTCGTCGGGGCCGGCACGATGGGCCTCGGCATCGCGTACGTGGCGGCCGGCGCGGGCTACGCGGTCGAGCTGGTCGAGGTGGACGCGGAACGCGGTGCCGCCGCCGTGCGGCGCCTGGGCGAGCTGTGGGAGCGCGGGGTCCAGCGCGGCAAGCTGACCGCCGAGGAGGCGACGGTGAACCGGCAGCGGGTCAGCCTGCGGGCTGGCCTCGCCGAGGTCGCCGAGGGGCCGGACGTGATCGTCGAGGCGGTCCCCGAGCAGCTCGACCTCAAGCGGGCGGTGCTCCGGGAGGCGGCCGCCCGGCGGCCCGCCCTGCTCGGCAGCAACACCTCCAGCATCCCGATCGCCGAGCTGGCCGAGGGGCTGGACCGCCCCGCGGACTTCCTCGGGCTGCACTTCTTCAACCCGGTCTGGGCGATGGCGCTGCTGGAGATCGTGGTGGGCCCGGCCACCGCCGCCGGCACCACCGAGGCGGCCGTCGCGCTCGCCGGGCGGCTCGGCAAGGACCCCGTCGTCGTACGCGACATGCCCGGCTTCGCCACCTCCCGGCTCGGGGTCACGCTCGGGCTGGAGGCGATCCGGATGGTCGCCGACGGGGTGGCCAGCCCGGCCGACATCGACAAGGCGATGGTGCTCGGCTATCGGCACCCGGTGGGTCCGCTGGAGCTGACCGACCTGGTCGGGCTGGACGTCCGGCTCGACATCGCGCGCACCCTCCAGGCCGCGTACGGGGACCGGTTCGCGCCGCCGCCGCTGCTGGTGGAGATGGTGGCCGCCGGCAAGCTCGGCAAGAAGTCCGGCCAGGGCTTCTACACCTGGAAGGACGGTGTCCGACAGTGAGCGGGCTGCGGATCGAGGAGCTGCCGGACCGGCTGGTGGTCACCCTGGACCGGCCGGAGAAGCGCAACGCCATCGACGCCGACCTGGTCGCCGAGCTGCACGCGGTCTGCGCGGAGTTGGAGGCGCGGCCCCGGTTGCTGCTGCTCACCGGCGGGGCGGAGGGCATCTTCGCCGGCGGGGCGGACATCGGCCAGCTCCGCGAGCGCGGTCGGCTGGACGCCCTGGCCGCCATCAACCAGGCCGCCTTCGCCCGGGTCCGGGCGCTGCCGATGCCGACTGTGGCGGCCGTGGACGGCCCGGCGCTGGGCGGCGGCGCCGAGCTGGCGTACGCCTGTGACCTGCGGGTCTGCACGGCGCGGGCGGTTTTCGGCCAGCCCGAGGTGCGGCTGGGCATCCTGGCCGGGGCGGGCGCGACCCACCGCCTGCCGGCCCTGATCGGCGAGGCCCGGGCCAAGGAGCTGCTCTTCACCGGCCGGCGGGTGGACGCCGACGAGGCGTTGCGGATCGGGCTGGTGAACCGGGTGGTGGCCGAGCCGGCCGAGCTGCTGCCCACCGCGCACGCCCTGCTCGACGAGATCGCGAAGGGCTCGGCGCTGGCGGTACGGCTGACCAAGCTGGCCGTGGACGCCCCGCCGGCCGCGCACCCCCAGCTCGACCTGCTCGGCCAGGCGGTGCTCTTCGAGGACGAGGAGAAGCACCGGCGGATGACCGAGTTCCTGGAGCGGCGCCGGTCCCGCTGAGCGCCGGCAAGAGAACGAGGGCCGCACCGGTTCGGCCGGTGCGGCCCCCGTCGTCGTCAGGTCAGTGCCGGATCTGCACCCCGGCGTCGGCCAGCGCGGTGATCACGTGCGCGGATTCACCGAAGCCGATCACCAGCACCGCGTCCGCGCCGAAGTCCTTGATCTGCTTGGCGCCGTCGCCGAAGTCGACCGGCGGCGCCTTGGCGTCGGCCGGCGGCGCGTAGGTGAGCAGCTTGACCCCGTCCCCGCCCAGGCCGGCCCGCTCCAGTTCGGCGCGGACGTTCTCCTGCAGGCCCTCGCCGTAGGAGTCCTTACGGGCGACGATGGCGATCTTGTGCGGGCCGTCCCGCAGTATCACGTCGGCCAGCGCCCGCCCCTGGAGGATGTCCGACGGGGCGGTACGGAAGTAGAGGCCCTTGTCGTCGATCGTGGTCAGCCCGGCGTCCGTGTTGGACGGGGAGAAGAGGACCCGGCCGGCGGCCACCACGTCGGGCAGCACGGCCCGGGAGATGCCGGACGCGCCCGCACCGATGATGACGTGCACGCCCTTGCCGATGTGCGAGGCGACCGTCGCCTTCGCGACCTGCGGGTTGGTGCCGTCGTCGCCCTCGATCCAGACCATCGGCTCGCCGAGCACCCCGCCGCCGGCGTTGATGTCCTTGACCGCCAGCGCCACACCGGCCGCCATCGGCGGGTACGCCAGCGCCAGGTCACCGGTCTTCGGCAGCAGCCCGCCGAGGACCAGCGGGGCACCCGCCTCCTTGCCCGGCTTGCCGCGCTGCTTCTTCCCGCGTGGGGGAGCCTTGGTGCTTGCGGCGGACTCGTCGCCGGCGCCGACGAACTCGGTCTTTCCGTCGTCGATCTTCTCGTTGTCGAAGTGCTGGGTGGCGTAGCTGGCGGTGGCCGGCTCACCGGCGTCGGTGAACCCGGCCCGGTTCAGCGACACCCCCCGGTACTCGATGTCCTGCCCGGCGCGGGCGAGCTGGAGGCAGGTCGCCGCATCCTCGCACCGCTCACCGCTGGTGGTCACCCCGACGATCTGCTTGGCGATCTCGGCAGGGTCGGTGGTGCCGGCGAGCTGGGCGGCGAGCGCGCTGATCACGACGGCGTCGTACGTCTCGCCGGAGTAGAGGTAGTCCTTCAGCTCCGGGTCTACGGTGCGTAGCCGATCCTTGAAGGTCTCCGGCAGCGGCGTGAGCGGGATGGTGCCCTTCATGCCGTTGACGAGGTCCCTACGGTCCTTGAACTCATCAACGTACGAGTTCTGCATGTTGCCGTCGGTGCCGTAGAGGCGCACCTGGGTGGTGGTGGCCGCCCCCTCGGGCTTGTCGCTCCCGCAGGCGCTGGTGGCGAGCAGGAGCGCCGCGCAGGCCATGGACATGGCCGCGCGCGACGCGCGTGATACGAGCATGGTCGTCCTTCCTCCGGCGAAGGTCCGCTGCGCACATTAGCGTGCCGGCGGTGGCCGTGGGACTGTGGAGGGCGCTCCGTCGGTAGCTTGACTGCGGGTATCACCGAGGGTGACGGCGAGGCTGTTTCGGGGTCACCGCTTGACCCTCGGTCCTACTGTTCGGCGGGTGACCGACGAAGCACAGCAGACGCTGGACGACGCGACCGCCGTGCTCCGTTCGGCCCTGGCCGGCGACGGCGACGCGGTGGTCGGCACCTTCGACGCGGTGGTGGACCGCTCCGGGCTGGCCGGCGCGTACGGGGTGGCCTGGTGCCTGGCCGCCGCCATGGTCGGCGACGACGCCCCGGCCGGCGGTGCCGCCCTCGACTTCCCCGGCATCGACCAGGCCTCCTACGACACCCGCTGGGTGGCCCGTTTCGTCAGCGCGTACGCCAACGACGACGCCGACACCGGGGAGGCGCTGTTCGGCGCCGCAATGGCCGACGGGTTGCTGCCCGACTGCCTGCTCACCCTCGCCGGGTCGACGGTGGCCACGTTGCGGAGCCGGGCCGGCTGACCGCACGGGGTGCCGGAGGGGCCGCCGGCGGTGCCTGTGGTAGCTCTGGTGCATGTCCGAGGCGATGCTCAGCAAGGTGCGCAAGCTGCTCGCCCAGGCCGAGGACCCGGCCTGCACGCCCGCCGAGTCGGCCGCGTTCATGGCCAAGGCGACCGAACTGATCGCGCGCTACGGCGTCGACCGGGCGCTGCTCGCCGCCCGGGAGCCGGCCACCGACCCGGTCGGCGACCGCGTGGTCGAGGTCGTCGCCCCGTACGCCCGGGACAAGGCCGGGCTGCTCGCCGCAGTCACCGACCCGTTGCGCTGCCGCTGCGTACGACGCCGGCAGGGCAGCGGTTTCGCGATGCACCTCTTCGGCTTCGCCAGCGACCTGGAGCGGGTCGAGCTGCTCTTCACCTCGCTGCTGGTCCAGGCCGCACACGGGCTGGCTGGCACCGCCGTACCGGCCGGGGAGCAGCCGGCCGCGTTCCGGCGTACCTGGCTGGCCGGCTTCGCGCACGTGGTGGCGGAGCGGCTGCGCTCGGCCGAGGCCGGCGCCGTCGCCGGGTCCGGGGTGCCCTCGGTGGCCCTGGTGCTCGCCGACCGCTCCGACCGCGTCCAGCGCCGGCTCGCCGAGGTCTATCCCCGGCTGCGTACCGCGCCGGCCCGCCGGCTCGCCGGCACCGGCTTCGGTTCAGGAGCCGAGGCGGGACGCCGGGCCGACCTGGGCGGCACGGGCGTGACCGGCGGCGCCGCTGCGCGTGGCCTCGGGCACTGACGGGCCGCCTCGACCGGCTCGCGTCCGCATCGGCAGCGGTGCCGGGTTTCCGCGGGTTGCCCTCGCTCAGGCCGCGGCGCGGGTGACCGTGGCGAGGTAGCGGCGGAGCAGTTCGTGCCAGCCGGCGGTGAGCGCCTCGCGGTAGCCCTCGGCGGCCTCGCCGTGCCGGTCGAAGTTGCGGTGCTCGACCTCGACCCGGGTCCGGTCCGGTCCGTCCGGCAGGAAGAGCACCTCGACCTCGCTGGCCCGTGCCGGTTCGGGCACCGGCACCCGGTCCGGCCCGATCTGCCAGGTGAACACCAGCCGGCGGGGCGGGTCCCAGGTGAGCACCCGACCGAAGTCGTTCCGGAAACCGTACGGGCCGATCTCGTAGAGCATGCCGCCGGAGCGGGGCTCGACGCCCAGCTCGGCCAGGGCGTCCGGCCCGGACCAGGTGTACTCCCGTACCCACCAGTCGGTCAGCGAGCCGGTGAAGACGGCGAACGCCCGCTCGGCGGACGTGGGGGCGAGGAGGCGGCAGCGGAGGGAGAAACGGTCGAACTCCTGGCGGACCTCATCCGGGCCGGCCATCTCCTGTCCCATAGGCCCGGACCATACCGGCTGATGCCCGGCTGCGCAGCTTCGCGCGTGCTCGCTCTCCGACGTGCTCCCGACACTGTTCGTCGCCGGCTCTGCGGGCCTCGGCGCCGTGGCCGGCCGACCCGGTCTTCGCGCCAAGACGGGAGACACCCGTTCCGGCACAACGCAGAGCGCCGACCGGCGTTTCCGCTGGTCGGCGCTCTGGTAGCCCGGCGAAAGGCTATGTGGCCAGGGGCGGGGTCGAACCGCCGACCTTCCGATTTTCAGGCACCCGCATTTCCGCAGGTCAGACAGCCGCCGCACCCCGTCGTGCAACGGCCCATGCAACTAGGTGCTCTGCCTCTCGATCCAGTCGCGGTACCACTGGGCGAAAGTGATACGGGGATGGTGTGGCAGCCAGGCCGGCGTCAAGCCGCGACCGTCGGCGCGATGGTCGAGCCAGATGTGGCCACGTTCGGGGCCAGTGACGATGAGCAATGCCCGCAGGCCGCAGCCTTCTTCGCAGATCGGGATCGCACCGTATGTGCGCCGGGGGTCGAACACGATGCTGTCGTGCCGGTCATGCCACGTCTGCACCGCAGCTTCGTAGTTGGCCTGTGTCGCGAACGCGAACCAGTCGGGATAGGCCGCTTCCAGCTCTGCCTGCACACGCCAGTCGGAGGTGCGCAGCGGGAAGGGGTCGGCCAGGTTGACCGGCCGGTGTTCGTATCCCTCGCCGCGCCATGCCCATCGACCCTCAACCTTGCCTACGGGAGTGATCCCGTAAGACGGTCCAGGCCCACCGCGTCCGACATGAAGGAGGAACTGCTGGTAATCGTTAGGCAGCTCGGCACCAATCTGCTGCTGCAGATCGTCCAACTCTCCTGACGTCAATGTTGGTTCAAGATCCCGCCACATCTGCTCCACCGACGGCGTCATCCGGAGGACCCGTTCCCGGATCTCATGCCAGTTGATCGGCTGCATTGGCCCAGCGTAGGGCCGAGCCTTGGACGACGATGAGGTCGCCGCTTGGTTGGTGGGTGGCTGGGTCGCGTTGTCATGGGGCACGGCTCACTAGCTCCGCATCGTGATGTGTCGGGGCAGCCGTGCGACATCCCCGTGCGCGGCGAGCTCGGACAGGGCTTTGGCTATCTCCCGGTCGCGTCCGTTCACGGCATGCAGGTAGCGACGAGCAGCCGCCATGGACGAGTGACCCAACCGCTTCATCAGGTCAGCGAGGGTCGCGCCAGTCTGTGCGGCGAGGGTCTGCCCGGTGTGCCGCAGGTCGTGGAAGGTCAGGCCATCCAGACCCACCTGCTTCCGCGCCCGGACGAACGCCTGATACAAGCTGTCCCTCCGCAGCGGCGACCCGTCGCGGCTGACGAACAGTCGGCCTTTGCCCGCGTACTCATCAAGGCGGCCCGCAAAGCGGGCCGCGCCGGCCCGGCCCCGGCCTGCTGGCGACCTCCGGCCGGCATCGGCCGGGCCAGCCGGCCACGCTGGCGGACGGCAAGAGCTGTTTGCCCTCCGGGCAGGGATCTTCGACAGAGACGGGGAAGCCCGTCCGGACGGTGCGGTAGTCGGTGGTTGCGCGGGTCGCCATCTCCACCATGAGTCCCAGGCAGAGCCGAGCAGACCAGGGGCCAGGGTGCCAAGGTCGTTCGTCCGGTAGGGCGCTCCACCTTGTCACCCTGGCCCCTGGCCCCTGGCCTACTCCACGGTGTGTGGGACTCACGGCGGAGATGGCTCTGAGGCCCGCCGTGCTGGTCAAGCGGGAAGGCTGCCCGGCTCAGGGGAGTCCGTAGAGCCGGTTGAGGTCGAGTAGGTGGTGGCCGAGGACCGAGGAGGCATGTAGGTCGAGCACGAGGACCAGGAACACGTTGGGTGTCTCGCAGGCGATGAGGACGTGTTGGTGCGCCCCGTCCGGCATCTGCCAAGCGTGGGTGACCCGGCCTTGGGAGAAGTCGTGCCCGTTGAAGTCGCCTTGGGGGATGGAGTCGAAGTAGGGCCAGAAGTCGAAGGGGGGTACCTGGTCCGGACCCACTCTTGTGGGGTGGGGTCCCATCGTTGCCTTGTACTCGTCGTCAGTTAGTAGCGGTGGCACCAGAAAAGGATGCCTGGTTCATGGGTCGCGATGCGAGCAGGCGGAACGCGTCGCGGGCGATGTAGCGCTTGAGGCATCGCATGATCTCGGTGTCTGGGAGCCACGCGTGGGAGCCACCGGGGCGGACTGGACCGGACGGGACGGGACCTATCGAGTTGCCGAGCGCTTGAGGACCAGGACCAGGCGGACGGCATCGGACGGCCTTGGCATGCTCTTGGGAATCTACGGATGAGGTGGTCAGCGCCGGCCGGTCGTACAGCCATCCGTACAGCCAAGGAGAGCGGCAGTGGCCGACGACGCCCGACACCCAAGGACAGGCTGAACAGGGGCGCGATGGCCTGACCAGTCATCCGCGATCTTCTTCTAACCCCAAGGCCCGTCCAGGCCGATGCCCGACGAGGAGATCCGCTAACGGCGGGGTTGAAGAAAGGGACGGCAAGAGGTCTACTGCCCCGATGGTGATCAAGCCAGGATGCTTCACCTGTGAGAACACCGCCCGGTTTGACGAGCTGCCACCGCGGGAGCGGATTGCGGCCGATGAGCACTGGCGTGCGGCGCACGCAGTAGGTACCGGGCTGCCAGGCTGGCTCGTGCTCGTTCCGCACCGTCACGTGCTCACAATCGCTGACCTGACTGATGTCGAAGCCGCCGGGTTGGGCTACTGGCAGGTCCGCCTGTCGCGAGCGCTGCAAGCCGTGACGGGCTGCGCGAAAACGTACGTCGTGCAGTTCGCGGAGGCAGAGGGCTTTGGTCACGTCCACTTCCACGTGATCCCACGGCCGGCTGATCTGCCAGCCGACCGACGCGGACCGAACGTGTTCGGGTTTCTGGGACAGCCGGACGGCCAGGCGATCAGCGCCGGCCAGATGGACGCCGTAGCGGTGGCCTTGACCGAGTGGCTGCAACAGCGCGGCGAAGGGCTCATGTGAGGCGAGCCACAGCATGACGGTTTGGCTCCCCACCCCCGGCGCGCTCCGTCGTGCAATCCACGTGCAACAAGGAGCGGCGACCAGTGGGATTCCGGGGTCAACGAGGGTCAGACCGGACACGTGGCATCTGGGGGCGCAAAGCAGAACGCCGACCGGCGTTTCCGCTGGTCGGCGTTCCTGTAGCCCGGCGAAAGGCTATGTGGCCAGGGGCGGGGTCGAACCGCCGACCTTCCGATTTTCAGTCGGACGCTCGTACCAACTGAGCTACCTGGCCGTGGTGCTCGGCTCATGCTACCGCACAGGCCGATACGCAGAACGCCGCGCATGCGGGGCGCGGCGTCAGCGCTTGCGGTCCTGACGGGACTTGAACCCGCGACCTCCGCCTTGACAGGGCGGCGAGCACTCCGACTGCTCCACAGGACCTAGCTGGTGTTGCATCCGGTCTGAGCCGGACCGTGCCCCCAACGGGATTCGAACCCGTGCTACCGCCTTGAAAGGGCGGCGTCCTGGGCCGCTAGACGATGAGGGCGGCCCCGCCATCATTGCACACTCGCAACTTCAAGCGGACTTGCTCCCATCCGGCCCCGCCGGAGGCATGAGAAGCATATGTCATGCCTCCCCGGGCGACCAAACCGGTATGGCTACCGGCACACCAGCGGACGAAATTGCAGCTCAGAGGGGGGTGTCACCGGAGCCTGGAGATCCCGTACCGCCGCCGGAGGTCGGGAATCAGGGTCCGGCAGGCGGCCACTGTCTGGCTCCGGTCGCCTCCCGCGTCGTGCATCAGCACGACCGAGCCGGGGCGGGCCGCCGACTCCACCCGCTTGATGATCGTCTTCGCCGGCGGGCGGTCCCAGTCCTGCGGGTCGACGCTCCAGTGCAGCGGGCGCATGCCGAGTTGGCCCGCCACCGCCACCTCCTCGGGGGTCCACCGGCCGCCGGGCTGACGGAACCAGCTGATCTTGGCCTTCGGTACGGCGGCCCGGATCGCCTGGTTGGTGCGCACCAGGTCGGCGCGGATCTGCGCCACCGGGCGCCGGCCCAGGTCCATGTCGTGCCGCCAGCTGTGGTTGCACAGCTGGTGGCCCTCCCGGACGATCCGCGCCACCAGCTGCGGATAGCGCCGGGCCTCCTTGCCCACCAGGCAGAACGTCGCGGTGACGTGGGCCGCCCGGAGCTGGTCGAGGATCTGTGGCGTCCAGCGCGGGTTCGGACCGTCGTCGAAGGTGAGCGCCACCCCCTGGTCTCCGCTGTGCCGGTGCAGCCCGGCGGGCAGGTTCTTAGGCAGCGGGCGCAGCTGCGGCTTCGGCGGGGTGCGGCTGGGCCGGGGCGTGGGCGTGGGCTTCGGCTTCGGGGTGGCCGAGGCGGCGGGCGGGGCACCGGCCCGGGACGGGGTCTTGCCAGGTTCGCCGCAGCCGGCCAGGAGCAGGACCAGGCCGACGGCGAGCGCCAGCACGGCACGTGGACGCATCGTTGGCTCCCGCAGAGGGGTCGGGGTATGCGGACTTTCCGACGGTAGTGGACGAAGCGCCGATCCGGGAGGGGCGGTCAGCCCGCCGCCGCGTCCAGGGAGTCGCGAACGGTGAGGGCCAGCGCGATCGCCTCGGTCAGATCCACCGGGCGGACCACCCCGGCGGGCAGCGCGTCGGCCCGCCAGCCGGGCCCGGCGGCGAGCACCAGCAGCGGTCGCCGTGGGGCGGTGAGCAGTGCGGCGAGCTGGTACGGCTCAGCGGTGGCCTCGGTGTGCGACCAGAGCACGACGGCGGCCGGGCCGGTCCGGGCGACCGCCTCGACGAGTGCCGCCACCGGCACCCGCGCGCCCAGCATCCGGTAACCCACCCCGGCCTCGGCGAGGCCGGCGGCCAGCGCCTCCAGCGGCAGCGTGTGCTGCTCCTCGTCGGCGCAGGCGAGCAGGATGCGCCCCGGCCCGGTGGTCGGGTGGGCCCGGGCCACTGCGGTGAGCGCCTCCGAGACGCACCGGGACATCAGGTGCTCCACCTCGATCAGCCCGGCGGTTGCGGCGTGCCGCTCGCCGATGCCGGCGAGCACCGGCCGGAGCAGCCCGTCCCAGGTGGCGACCACGCCGTCGGCGGCGAGGGCGTGCGCGATCGTCTCGCCGACGGCCACCGAGTCCAGCCGCATGGCGGCCCGGGCCAGTCCGCGGGCGACCGGCCCGGCCCGGCCCACCGGGATGGTCGTACCGCCGCCGTCCCGGGTGCCGGCGAGGCCGCCGGCTTCCGGCCGCCGTGTGGTGTCAGACACGTCGAGCCGGAGTTGTCGCCGGAGCGCCGCACCCAGGTCGGGTGGGCCGGCGGCGGGCACGTGCCGGGCCCAGCGGGCCGCCTCGGCCGGGGTCACCCCGTCCGCGGTGAGCCGGCGCATGATCTCCAGGCGCGCGAGGTCGGCCGGCGTGTAGCGCCGGTGCTGCCCGGGTATGTGCTCACTGGGGCCGAGACCGTAGCGCTGGTGCCAGGTGCGCAGGGTGGTGACGGCGACCCCCAGCCGGCGCGCGACGGCTCCCGCGCTCAGCGCCTCATCGGCCACCCGACCGCTCCGGTGCCTCATCGGCCGCCGTGCCGGACGGGACGGCGGGGGACGCGGCGGCGGGCGGCGCCGGCCGCAGCAGCCGGTTCACCACCCCGCCCAGCCACGGCGCGTACGTGCGGGGATCGGCGTCGAGGTCGGCCTCGACGTCGTGCGGGTCGGCCCAGCGCAGGGCGGCCACCTCGTCGGGGTCCGGCCGGGTGGACAGGTCGGCGGGCACGTCGGCGCGGAGCACGTGGTCGTACTCGAACTCGACCCGGCCGGTGGCCGGGTCCTCGGCGTAGTAGACGTACACCCCGACCTCGGTGAGGTCGACCGGACCGGCGCCGAGTTCCTCGGCGAGACGGCGGTTGGCGGCCTCGACCAGCGACTGGCCGGGCAGCGGGTGACCGCAGCAGGAGTTGGCCCAGCGCAGCGGGAAGCGGGTCTTCGCGGCCGCCCGCTGCTGGAGCAGGACCCGCCCGTCGGGGCCGACCAGCAGCACCGAGAACGCCCGGTGCAGCCGGCCGGGTGGCTGGTGCGCGGCGGCCACCGTGGCCTCGCCGAGCGCGTGCCCGGTGTCGTCGACCAATTCGACCAGGTGACCTTCGCGGGCCGTCATGACGCGCTCCCCGTGATCCTCGACGCGGCGAGCTTGCCGCTGATCAATACCATCGGCACACCGACGCCGGGTTGGGTGCCGGAGCCGACGAAGACCACGTTGCCGAGCGTCCGGTGCAGGTTGGCCGGGCGGAACGGGCCGGTCTGGAAGAAGCTGTGCGCGGCGGCGAACGGTGTGCCGGCGGCCATGCCCTGCTCGGCCCAGTCGGCCGGGGTGACCGCGCGCAGCACCTCGATGCCGGCGCCGAAGCCGACGTAGCCCCGCTCCTCCAGCGTGCCGACGAGCCGGTCGGCGTAGCGGCGGGTCAGGTCGCCGCGCCAGTCGAACGGGGCGCGGTCGAGGTTCGGCACCGGGGCGAGCACGTAGTAGGTGTGCCGACCGGTCGGGGCCACCGACGGGTCCGTCCGGCTCGGGTTCGTCACCAGCAGCGACGGGTCGGTCATCAGCTCGCCTCGCCGGATCACCTCGTCGAACGTGCCCTTCCAGGAGCGTCCGAAGTGGATGTTGTGGTGGGCGATCTTGTCATAGCCCTGCGTGGAGCCGACGTGCAGCACCACGCAGGAGGGCGAGTAGGTGAGCTTCCGCCGTCGACCGGGGGGCAGCAGGTCCCGGTAGGCGACCGGCAGGTCGGGGTTGAGCACCACGACGTCGGCGGGAACGAGTTCACCGTCGGTGGTCAGCACGCCGGTCGCCCGGCCGTGCGCGGTCTCCACCCGGCTCACCGTGGTCCCGTACCGGATCTGCACGCCGTGCTTCTCCGCCGCGCCGGCCATCGCCCGGGAGACCGCGTGGATGCCGCCGCGCGGGAAGCACACCCCGGCCACCGAGTCGAGGTACGCGATGACCGCGTAGATGGCCAGCGCGTCGTGGGGGGCGAGGCCCGCGTACATCGCCTGGAAGGAGAAGATCCGCTGGGTACGCGGGTCGCGGAAGAACTGGTTGATCTTCGTTTGGAGCCGGCGGAACGCCCCGTTGCCGAGCAGCTTGAGCAGGTTGCCGGTGAGCAGGTCGGTCGGCGCGTCCAGGTTGCGCTCGATGAAGTCGGCCCGTTCCCACCGCCACAGGTTCCGTGCGTAGTCGACGAAGCGGAGGTAGCCGTCGGCCTCGCGGGGGCCGCAGACCCGGGCGATCTCGGCGGCCATCCGGGCGGTGTCGGTGATGACGTCGAGGGTCGACCCGTCCGGGTAGTACGCCCGGTAGGCCGGGTCGAGCGGGGTCAGGTCGAGCCAGTCGGTCAACTCCTCGCCGACCGCGCCGAGCGCCTCGGCGATCAGGTCGGGCATGGTGAGCACGGTCGGGCCGGTGTCGAACTCGTAGCCGTCGACGCTGAGCCGGCCGGCGCGCCCGCCCGGCACCGGCTCGCGTTCCAGGATGGTCACCTGCCGGCCGCTGCCGGCCAGGTGTAGCGCACAGGCCAGCCCGCCCAGGCCGGCGCCGACGACCACCACCCGGTCGGTACGTCCGTTCACGGTGCGCACGTGACCACCTCCCTCACCACGTTGCCCATCATGTCCGCCGCGCGGTGGCGGCGGTGGCGAGATCCGTCAGCGCGGTACGCGCGGTTCCGTCGATCGACGCGGTGTCGAGCGCGGCGAGCGCCTCGGCCACCCGCTCGGAGATCATCCGTTCCACCCGGGACACCGCCCCGGTGTCCCGGACCAGTTCGGCCAGCCGGGCCACCTCGCCGGACGCGGTGACCGTGCCGGCCCGGTCGAGCACCCGGCGCTGGGCCGGGGTGGCGCGCTGCCGGGCCAGCATGAGCAGCACCGTCGGCTTGCCGGTACGCAGGTCGTCGCCGGCCGGCTTGCCGGTGGTGGCTGGGTCGCCGTACACCCCGAGCAGGTCGTCGCGGAGCTGGAACGCCTCGCCGACGGCCAGCCCGTACCGGGTGTACGCGGCGACCAGCGGCGAGTCGGCGTCGGCACCGGCCAGGCAGGCGCCGAAGAGCAGCGGGCGCTGGACGGTGTAGCTGGCGGTCTTGTAGCGGGCCACCCGCAGCGCCCTCTCCACCGACCAGTTCGCCGCGTCGTTCTCCCCGAGCACGTCGAGGAACTGCCCGGCTACCGTCTCGACCCGCATCTGGTCGTAGCAGCGCCGGACCTCGAGCAGCCGGGCCGGCGGCACGTTGGCGTGCGCCAGCAGCCGGTCGGCCCAGACCATGCAGAGGTCACCGATGAGCACCGCGACGGCCTCGCCGTACCGGTCCGAGTCGCCCGCGTGGCCGGCGGCTCGATGCCAGGCGGCGGCGGCCCGATGTACGGTGGGCAGCCCGCGCCGCGTGTCGGAGGCGTCCATCACGTCGTCGTGCACCAGCGCGAAGGTGTGCAGCAACTCCAGCGCGGCGAGCGCCGGCAGCACCGGGGACAGCAGCTCGGCACCGCCGACCACCCCGCGCCATCCCCAGTACGCGAACGTGGGGCGGACCCGCTTGCCGCCGGCCAGTACGCAGTCGCGGGCCGTCGCAGCGAAACCACCCATCGCCGGGTCGATCTCGGTGAGCGAGTCGACCTCGGCAGCGAGGAACGCCGCCAGCGTCTCGTCGACCCCGTCGACCAGGTCTCTGGTGAACGTGGCCAGTACGCGGCGGACCGGATCGTCCGTCGCTCCCGGCTGCGCCGGCGCGACGCGGCGCGGGTCAGCCGCAACGGCGTCATTGGCCATGCGGGCGAGCGTACCGTAAAGTTGCGAGTTGCGTCGATTGCCGCGTCGAATTCGAGGAGGGTCGGTGGACGATCTCACCGCCGCCTACGACCGTTGCCGCGAGCTGCACCGACGCCACGGGCGCACCTACTATCTCGCCACCCGCCTGCTCCCCGCCTGGAAACGCCGGCATGTGCACGCGTTGTACGGATTCACGCGCCACGCCGACGAGATCGTCGACCGCACCGAGGACCTGCCGCCCGCGGAGCGGGCCGCCCGGCTGGCGGAGTGGTCGGACCGGTTCGTCGCCGGCCTGCACGGCGAGCCCGTCGACGACCCGCTGCTCCCCGCCGTGCTGCACACCATCGCCGTCTTCGACCTCGACCGCGGCGACTTCGTGTCGTTCCTGGGCAGCATGGCGATGGACCTGACGGTGTCGTCCTACCCGACCTACGACGACCTGCTCGACTACATGGAGGGCTCGGCCGCGGTCATCGGCACCATGATGCTGCCGATCCTGGGCAGTTCCGACCCGGCCGCCGCCCGCGAACCGGCCCGCCAGCTCGGCTTCGCGTTCCAGCTCACCAACTTCATCCGGGACGTCGCCGAGGACCTGGACCGGGGGCGGACCTACCTGCCCGACGAGGACCTGGCCAAGTTCGACGTGACCCGGGAGGACCTCTTCGCCGCCAAGGCCGCCGGCCGGGCCGGCCCGAAGATCCGCGAGCTGATCGAGCACGAGGTGAGCCGCGCCCAGGCCCACTACCTGGCCGCCGCGCCGGGCATCCCGCTGCTCACGCCCGCCTCGCAGGCCTGCATGCGCACCGCGTACACGCTCTACCGGGGGATCCTCGACGAGGTGGCCGCCCAGGACCACGACGTGTTCGCCCGCCGGGCCCGCGTACCCGGGCGGAAGCGGATGGCGGTGGCCGCGTGGGCCCTGCTCACCCCCGCCGGCACGCCGGTGGTGAAAGGAGGGGGCCCCGCTTAACGCCTGGCGTTGTACAGGGGCCCCCTCCTAACACCGGAACCAGCTACCGGCAGGCACGCGTCCACCCGGCCACCGTGGTGGTCCGCCGGGTTACCGGCCCGGTAATTCCGGTGCGGAGCGCTCGCGGTGACCGCCTGGGTGCGGAATGCTGGCGGGATGGCGGATCCGGAACTGGTGGACGTGGTCGTGCTCGGACTCGGGGTCGGCGGCGAGGAGGTGGCCGGGCGGCTCGCCGAGGCGGGTCTCACCGTCGTGGGAATCGAGCGAGACCTGGTCGGCGGCGAGTGTCCGTACTGGGGTTGCATCCCCAGCAAGATGATGATCCGGGCGGCGAACGCGCTGGCCGAGGCGCACCGGGTCAACGAGCTGGCCGGCTCGGCCGAGGTCCGGCCCGACTGGGCGCCGGTGGCGAAGCGGATCCGCGAGGAGGCCACCGACACCTGGGACGACAAGGTGGCGGTGGACCGCTTCACCGGCAAGGGCGGCCGGTTCGTCCGGGGCAGCGGCCGGCTCGACGGCCCCAACCGGGTACGCGTCGGTGACCAGGTCTTCGAAACCCGGTACGGGATCGTGCTCGGTACCGGCACCCGCCCGTCGATCCCGCCGATCGACGGCCTGGCGGACACCCCGTACTGGACCAACCACCAGGCGATCGAGGTCGAGGAGCTGCCCGGGTCCCTGCTGGTGCTCGGTGGCGGGGCGATCGGGCTGGAGCTGGCCCAGGTCTTCGCCCGGTTCGGCGTCCGGGTGACCGTGATCGAGGCGGCCGACCGGGTGCTCGCCATCGAGGAACCGGAAGCCTCCGAGATCGCCGCCAAGGCGCTGCGCGCCGACGGGGTGACCATCGAGACGGCAGTGCGGGCCGAGCGGGTCAGCCACGACGGGACCGGCTTCACCGTGCACACGGGCGACCGCGGGTTCACCGCCGACCGGCTGCTCGTGGTGACCGGGCGCAAGGCGCACCTGGAGGAGCTGGGCCTGGACACCGTCGACATGGACGCGACCCAGCGCTACCTGCCGGTGGACGAGCGGATGCACGTCACCGACGGCATCTGGGCGGTCGGCGACCTCACCGGCGAGGGCGCGTTCACCCACATCGCCATGTACCAGGCCGCGATCGTCGTCGCCGACGTGCTCGACCACATGCGACGGACCAGGGGCGGCCCGGACGCCAGCGGCACCGCCAGCGTGATCGGCGGCGCGGCCGGGGTGGCCAGCGCGGTCGGCGGGGCGATGAGCGCCGGCGAGTCGACCGCGCCGGGCCGCGTCCCGGTGGCCGACTACCGGGCGTTGCCCCGGGTCACCTTCACCGATCCGGAGGTGGGCGCCGTCGGCCTCACCGAGCGGCAGGCCCGCGACCGCGGCATCAACGTGCAGGTCGGCTACACCGACCTGACCTCGTCGGCCCGCGGCTGGATCCACAAGACCGGCAACGCGGGCTTCATCAAGCTGGTCGCCGACGCCGACCAGGGCGTGCTGGTCGGTGCCACCTCGGTCGGCCCGGCCGGGGGCGAGGTGCTCTCCGCGCTGGTGGTGGCGGTGCACGCGGCCGTGCCGCTCAGCCAACTCCGGCACATGATCTACACGTACCCGACCTTCCACCGCGCCATCGAGGAGGCGCTCCGCAACCTGGCGTGATCTCCCGTCCGGCCCGGACAACCTTTCCAGTGGTCGGTGCCTGGAGAACGGACAGGCCGGTCCCCCGACCAGGGTCCAGGTGGCCATGGCGTTCATTGACTACGGCCTGCCGGTGAAGGTCGAGCGCCCCGCCGACGCCGAGGTCGTCAGGTAGTCCGCGCGTTCGCGCCAGGCACGGCGTCGTCCTCCGGGGCAGCGCCGTGCCGGCCCGCGCCGGCCGTGAATCGGGCCGCGCCGTTCATCGCGTCGGTGATCAGCGACTCCATGCCGAAGGCCAGTTCGGTGGCCATCGCCTCCGGTTCGGGCAGCCCGGCGTTGGCCAGCACTGCCGAACGGTCGTTGCGCAGGCAGGTCTGCGGGAACCGGGCGATCTCGGCGGCCAGCCGCTCGGCCGCCGCCCGGGCCTCACCCGGCGCGACCAGCCGGTTCACCAGACCCATCGCGTACGCCTCCTCGGCCGGAACCGGGCGGCCGGTGAGGATCAGGTCCATGGCCCGGCTCTCGCCGATCAGCCGGGGCAGCCGCACCGTCCCGCCGTCGATCAGCGGTACGCCCCACCGCCGGCAGAACACCCCGAGCGTCGCGTCCGACTCGGCGACCCGCAGGTCGCACCAGAGCGCCAACTCCAGGCCGCCGGCCACGGCGTACCCGGAGATGGCGGCGATCACCGGCTTGGACAGACGCATCCGCGTCGGGCCCATCGGGCCGTCGCCCTCCGGTTCGACGCGGTTGCCGCGGGGCGTACCGATGGCCTTGAGGTCGGCGCCCGCGCAGAACGTGCCGCCCGCGCCCCAGAGCACGGCGACCGCCGCGTCCGGGTCGGCCTCGAAGGCGCGGAAGGCGTCCGCCAGGGCCCGGGCGGTCGGGCCGTCGACGGCGTTGCGGGCCTCCGGGCGGTCCAGGATCACCGTGGTCACCGGCCCGGCGTGCTCGACGCGTACCCCCATCGGGTCAGCATGCCCTCGGTGCTGGCTGGCGCGCCAGGGATCCCCGTGCCGCTCCTACTCCCGGTTCCCGACGGGACTGATTCGCGGAAAAGAGTGGTCATCCCACGGCCACGGAGAATGGCCACTTTTCCCTGAATCAGCGCGCGTCTCCGGGGTGGGTGCGCTCGGTTCGCGGGACCCGGTAGGTGTGCTTGTCGAGCAGTTCGTCGAAGTCACCGGCCTGCCCGCGGCTGGCCAGGTCGGCCAGCGCACAGGCTCGGCGCAGTCGTGCCTTCCCACGAGTGGGTGGCTGGGTGAGGAAAGTGCGCCAGGCGGTGGGGGTGAATGTGAGGGTGGGGCCGGTCGGGTCCTTGGAGTCGCGGACGGCGACCACGCCGGGCAGGTTGCCGGCGACCTCGACGCAGTTTCCGCCGTTGCCGCTGCTCCGGCTGCTCTTGCACCACCGGGCGCCGGTCAGCTCCATGCCTCCGTGCCTTTCGTGACAGGCCGCTCTGCCGGGTGCGTGCCGTGCGCGGCGTGGCAGTGGTCCGGGCACGCTGTCGAGCTGATGTCGCGAACGACTCGGCTCAGGCGCGGTGGGAAATCTGGGTGACGAAGGCGCGCCAGGCGGTCGGGGTGAAGGTGAGGGTGGGGCCGGTCGGGTCCTTGGAGTCGCGGACGGCGACCACACCGGGCAGGTTGTCGGCCACCTCGACGCAGGCACCGCCGTTGCCGCTGCTGCGGCTGCTCTTGCGCCACCGCGCGCCCGTCAGCTCCATGTCTCCGCCACTTCCCTGATGAGATCGACCGACTGCCAGTGGGAGAGCGCCTCGCCGCGCACGTTCTCCCACGCGGCCATTATCGCCGCCAGGTCATCGACATCGCTAACCACTTGTCCCTGGACCTGGTTGTCGAGGTAGCCGGCGAGGCGGTGGTCCGGGCACTGCGCGATCACGAATGGGCCGTTCAGCCCGGCATAGGCCCCGACCGAGGACGGCACGACGTGCACCCGGATGTGCGGTTCGGCGCAGGCGGCGATCAGGGCCTCCAACTGCTCGCGCATGGTGTCTCGGCCGCCGACCGGCCGGCGCAGGACCGCCTCGTCGATCACCGCCGTGAACTGCGGCGGGTCGTCCCGGCGCAGGACGCCCTGCCGGTTGAGCCGTGTGGCCAGGTGCCGGTCGATGTCGCTCCGGGGTATCAGGCCGGCTCCGGTGAGCACGGCCCGGGCGTACGCCTCCGTCTGGAGTAGACCCGGCAGGACCAGGGATTCGAACCACCGAAGTGCGACCGCCTCCCGCTCGATCTCCTGCCAGGGACGGAACCAGACCGGGTCACGACGTCTCGAAGTGTCCGGCCAAATGTCCGACACGTCCCGGCCGAGCACCTCCGCCGCCGACACCCGGTGCCGGGCATGCGGGATGCGGCCCTCGCTCAACCAGCGCCCCACCGTTTTCGGGTCCACACCCACTCGCTCCGCGAGTGATTCGGTGGTGTGCCCGGTCTTGCTGAGCGCCGCCCGCAGCGCGTCGTTCACGGTCCCTCCCCATTGGACGTCTCAAATATCTGCCGACCATATCGCTACGCGGTGTATCTGTCCGACCACCTTCGGCAGCGTGTTGCCCAGGACGGCGCGGCCGGTGGAGGTGAGGAGCCCGGCGGCCAGCGTCAGCACCGGGGCCGCCCCGCCAACGACGTCGGGCGGCCCCTTTCAACCGACGAGGAAAGGACAGGCATGCGTATCCGGTTCTGGCGGCACCGGCCCGAGGCGTCGCCGCGCGTACCCCGGCAGTGGACCCCGCAGAACGAGCGCCCCGGATGGGCGAGCCAACCGACGGACGTCTATCCCGTCGACGGGCCCGGGCGGGCCGGCAACCTCACCCCGGCGCAGCGGTGGCGGGCCGGCGGGTGGCGGCGGAACGGCGGGTCGAGATGAGCCGGGCGACCCGTCCCCACCTGCCCATGCGTCCGCTCTGGCTCTGCCGGGGCTGTGGCGCGCCGTGGCCCTGCCAACCGGCGCGGCTCGCGCTGCTGGTGGAGTACCGCGCGGACCGGACCGCCCTGCTGATCTACCTGAGCACCCTGATGGCCGAGGCGGGTGCTCAGTTGTCGCAGCTCAACGGCTCAGCCGTGGCGGAGGACCTGACCGAGCGGTTCCTGACCTGGGCGCGGGCCCGGTGACCGGTCAGGCGCGGCGGGCCAGGGTGGCGCCGAGGGCGGCGCCCACCACGCAGACCACCCCGAGCACCTGCGGCCAGGCCAGCAGTTCCCCGAGGAGCAGCGCGCCGACCAGGGCCGCCACCGCCGGTTCCAGGCTGAGCAGCACCGCGAAGACCCGCGCCGGCATCCGGCGCAGCGCGGCCAGCTCCGCCGAGTACGGCAGCACCGACGACAGCAGCGCCACCCCGAGCCCGAGCGCCACGATCCGGGGGTCCAGCAGTTCGGCCCCGCCGGACGCCACCCCGAACGGGAGTACGCAGACCGCGCCCACTGCCATGCCCAGCGCCAGCCCCCGGCTGCCCGGCACGTGCCCGCTCATCGCCTTGCCGAGCAGCACGTACCCGGCCCAGCCGACCGCGATCAGGGCGCAGAGCAGCAGGCCGAGCGGGTCGACCCCGGCCCCGCCCAGCCCGGCCAGCAGCAGCACCCCCGAGCCGGCCAGCACCGCCCAGAGCACGTCGACCACGCGGCGGCTGCCCAGCAGCGACACCAGCAGCGGCCCGGCGAAGCCGACGGTGACCGCCACCCCGAGCGGCACCCGCTGGAGCGCGGCGTAGAAGGCGAGGTTCATCGCCGCCAGGGCCACCCCGAACGCCCCGATCAGGCCGGCCGCCCGCCAGCCGGGCCAACGGGTCGGCCGGGTGACCGCCAGCAGGACCAGCGCGCCGAGGCCGAGCCGCAGGCTGGTCGTACCCCCGGGGCTGGTGGCGGCGAAGAGTTGCTTGGCCACCGCCGCGCCGACCTGGGTGGACACCATGCCGAGCAGCATCAGCAGGGGCGGCGGTACGGCCTCGGGGCGGCCCAGCGCCGCGACGAGCCGGGTGGCGGTGGCCGACGAGGGGGTACGGGAGGCGTGCGCGTACACGCCGAACACGGTGCCGTCCGGCGGCGTCCGACGCGAGGGATTTCCCGGCGCCCGCCGGTAAGGGTGACGGCGCGCGCCACTGTTTCCAGTCCCGCCGCGAGGCCACTACTTCGGGGATCGAGCGCGATGTTGGAGGTGGGGACGACCTCGGACGGGTGAACCGGCGTCGTCGCCCGGTTTGGGACCTCTCCTGCCGGGAAGTCGGACCAGGTGCGCGGACTAGTGAACAAACTCGAACAGGCCTCCGGGCTGGACAGGATCGGCGACCGGCTCCAGCGGGTCGTCCAGGGTGCCCTCCGTGGCCAGCGGATCCGGGACCTGCTGCACGGCGTCTGGCTGGGGCACCCGCTGCACCCGGCGATGGTGCAGGTGCCGGTCGGTGCCTGGATGAGCGCCGCGGTGCTCGACGCGCTACCCGGGCAGCGTCGGGCGGCGACCACCCTGATCGGGATCGGCACGGTGAGCGCCCTGCCGGCCGCCGTCGCCGGGCTGAACGACTGGGCGGCCCTCTCCCGCGACCAGCGCCGGGTCGGCCTGGTGCACGCCAGCGCGAACGTCGTCGGCCTGGCCTGCTACATCGGTTCGCTGGCCGCCCGGCGCAACGGCCGGTACGACCTGGGCCGGGCGCTGGCGTACCTGGGGCTGTCGGCGGCGAGCGGTGGGGCGTACCTGGGTGGTCACCTCGCCTACAAGCAGGGCGCCCAGGTCAGCCAGAGCATCTCCGAGCTGCACCGGGTGCGCGACGGCTGGCAGCCGCTGGGGGAGCTGGCCAGCCTGCCGCAGCGGCAATTGGTCACCCGGCAGATCGACGACGACGTGTCGGTGATCGTGTACCGGTACGGCGACGAGGTCACCGTGATGTTGGAGCGCTGCCCCCACGAGAGCGGTCCGCTCGGGGAGGGCCAGGTGCAGGAGATCGACGGACACGATTGCGTGGTGTGTCCGTGGCACGGCAGCACGTTCCGGCTCACCAGCGGCGGCGAGGTGGTGCACGGCCCGGCCGCCAGCGACCAGGTCACCCTGACCACCCGCATCGTCGACGGCCGCCTCGAGGCCCGCCTCCCCTGACCGGTCGCGCCGGCCCCGGACGGCAGGAAGATCTTGGAAGGAAACGTCCCCGGGAGGGGCCGAAATCCTCCAAGATCCCCCCGCAGACGCAGACGCAGACGCAGACGCAGACGCAGACGCCGACGCCGACGCCGACGCCGGCGACGGCCGTCAGTCCTTGCGGTGTCGGCCGCTGACGAGGGCGCGGGCAGCGGGGCGGCGGCGCAGGCCGAGTACCGCGCCGATCTGCGCGCCGACGATGCTCGCCACCGCCAGCACCGCCGAGATCGCCAGCGGCCGGTTCATCCCCTCGTCGTCGCCGGTGGCCCGGGACGCGCCCGCCGCCATCGCCGGCGGCGGACCCGCCGGCTCCTCCACCGTGGACCTCGGCGTGTCGGCCCGGGACGGGTAGGGCTTGGGCTTGGCCGGCTGACCGGTCATGCCGGCGCCGCTTCCGTCGGCCGTCGCACCCGACCCGCCGCCGGGGGCCACTGCGCCCGTGCCCGGGGCGTGCGGCGTGGCCGCCGGACCCGTACCCGGGGCGTGCGGCGCGGCGGCCGGCGGGCGGGGCGTAGGGGCGGGCCGGGACGGGGCCACCGGCCGCACCACCAACCGGCCGGTGGCGTGCCGCCGGGCCCCGTCGTCGACCGCACCCTCCGGCAGCTTCAGCAGCTGGCCGGGGTGGATCCGGTCCGGGTCGGCGAGCCGGTTCAGCCGGGCCACCTCCCGGTAGCGGTCGAAGTCGTCCAGGTAGCGCTCGGCCACCTCGCCCAGGTAGTCGCCCTTCGCCACCCGGTACACCGCCGGATCGGAGGCCGGCGACGCGGCCCGGGCGGCCGGCGCCGCGACCGCCACCGGGGCGGCGGCGGGTTGGGGTGCGGCCAGGGTGGCGGCGCTCGCCGCGGCCGGGGTAGCCGCCAGGATCAGCGCCACCGAGCCGACCAGCGCGGCCGCCGCCCGCTGCTGGCGGCCCATCCCGGGCAGCCGGGGCGCCGGCCGGCGGAGCACCGCCGCCAGCAGTTCCACGAGTACGGAGAACGCGAACGTCGCCCAACCGAACCAGCCCAGCACCGCCAGCGCGCGCAGGAAGAGCTGCCCGTCGTCCCGGCTGGTCAACGCCGTACCCACCTCGGCGAGGGTGGGCAGGTGGTCGGGGAGGGGGTTGCCGGCGAGGGCGAGGAGCGCGACCGGCCCGCCGGCCAGCGCCGCGCAGAGCACGACGAGGGCACCCAGCCCGGTGAGGACCTGGCTGGTCCGGCGTACGGCGGAGCGTTGCGGTACGGCCATGGCTGCCTTCCCTTCCTTACGGGGCTCCGGTGAGGGCCCGTGCGGTGGCCTCACCGGTGACGGTGACGGTGTTCCGGAAGCCGAACAGGCCGAGCAGTTCCCGGCGGTAGGTGATGCGGACCCGTACCCGGATCTGCTTCTCGCCGTCGACCACGGGGAAGCTGACGGTGTGGCCGCGTACCCCGCCGGCCGCGCGCAGGTAGTCCGCGACGGCGACCCGGGCGCCCGCCTCGTCGATCTCCTTCGGGCCGCCCTCGATGGCCCGCGCGCGGTCGATGACCTGGCCGCCGCTGCGGGCCGCCTCGGCGGCGAGATCGTCGGCGCGCCGCACCGACCGCAACTGGCCGGCGGTGTCGTACGCCGTCCCGATGATCATGAGGACGCCGGCCATCGCGGCGGCGAGGAAGAGGCTGACCCGGCCGCTCTCCCGGCCCGTCCACCCGGTCATCCTCGGCTCCGGTAGCTGTCCAGCGGTGAGGTGAAGCTCGCCGAGACGGTGTGCGAGCCGGGCACCCCGGGCAGCCCGGGCGCCCGGAGGTCGGCGAAGGAGACCCGGCAGGTCACCCGTACGGTCACCGTCGCCGGCACCCCCGGGGCGGCCCGGTACGCCTGGCCGAAGCTGGTCGGTGCGCCCCGGACCGTGCCGCTGAAGGCGAGCGCCGGGGCGCCCGCGCAGCTCAGGTCCCGCCAGTCGAGCCGCCGCCGGGCGGCGTTGGTCGCCGCGGCCCGGCCGGTGGCCGCGTCCCGGGCGATCGAGGCGGCCCGGGCCGCGTCGTGCGCGGCGGACTCCACCGCCTCGTCCGCGACCGCGGTACGCCCGACCACGCCGGCCAGCACCATCAGCGCGATGAAGGCCGGGGCCAGCACCGCCACCTCGATCGACACGGATCCCCGCTCCCGCACCGGCCTCACCTCGTCGTCCAGCGTTCGACGGTGCCGTGCGCGGTCTGCCGGACCGGGAAGCTGACCCAGGGGACGACCGACAGGGACCGGCCGGTGACCGTGCAGGTCACCTCGGTGGCGGTGGTGACGCAGCGGGGTCCGCGCTCGTCCCAGCCGACCAGCCAGTCGCCGGTCGACCGGAGGAAACGCCGGGCCCGTGCCTCACCGGCGCCGGGTGGTGCCGCCAGGACGCGTTGCGCGTCGACCCCGCTCTCCGCCGCGTGCAGCGCCGTGGAACGGGCGACGAACACCGCCGCGAGCTGGATCGAACCGAAGAGCAGCACCAGGATCGCCGGCATCACCACGGCCAGCTCCACCGGATTCGCCCCCCGGTCCGTACCGGCCTCGGCGAGCCGGTGCCGGACGGCCGCGACCGCCCGGCGGAGGCCACGGGCCGGCCGGTGCGGCCGGACGGCACCCGTTGCCCGGCCGTCGCCTGTCCACAGTGCGCGCCGCATCGTCGGCCGTCAGGGCGCGGTCGGGACGTTGCCCATCCAGTTGGTCGCCCGGTTCATGACGAGAGCGGTGACCGCGATGGCCGCCGCCACCAGGCCGAAGATGATCACGGCGGTGGGGACCGGACTGTCCCCGCGCTCCGCGTCGTGGCGCAATTCGGCCAGGCGCGCGGCCAGCGCCGTGTGCAGGTAGCTGATCACGTGCATGTCGGAGCTCCTTCTCGGGGTGGGTTCACAGGCGGGCGAGGAACGGATAGACGGCGAAGCCGAGCAGGACGAACACCAGCAGCGAGCCGGGGATGTCCAGCCGGCTGGTGACGCCCTCGGCCCGGGCCAGGTTGTCGGTGCGGATCTGGTCGCGCAGCGAGTCGGCGCGGCTGCGCAGGGTCTCGTGCACCTGGGCGCCCTCGCTGCCCGAGGAGCGCATGATCGCGCCCACATCACCCAGCTCCGGGATGCCGATCCGGTCGGCCAGCGCCTGCAGCTCGTCCCAGGGGGAGTGCATCTGGAGCTGGGCGATCCGCAGCGCCTCCCGGATCCGGTCGAAGACCCAGCCGTCGCAGACCGTCGCCGCGCGTTCCAGCGACTGCACCGGGCCGTGCGCCGCGGAGAGCTGCAAGGCCACCAGGTCCAGATAGGTGCAGACCGCCTGGCGGAACTCGTCCCGCGCGGCCTCCGCCTTCGCCAGCACGTCCCGGTGTGCGACCAGCCCGGCGAGGAACGCCAGCCCCAGACTCCCGAGCACCGGTACGACCAGCGGCAGCGACACCCCGCCGACGAACAGCACGGCCGACAGCACGGCCGGGGTGGCGAACCCGATCAGCGCGGACAGCAGCAGCGACAGCGCGTACTGCTCGGGGGTGCGGTCGAGCAGGGCGAGCTGGCGGTGCGGCGGGCGCAACCAGCGGGACAGGCCGGCCAGCCAGTCCGGCCCGCTGCCGGTGCCGGTCACCTGACCGGGCGGCTGGTGCAGCCGGCGCAGCGCCGGGCCGAGCGCCGGGGTGGCTGGCAGCGCCTCGCGGACCACCAGGAAGAGGCCGAGGCCGACGGCCGACCCGCCGAGCACGGCGACGGCGAGCTGCCAGTTGACCATCATGCGATCGCCGCCTCGGGGTCGGGGGCGGGCAGGAAGCGCGCCGGCCGGGGTGGCTGGCTCATCGCACGCACCCAGATCAGCAGCCCGACGAACGCGGCCCCGAGCACCGCCATCACCAGTTGCCCGAACGGTGTCGCGTACGGCCGCACGTACTCCCGGTTGACCAGCCCGTACGCGAGGGCGGCCAGGGTCATCCCGGTGAGGAAGCGGACCGCGAACCGCGGCTGGGTCCGCTTCGCCTCGATCTCCCGCCGGGTGGCCACCTCGGCCGACGCGGCCGAGGCGATCGAGCCGAGCACGTCACCCAGCCGCTCGCCCCGGTCGGTGAGGTGCAGGATCAGCGCCGCCACCACCTGGTCGCAGACCGGGTCGCCGATCTCGTCGGCGAACGCGAGCAGGGCGGACTTCGCCAGCCAGCCGGCCTGCAACCGGGCGGCCAGCGTGCGTACCTCGTCCTGGATCTCCTCGGGCGCGGTCGCGATGGTGCCGATGATGGCCTGCTGGAGGCCCTGGCCGGTGCCGCAGATGTCCTTCAGCCGGCGGGTCCACTCGCCGACCGCCTCGATCCGGGCGATGGCCCGCTGCTCGGCCTGGCCGACCGCGAAGAGCCACGGCACCCCGGGCACCGCGAGCGCCACCAGCAGGCCGACCACCGGCAGCCCGGTCAGCAGGAAGGCCAGCGCGCCGGCGACCACCGCCGCGCCGAGCAGGAGCCGGTAGCGGTGCTGCTCCCGGGCGCTCGCCCCGGAGCCGGTCCAGAGCCGGCGCAGCCCCGGCCCGGCGCCCGGTGCCCGGCGGGGCGGCCGGCGGGTGCCGACCAGCGCGACCACGGCCAGCACCAGGCCGGCCACGCAGACCGCCCCGGAAACCAGGGCGACGAGTTCGATGGTGGCCATGCCTAGCGCCCCCCGAGCCGGCTGTGCCGGGGGCGGCGCCAGGCGCCGGTGCCGGCCTCGATGAAGCGGGTCAGCAGCCGGGCGTCGTAGCCGACCCGGAGCAGTTGGTCGCGGATCCGCTCGGGCAGGTGCCGGGGCACCGCCCGGCCGTCCGGGCCCGGCCCGAAGACCGTCGTGGTGGTGATCCGGTTGCCCTCGCCGACGCCGATGACCTCCTCGACGTACGAGACGAAGCGGTGCTTGCGCCCGCCGATCGCGGTCTCGTCCTCGACCGTGACGTAGACGATCAGGTCGAGCGCGTTGCCCGCCATCCGGCGGGCCTGGTCGACCGTCATCTCCCGGCCGTGGGAGAGGGCCAGCTCGATGATCCGCTCGCTCACCCCGGCCGGGGTACGGGCGTGGATGGTGCACATCGACCCGCGGCTGGTGGTCATCGCCTGGAGCATCGGCACGATCTCCCGGGACCGGACCTCGCCGACGATGATCCGCAGCACGCCCATCCGCAGCGAGACCGGGATCAGGTCGGCGATGCTCACCTCGCCGGCCGGGCGGCCGTCCATGCCGCGTTCGCCGTGCCCCTCACGGGCCTCGAAGCTCATCACCGCGCGGTGCTTGTGCCCCCGCCGGGCCGGCAGCAGCTCCCGGCTCTCCTCCAGCAGCACGTACGGCTCGTCCGCCGGGATCTCGTCCATCAGCGCCCGGATGATCGTGGTCTTCCCGGCCCCGGCCAGCCCGGCGACCATGATGTTCAGCCCGGCCCGCAGCGACGCGCGGAGGAAGTCGCGCAGCAGCGGATCGATCATCTCGTCCAGGTCGGGCCGGCCGCCGGCGATGTCCTCCAGGCTCACCTCGAGGGTGTTGTGCTTCCGGATCACCGCGTACGGGCGGTGGCTGACCAGGAACACCGCGGCCAGCCGGCTGCCGTCGGGCAGTTGCAGGTCGAGGGTGGGCTTCGAGGTGGACAACGACCGCTCGGTGGCCCCCGCCCGGCGGGCCGCCGCCTGGAGGATCTCCACCAGCTCGTCGTCGCTGTCGGCGATCGGCTCCGCCCAGTCGACGCCCCCACCGTGCCGGGTGATGCGTACCTGGTCGCAGCCGAGGATGTGCACCTCCTCGATGGTGTCGTCGACCAGCAGCGTCTGGAGCCGGCCCAGGCCGACCAGCTCGGCGGTCACCTGGTCGAGCAGCAGCCGCTCCTCCTCGGCGGGCATCGGGGTGCCGGCCCGGCGCACCGAGTCCGCATACGCGGAGACCACCGCGACGGCCAGCCGGGCCCGCTCGACCTCCTCGGCGTCGGCGTCGAACTCCCGGCCGCGCTGCCAGAGGGTGAGCCGTTCGCTCAGCTCCCGGCGCAGCTCGCGGACCACCGCGAAGTCCACCCGGGGCCGGGGCGGCGGAGGCGTCGACGGCCCTGCGGGCAGCGGCGCCGCCCCGGGCCCGTGCTGCCGGCCGTTCGGCGGGGCCAGCGGCGGCACCGTGGAGGTGGCGCCCGGCTGCTGCCCGCGCGGGTCGTGGGAGACCGGCT
Source organism: Micromonospora yasonensis (assembly GCF_026013475.1). Lineage (GTDB taxonomy): Bacteria > Actinomycetota > Actinomycetes > Mycobacteriales > Micromonosporaceae > Micromonospora > Micromonospora yasonensis. The sequence goes on along the minus strand of NZ_JAPDPH010000013.1, from coordinate 2,351 downwards.
CAAACCGCACCGGACACCCCCGGCACGGTCGGCGCGGCCACCGCCCGCGGCTGCGCGGCCCCGGGCCAGGCCAGCCGGGCCCGCCGCCGGTCCAGCAGCGCCCGGACCGGCACCTCCAGGGCACCGGCCGCGCGCATCAGCGGCCGTCCGGCGCGTACGGTGCCGCCGAGGCTGAGCACCTCCGCGGTACGCGGGTCGTGCGGCAGCCGGGCGATCACCGGCAGCCGCAGCGCCTTGCTGATCTCGCTGTTGCCGTGGCCGTCGCCGACCACCAGCAGCCGCAGCGTGCCCGGGGGCAGCCGGTGCTCGGTGAAGTCCCGCTCGATCGCCTGGATGGTCGACCGGGTGGCCGACAGGTCGGGCAGATGGGCGCGGGTGACCAGCAGCACGATCGCGGCGGCCCGCAGCACCGGCCAGGGTGGACCGCCCACCTGCAGCCGGCCGCAGTCGACCAGCACGTCGTACGGGGGGACACCCCGTTCCAGTCCGGTGAAGAAGTCGGCGAACCGCTGCCACAACGGGGTGACGCTGCCGGCCTGGGCCGGGTCGACCACGCCCGGCAGCAGCAGCCGCTCCCGCTTGGGCGCGTCCAGGTCGACCAGTTGAGACCAGAACGCGGTCTCCAGGTTGCCGTCGCGCAGCTCCCCGACGGCCAGCTCACCGATGCCCCGGGGTCCGTCCAGCGCCCCGCCCAGGTAACCGGCGAGGATCGAGCCGCCCGCCGGGTCGCACTCGGCCAGCACCAGCCGCCGGGGCCAGCTCAACGCGGCGGCCAGCGCGGACGTGGTGACGCCGGGGGAACCCTTCGCGGAGACCAGGGCGATGATCGCCATCAGGCCGCCTCGGTGAGCACGAGCGCGATCCGGTCGTCGGCGGCCAGCGCCACCACCGGCGGCACGTCGCGGACGGCGAGCGCGACATAGACCACCACGTCGTCGTTCTCCGGCGTGGCGCTGTCGATGACGGTGCCCTCGAACCGGGTGCCGCCGCTGGTGGCGGCGGTCCCGTCGGCCTGCCGTTCCGGGGTGCTGACCAGCAGGACCTTGTCGCCGGGGTGGAGCTTGCGGGCCGGCACCCGGGCCGGCTTGAGGCCGAGCGCGATCTGCTGCTGCCCGGGCCCGAGCAGCGGGGCGTCGGTGAGCTGACCGCGGGTCAGCAGCGTGCCCGGGGTCAGCCGGACGGCGGCGCGCAGGTCGAGCACCTCCTTGAGCCGGCTGGCCGGCACCGGGCGCAGTTCCCGCCCGCCGGAGACCCGGACGGTGACCAGGTCGTCGGTGGTGAGCTGCTCGCCCACGTCGACGGGCCGGGCCACCGCCAGGTAGCTGCCGGTCGACCGGACCGAGGTCACCGCGAACGTCGCGCCCAGCCCGCCCAGGGCGATGAGCAGCACCGCCAGGCCGAGCAGGCCGGGACGTACCCGCCGCTGCCGGACCACCCGGGGCGGCGCCACCGGCGCCTCCGACGGGATCCCGTTCCGGGTCGCCACACTCATCGCGCCACCACCTGAAGTTCGTTGATCTGCACCGGGACCGTTCCGCTGACCCGGCTCTGCGCGATGTCGCCGCTCTCGCCCCCGCCGGACCAGTGCACGGTCCAGAACGTGGTGGCGCTCACCCGGTACGTGCCGGCCCGGGCGTAGCCCGGGTCGTAGCCGCAGTCCGGCGAGGTCAGCCCGGCCAGGGGACCGTCGGCCGCGTACGGTGTGCCCGGTCCGGTGCAGGTGACCTTCTGGCCGTCGCCCATGGTCCACACGATCCGGTCCACCTGGGCGGTGATCTCGACGGTCAGGCCCCGGTCCGAGGCGGACGCGGTGAGCGGCCCGAAGTAGCCCGGGCCCGAGCTGGCCCACATCCAGACCGGCAGCCCGACCAGGCCCGGTCCCTTGCTCCGCCGGGGTGCGACCGCGATCCGGGGCGGCAGCAGCGAGATCGAGGCGAGCGCCCGGCGGGCCAGCTCCTCCGGGTCGGGCGGCGCGCCGTAGCCGGGCGGCGGGGCGTCGAGCAGGACTTCGCTCTGGTCGCCCAGGTCCCCGCCATTGCAGGTACGGAGGTACCACTGCTTGCCGTCGGGCGCCTCCGGCTGCGGCTCCTCGAGCTTGTAGTAGCAGCCGTCGCTGTTGTTGAACCAGCCCAGCAGGTTGTCGTAGCAGGGGATGACCCGGCCGTCCCACTGGCACTTCGGCGTGGCACCGTCACCGGAGCCCCCGCCGCCGGTGCTCCCGCCGCCCGGCCCGCCGGGTACGCCGGGGTCGTCGTCCCAGACGTTGCAGTCGTTCTGCCCCGGTGGGCAGTCCCCGCCGGGGCCGGCGGCGTGGACGGGCGACCCGGCCAGGGCCAGCAGCAGCACCAGGC
>NZ_JAPDPH010000129.1 GCF_026013475.1 Micromonospora yasonensis | reverse complement strand
CGATGGTCCGGCCGCGTCCGCCGGGCTACACACCGTGCCGGACGCGCCGGTCGGTCGCCGGGCGGCCCCCGACGGCGCACCCAGCGCGACCGGTCGCCGTGCCGCCCCCGACGACGCCACCTCGGCCGGTCGCCGGGCGGTGCCCGACCAGGCCCCGTCCGCCACGGGTCGGCGGGCCGCTCCGGCCGACACCGTGCCGCCGCCCGGCCGTCGGGCGGCCGAGGAGCCCGCCACGCGCGCCGGCCGCCGGGCCGTCGCCGACGACACCGTGCCGCCGCCCAGTCGGCGGGCGGCTCCGGACGACACGTCGACGCGCGCGGGCGGCCGGCGCGCGGCCGAGGACCCGGCGACCTCCGCCAGCCGGACGGGCGAGGCGCCCGACGGGCGCCGATCCGGCGGGGACACCCCGGCACCGCGCCGGGCCCGTGACGACAGCGACGAGCCACGCTCGCCGCGCCCGGAGCGGCCGGCCGACTGGCTCCGCCAGGCCGGACGCACCTCGCACACCGATCCCGCCATGCCGGTGGTCGTCCGGCCCACCGGTTCCCCGGTGGGGGAGCCGACCCCCGGCCGGCCGGCCGGGCCCGACCGGGCCCCGACCGGACGGGCGGCTGCGGCCGCCACGCCGCCGGTGCAGGCCGACCGGTCCGGTCCCGCCCGGGGCGCCGCCCGCCCCGGCGGCTCGACCCCGACCGGCGGTGCCCCGCGTGGTACCGGCCGGGGTGATGGCGTACCGGCCGGCGACCCGCGCGGTGGCGGGCCCGCCGGCGGGGGACCGAGCGGTCGCGGACCGGCCGGTGCGGATGCCCGGGGCGCCGCCGTGGTCGGCGACACCCGCGGTCGCGCGCCGGCCGTCGGTGGCCCGCGGGACGGCGGACCGACCCGCGGGACGGCCCGGCCCGGCCCGGAGGGCCCGGTGTCGCCGCGTACGCCGGGCGACGACGGGCGCACGCCGCAGCCGGGCGGCGAGCCGGGTGCGCGTACCGGTGGACCGGCGACGGCGCGGGCGGCCGCCGCGGTGGCCCGACCCGGAGCACCCGACGACCGGGCGGCCGGCCGGGCCACCCCGTCCGGACCGGAGTCCGCCCGGCCGGGTCCGGTCGGCGCGGCCGCCGTACCCCCGGCCGGTGGGCCGGCGGTGGCCCGGGCGGCCGCGGCCGTCCCGCCCGGGGAGCACGTCGGGGCGCGACCCGGCGCGGGCGACGGGCCGGCGGGGGACGCGGCCACCGCCGGTGGCCTGCAAGGCGCCCGGTCCGAGCTGCGCCGGCAGATGCGCGAGCGGCGGCGGCTGCGGATGGGCATCCTCGCCGTGGTCAGCCTGGTGCTGCTGGGTGCGGTCCCGCTCTACTTCGGGCTGCGTACGCTCAGCCACGACCCGGTCTTCGACACCCTGGACCAGCTCGACGTGCCGTCCTGGGCGGCGACGAAGACCGTGGACAACGTCAGCGGCAACCGCTGGTGCCTGCAGGACTGCCGGTTGCGGGAGCGGACCGTCGAGTCGCAGAAGGCCTGGAAGGAGACCGCCCAGGCCTACGAACAGGCCCTGGCCGGCGACGGCTGGCGACGCTGGAAGGTCGGCCGCTGCCCGGAGCAGAAGGTCGCCGGCAGCTACACCTGCTGGCGGCGGGACGAACTCACCCTCGACCTCTGGGTACGCGACCCCACCTGCGTACCGCCGCCGGTCAACGGGTCGCCCGCGCCGTCCCCGGCGCCCGCGCCCGCAGCGGAGAAGTGCACCGGGTCGTTGGTGTCGGTGAAGGTCCGCAACGCGATCGATGACGAACGGACCGGACCACAGCCGAGCACCGATCCGTCACTCACCGGTGAGGATCCGTACCCGACCCTGACCGACGATCCGCTGGGCGAGGTGACACCCTCACCGTCATGAGCAGCGCTCCATCACGGACGGTAGGGTCTGGGGCTGGCGGGCCGGTTCACGTCCGCCGGCCGGCGACGGGTCGGCGGAGCCTGAACCGGGTAGGACGGTCGCGCGTGCCGGGGCGTCGGGCTCCGGGACACTGCTTGAGGAGGACATGCGCGTGAGTGGTGGAGAGATCGCTGCGCTGATCGCGGCCGGCGCGTTCCTGATGCTGGTGCTCGTGCTGGCGGTGCCGATCCTGCGGCTGCGGCACACCGTCGACGCGACGACCCGCATGATCACCGAGCTGAACGACCGCACCACCCCCCTGCTCGGCGACGTCAACACGACGGTGAAGAACGTCAACACCGCACTGGAGCAGGTGCAGACCTCTCTCGACGGGGTCAACCTCCAGCTCGCCAAGGTGGACACCATGACCACCCACGCGCAGAACGTCACCGCCAACGTGGCGAACCTGGCCGCCGTGGTCTCCGCCGCCGCCGCGAACCCGCTGGTCAAGGTCGCCGCGTTCGGCTACGGCGTACGCAAGGCCGCCGCCGCCCGCCGGCACGCGGAGGACGAGCGCGAGGCTCGCGACATCATCAAGCAGCGGCGCCGCGCCGAGAAGCGCGCGAACCGGTGACCCGGCCGAGCGGGAGGATGTGAACATGAGGCGGTTGTTCTGGCTCGGCATCGGGCTGGCCGTGGGTGTGCTGGTGGTGCGCAAGGCCACCCGCACCGCGCAGGCGTACACGCCGGCCGGCATCGCCAGCGGTCTGTCCGAATCCGCGGGGGGCCTCGTCGAGTCGGTCCGTAGCTTCGTCGAGGACGTCCGGACCGGGATGGCCGAGCGTGAGCAGGAGATCCACGAGGCCTTCGCCCACGGCGAGTTGTACGACGACCAGTTCGCCGAGTTGCGGGAGGCCCCGCGCATCGGTGATCGAGAGATTTTCCCGGAGGAGCACCAGCGATGAAGACGGCGGAGATCAAGCGGCGGTACCTCGCCCACTTCGAGGCGAACGGCCACGCCGTGGTGCCGTCCGCTCCGCTGCCCGCCATCAGCGACCCGAACCTGCTGTTCGTCAACGCCGGCATGGTGCAGTTCGTCCCCTACTTCCTGGGCCAGCAGAAGCCGCCGTACCCGCGCGCGGTCAGCGTCCAGAAGTGCATCCGCACGCCGGACATCGACGAGGTCGGCAAGACCAGCCGGCACGGCACGTTCTTCCAGATGAACGGCAACTTCTCCTTCGGCGACTACTTCAAGGAGGGGGCGATCCCGTTCGCCTGGGACCTGGCCACCAAGCCGGTCGAGGCGGGCGGTTTCGGGCTGGACCCGGAGCGGATCTGGGCGACGGTCTACCTCGACGACGACGAGGCGTACGACATCTGGCGGCGGACCGGCGTGCCGGCCGAGCGGATCGTGCGGCGCGGCAAGGCGGACAACTTCTGGTCGATGGGCATCCCCGGCCCGTGCGGCCCGTGCTCCGAGCTCTACTACGACCGGGGCCCGGAGTACGGCCGGGAGGGCGGCCCGGAGGTCGACGAGGACCGCTACCTGGAGTTCTGGAACCTCGTCTTCATGCAGTTCGAGCGGGGCCCGGGCGTCGGCAAGGAGGACTTCCCGATCCTCGGTGACCTGCCGGCGAAGAACATCGACACCGGCATGGGCCTGGAGCGGATGGCCTCCCTGCTGCAGGGCGTCGACAACCTCTACGAGATCGACGAGGTCCGGCCGATCCTGGACAAGGCCGCCGAGCTGACCGGCAAGCGGTACGGCGCGCACTCCGGTCACGCGGCCAACCAGTCGCACCCGGACGACGTGCGGCTGCGGGTGATCGCCGACCACGTGCGCACCGCGCTGATGCTGATCGGCGACGGGGTGACCCCGTCGAACGAGGGCCGCGGCTACGTGCTGCGCCGGATCATGCGGCGGGCCATCCGGGCGGTCCGCCTCCTCGGCTACCAGGACCGGGCGCTGCCCGAGTTGCTCCCGGTGGCCCGGGACTGCATGGCCCCGTCGTACCCGGAGCTGGCCGAGGACTTCGGCCGGATCTCGCAGTACGCGTACGCCGAGGAGGACGCCTTCCTCGCCACCCTGCGGGCCGGCACCACCATCCTGGACACCGCGATCGCGGACACCAGGGCGGCCGGGCAGACGTCGATCTCCGGCGACAAGGCGTTCCAGCTGCACGACACGTACGGCTTCCCGATCGACCTGACTCTGGAGATCGCGGCCGAGCAGGGCCTGCAGGTGGACGCGGAGGGCTTCCGCCGGCTGATGGCCGACCAGCGCAGCCGGGCCAAGGCGGACGCGCAGGCGCGCAAGACCGGCCACACCGACGTGTCGGCGTACCGGTCGGTGCTCGACGGCGGCGGCCCGGTGGAGTTCACCGGCTACACCGAGCTGAACCGGGAGTCCCGGGTGCGGGCGCTGCTCGCCGGCGGCGCCGAGGTCGGCGCGGCGGTCGAGGGCGACACCGTCGAGCTGGTGCTCGACACCACCCCGTTCTACGCCGAGGGCGGCGGCCAGCAGCCCGACCAGGGCCTCATCACGGTCGGCGGCGGCCAGCTCGAGGTCTTCGACGTGCAGCAGCCGGTGCCCGGCCTGATCGTGCACCGGGCCCGGGTGGTCCGGGGCGAGGTGCGGGCCGGGGAGACCGGGTACGCCGAGATCGACGTGTCCCGGCGGCGCGCGATCTCCCGCTCGCACACCGCCACCCACCTGGTGCACCAGACCATGCGCAACTTCCTCGGCGAGTCGGCGACCCAGGCGGGTTCGCTGAACGCGCCGGGCCGGCTGCGGTTCGACTTCAACACCCCGACCGGGGTGGCGCCGAGCGTGCTGCACGACGTCGAGCAGCAGGTCAACGAGGTGCTCCTGGCCGACCTGGAGGTGCACGCCTTCATCACCAGCCAGGAGGAGGCCCGCCGGATCGGCGCCATGGCGCTGTTCGGCGAGAAGTACGGCGAGCGGGTCCGGGTCGTCGAGGTCGGCGACTACGCCCGCGAGCTGTGCGGCGGCACGCACGTGGCCCGCTCGGCCCAGCTCGGCCTGGTGAAGATCCTCTCCGAGGCGTCGGTGGGTTCCGGCGTGCGCCGGATCGAGGCCCTGGTCGGCATGGACGCGTTCGGCTTCCTGGCCCGCGAGCACCTGCTGGTGTCCCGGCTGGCCGAGCTGTTCCGGGTTCCCGGCGACCAGGTCGGCGACCGGGTGGAGCAGACCGTCACCCAGCTCCGGGACGCCGAGAAGGAGCTGGAGAAGCTCCGCGCCCAGCTGGTGCTGGGCGGCGCCGCGACCCTGGCCGCGCAGGCCAAGGACGTGCGGGGCGTCGCGTACGTGGGCACCGAGGCGCCCGAGGGCGCGGCCGGCAACGACGTGCGGACCCTGGCCCAGGAGATCCGGGGCCGGATCGACCCGGCCCGCCCGGCGGTGGTCGCGGTGGCCGCCCGGTCGAACGGCAAGGCGTCCCTCGTGGTGGCGGTCAACCCGGCCGCCCGGGGCCGCGGGCTGACCGCCAAGGACCTGGTGAAGGCCGCCTTCTCCGGACGGGGCGGCGGCAGCGACGACCTCGCCCAGGGCGGCGGCCTGCCCGCCGCGGAGGCGCCGAACCTGCTGCTGACCGTGGAGAAGGCGATCGCCGAGGCGTGATGGCCGGACCGATCGACGCCAGGGCGGACCATCCGGTCCGCCCTGGCCCGTACCTGAGGGGAAGTGTCCGGTAGATGGCTGAACCGCCCCGCGGGGTGCGTCTCGGGGTCGATGTCGGGCAGGTCCGGGTCGGGGTCGCCCGGTCCGATCCGCACGGCATCCTGGCCACCCCGCTGGTCACCCTCGCCCGCGACCTGGCCGCGGCTCCGGACGTCGTGCCCACCGACATGGCCGAGCTGGTCCGGCTGGCCGCCGAGCACGAGGCGGTCGAGATCGTCGTCGGCCTGCCGGTCAACCTCGCCGGAAAGCACGGTCCGGCGGCGACGAACGTCTCGGCGTACGCTGCCCGGTTGGCCGATGTAATGGGGACGATTCCGGTGACGCTGACGGACGAGAGGATGTCGACCGTGGTCGCGAGTCGTAGGCTGGCCGAACGGGGCGTCCGGGGAAAGCGCCAACGGGCGGTGGTCGACCAGGCCGCCGCGGTGGAGATTCTGCAGAGCTGGCTGGACGCACAGCGGAGGCGGACGCAATGATCGACGATCTGGACCTGGTGTTCGACGACGCGGAGAGGGGGGAGAAGGGCCGGCACCGGCGTGGCGCGGTGCGCAAGCGCACGGGCAGGTCGGGCCGGGGCAAGACGGTCTTCGCCCTCCTGATGGCGCTCGTGCTGCTGGGCGGCATCGGCGGCGGCGCGTACATCGGCTTCGACCGGATCCGGAACCATTTCGTCACCCCCGACTACGCCGGCCCCGGCACCGGTGAGGCGCTGGTCGAGGTGAAGGCCGGCGACACCCTCACCGACATCGGTGACACCCTCTACGACGCGGGTGTGGTGAAGAGCACGAAGGCGTTCATCGAGGCCGCCGACGCCAACTCCCGCAGCAAGAACATCCAGGTCGGCCGGTACAAGGTCCGCAAGCAGATGAAGGCCGCCGACGCGGTCAACCTGCTGCTGGACCCGAAGAGCCGGGTGGTCAGCGGGGTGACCATCCCCGAGGGCACCATCAGCCTGAACATCTACGCGATTCTCTCCAAGCAGACCAAGATCCCGGTCAAGGAGTTCCAGGCGGCGGCGAAGGACCCGGTCGCGCTGGGTGTGCCGGCCTTCTGGTTCAACCGGCAGGACGGCAAGAAGGGCGGCCCGAAGAGCATCGAGGGCTTCCTCTACCCGTCCACCTACGAGATCCCGCCGAAGGCCACCGCCGAGCAGATCCTGTCGATGATGGTGGACGAGTTCCTCCGGGTCACCAAGGAGATCAATTTTGTCGACCGGGTGCAGAAGGAGCGCAAGATCTCCCCGTACGAGGCGCTGATCACCGCCTCCATCGCCCAGGCCGAGGCGGTCGACCCGAAGGACTTCCCGAAGGTCTCCCGGGTGATCTACAACCGGGTCTACGGCGGCAAGATCGGCTGCAACTGCCTCGGCATCGACAGCGGCATCAACTACTGGTTCCGGCTGCAGGGCAAGGACCCGAAGGACTCGAACGACCTGCTGCAAAGCGAGATCAACGACCCGAAGAACCCGTACAACACGCACGATGTGGCGGGTCTGCCGATCACCCCGATCAGCAACCCGGGCGAGGGCGCGCTCAAGGGCGCGCTGGACCCGCCGCAGGGCGACTGGATCTACTTCATGACCATCGACAAACAGGGCACGATGGGTTACGGCTCCAACGACGCCGAGTACCTCCAGCTCAGGAAGACCATGTGCAAGAACAAGGTGTCGACCGGGGAGAACTGCCGATTTTGAGAGCCGCCGTCGTGGGCAAGCCGATCGCCCATTCGCTCTCCCCGGTCATCCACGAGGCCGGGTACGCGGCGGCCGGGCTGGCCGGCTGGTCGTACACCCGGATCGAGTGCGCGGCCGACGAGCTGGCCGGCCTGGTCGCGGGCCTCGGCCCGGAGTGGGCCGGGCTGTCGGTGACCATGCCGGGCAAGGAGGCGGCGCTCGCGCTGGCCGACGAGGTCTCGCCGGTCGCCGCCGCCGTCGGCGCCGCCAACACCCTGGTACGCCGCCCCGACGGCACCTGGTACGCCGACAACACCGACGTGACCGGCATGGTCGACGTGCTCGGCGCCGCAGGCTGCGCGGCGGGCGCCGTGGTGACCGTGCTCGGCGCGGGCGGCACCGCCCGGGCCGCCGTCGCGGCGGCGGCCCGGATCGGCGCGGCCGAGGTTACCGTGGTGGCCCGTCGGCCCGAGGCGATCGACGAGTTGCGCCCGGTGGCCGCGGCGGCCGGCGTGCCGCTCGCCGGGGCCGACTGGGACGGGGCCCCGGCGCACGCCCGCGCGGACCTGGTGATCTCGACCGTGCCGAAGGGGGTGGCCGACCCCCTCGCCGACAACTTCGACTGGCGGCCGGGGTCGGTCTTCTTCGACGCCCTGTACGACCCCTGGCCCACGCCGCTTGCGGCCTCGGCGCTCGCCGCCGGCTGCCGGGTGATCTCCGGGCTGGACCTGCTGCTGGCCCAGGCGGTCGGGCAGTTCGCGCAGTTCACCGGGGTGCCGGCGCCGGTCGAGGCGATGCGCGCGGCGCTGGCGGCGGCGCGCGCCTGAGCCGCCACGGTCGGGCGGGGAGCTGCCCCCGGTCGATACGCTGCTGACGGAACTCGTCGCCGACCCCAGGGGGCTCTGTGACCGGGCATCCGCCGTCGCCGCCCGACCGGCCGGTCGCCGGGCGCCGGCCGGTGCTGCTCGTCGTGCTGGTGGTGATTCTGATCGCCGCCACGGCCGTGCTGCTGCCCCGGGTCGCCGGCGAGATGGCGCCGACCGTGGTGACCGCCACTGCGGACACCACCGTCACGGCGGTCCCCACGTCCGCCGCCGTCCGGCCGGGGCACGCCGGCCCCGTGGCGCCGCCCGCCCCGCCACCCCCGGCCGACCGGCCCGGCACCCGGGTGCCCGGCTGGCGGCTGGTCTGGTCGGACGAGTTCGACGGCACGGCGGTCGACCGGTCGAAGTGGAACGTGCGCGACGGTGAGCCGCGCGACGTCGACCTCGGGTGCAACGTGGACGACCCGGCGAACGTGCTGGTCGGCGGTGGGGTGCTCACCCTGCGGGCGCAACGGAGGAGCACCGTGTGCGCGGGGCAGCCGCGGCAGTACACCGAGGGCTACCTGGACACCATCGGCAAGGCCTCGTTCCGCTACGGCCGGTTCGAGATCCGGGCCGAGTCGCCCAACGGGCCGACCGACTCGCAGGGCCTGTGGCCGGCGTTCTGGCTGCGGCCCGACGACGGCGGCAAGGGTGAGATCGACGTCGTCGAGCTGCCCGGCGGGACGGCCCACCACCGGGCCGCCACCCAGGCGGTGTTCTACGACTACCGCCCGGTCAAGCAGGACCAGCGCTGGGAGTTCCCGAGCGGCTACCCGGCCGACGGCTTCCACACGTACACGACAGAGTGGGAGCCCGGCGTGCTCCGCTGGTACGTCGACGGCCGGCTGGTCTGGCAGCGGGACCGGCGCACCACCCCGTGGTTCGACGAGGCCTTCGACAAGCCGTTCAACCTCCGGCTGAACTTCCAGGTCGGCGGGTGGCTCGGGGCGCCCGACGCGGCCACCGCCTTCCCTGCCGACTTCCGGGTCGACCACGTCCGCGTCTGGCAGCGCTGACCGTTCGGCGGCCCGTGGCCCGTGGCTCCTATCGTGACCGTCACGGGGCGCGACCGGGGCAGGGGAGGGGCGCGACGTGGTGGAGGATCCGCGCGGCCGGCGCGACGGCATCGGCTGGGTGAGCCGGGCGATCTTCGGCGACGAGCGGCTGTGGCTCGGGGTCGCCCCGGGTGCCGCCACCCCGCCGCCGGGTCACCGGACGGTCGCCCGGTACGCGGTGGTGCCCTCGGTGGAGCGGGCGAAGTTCCTGCTGCCCCTGGCGTCCCGCCGGGTTGGGGCGGCGTCGACGCTGGCGTACAACGCGCTGCGGCCGCCCCGGGTGCGGGCCAACCGGCTCGCCGTCGGCGTGCTGGCCGGGCTGGGGGCCACCCGGCTGGCCCGGCTGCCGGTGCTCAACGTGGCGGCCCCGGGCGGCGTCGACCCCGCCGAGGTGCTGCTCATCGCGTATCTGGCCGGGGCCGAGGGGCGGCCGTTGCACGCCGCGATCGGCATCCGTCCGCCCGACCCGCACCATAAGCCGACGTTGCAGCTCTTCGACGACCGGGGCGTCGCGTGGGCGTACGCGAAGGTGGGTTGGAACGACGCGACCCGGGCGATGGTTCGGGCGGAGGCCGACGCGCTGCGCGAGCAGCCGCGCGACGTGGGCGACCTGCCCGCGGTGCCCCGCCTGCTGCGCGAGCTCGGCTGGGGGGACCTGGCGGTGACCCTGGTCGAGCCGATGCCCGCCGGGGTGCGCCGGCTGTCCCGGCCGGACCGGCCGGAGTTGGCGGCGATGCTCGCCATCGCCCGGCGCGGCGGCCCGCCGACCCCGCCCCGCCCGCTCGCCGGCTCCCCGTTCCTGGCCGACCTCGCGGCCCGCGCCGACCGGGCCGGCGGGCCGGTCGTCCCCGCGCTGGCCGCCCTCGCCGACCGGCACGGTACGACCACACTGGAGTTCGGCCACTGGCACGGCGACTGGGTGCCGTGGAACCTGGGCGTCCACCGGGGACGCCTGCACGCCTGGGACTGGGAGAACAGCGGCCCCGGACGGCCGGTCGGCTTCGACCTCGCCCACCAGGCGTTCCAGAGTGCCCTGTCGTTGCGCGGGCGGCCGGTGCCCGAAGCGGCCAGCGGGATGGCCGCGGCGCTGGACCGGTACGGCGAGAGCCTCGGCCTCGATCCGGCCCGCCGGCGTCTCGTCGGGGACGCCTATCTCGTCGAGCTGTGGCTGCGTACCGCCGAACTCGCCGCGGGCGGCGGCTGGAGCGACAAGCTGCATCCCGCGCTGCTGCACCTGCTCGCCGACCGGTTGGGGACGGCCCGCCGGTAGGCCGACTGTCGGAGAGGCGACGCCTGACAAGACACCTGACGGTGTCTTCGCCACTACCCACCGCAAGGGCGCTCGGGTAGGGTCACCGCTTGACTACTATCCGTCGACGCTGGCGGGTGTGATCCGGCCCGGGAGGCGTGGGGGCACGCCCGGGACTCCAAGGTGCGGGGAGGTCCAGCCGGTGGCTGGCAGAGCATGGGAGCCGATGAGTGCGGCGCGCCACCAGCCCGGGACGGGCGGTGAGGGTCGATGATTCTCCTCTATGCCTGCGCGGTCCTCGCCGGGCTCGTGCCGGCCGCTCTCGTCCCGTGGCTGGCCAGCCGCTGGGCGCCGGCCGTGGCGGCGAGCCGGGCGGCCGACCGGCTGCGCGTCGCCGTCGCCGGACTCACCGCCGCGTTCGGCCGGCTCGGCGCCGCCGGCACGGTGCTGCTCGCCGGCTCCGCCGCGGTGGTCGCCCTCTGTTGGCCCCTCGGCGAGGCGCTGTCCCGGCTCGAACCCCACGTCGACCACCCGGTCTTCGACCACGTGCATGCCCGGCGGGTCGAGCCGTGGGCCGGGATCAACTCCTTCGTCACCGCGATCGGCGACCGGTACCCGCTCGCGTGGGTCACCGTGGTCGCCGCCGTCGCGCTGGCCCTCGCCCGGCGTCGCCGACGCTGGTGGCTGCCGCTGGTCGCGCTGCCGCTGCAGTTCGTCGTCGAGCAGTACACCCAGGAGGTTCTCAAGCGGGTGGTGGACCGCGGCCACCCCCCGACGGACCTGGGCACCTATCCGTCCGGCGGCTGTGCCCGGGTGCTGACGACCTTCGGCACCGTGCTGGTGCTCGTCGCGCTCACCTGGCGGATTCCCCGCCGGATCCGGATCGGTCTGGTCACCGCGCTGGCCGTGCTGGTCTCCGTCGAGGGCTACACCCGCGTCTACGCCGAGAAGCACTGGTTCACCGACGTGGTCGGGGGCTGGATCTTCGGCGCCCTGCTCACCGGCGTCCTGGTGCTCACCGTCCTGGTCGCCGAGGGCCGGGTCCGGCCTCCGGTCGACCGCGCCGTCCCCGCCCATCGGGAGCAGGTGACCGTCGGCACCTGATGCCCCGACCCGCGCCACCGCGGAAGACCGCCCTCTGCCACCCTCGAACGGAAGTCGGGCAACGACGTGACGAACCTTCTCGTCGCCTCCACCGGCGGGCACCTCGCCGAGTTGTACGACCTGCACCCCCGCCTGGGGCTGCCCGGCGACTGCGTCTGGGCGACCTTCGACTGCCCGCAGAGCCGGTCCCTGCTGGACGGTCAGGAGGTCATCCACGTCCCGCCCGCGACCACCCGGGACATCGTCGGCGCGATCCGCGACCTGCTCGCCGCGCGCCGGGTGCTGCGCGGCGGGCGGTTCACCCGGGTGGTCAGCACCGGCGCCAGCGTCGCCATGTCCTTCTTCGTCCCGGCCGCCCGCCGCGGGCTGGACTGCCACTACATCGAGAGCGCGACCCGCACCGAGGGGCCGTCGCTCACCGGCCGGCTGGTCGCCCGGCTGCCCCGGGCCCGGCTCTACACCCAGTACCCGGGCTGGGCCGACCGGCGGTGGCGCTACGGCGGCACCGTCTTCGACGGCTACCGGGCCAGCCGGTCGGCCCGTCCTCGGCCGGTGTCCCGGGTCGTCGTCGCCCTGGGCACTCACGGGCGGTTCGGCTTTCCCCGGCTGCTGGCCCGCCTGGTCGAGGTGCTGCCGCCGGAGGCGGAGGTGCTCTGGCAGGTCGGGTCGACCCGGGTCCCCCGGATGCCGGCCGGCGCCCGCGCCCAGGTCCCGTACGCGGAGATGCAGCAGGCGATGCGGGAGGCGGATGTGGTGGTGACCCACGCCGGGGTGGGCTCGGCGCTGGCCGCCATGCGGGCCGGCCGGCGGGCGGTCTACGTGCCGCGCCGCCGGCGGTACGACGAGCACGTGGACGACCACCAGGTCGAACTGGCCCGGCAGTTGGACCGCCGCGGCCTGGTCCTGGCCCGGGAGGTGGACGCCGTGACGGCCGAGGACCTGGCGGAGGCGGCCTGCTGGACGGTCGCCGCGACCAGCGCGATCACGCCGTTCCGGTGGGCGGCGTGAGGACCGACCGGAGTGGATGGTCCGGCAGCGGTGACCGAGCGGACCGGTTGGTTGATGGTGCCGAATGTCCGTTCCGAGCAAGATATCCCTGATCTCACTACTTCTTTGGGGGCGCCAGTGCTTGACAGAACGCCACGACCGGGGTGGCGGCGGTGGCTCGCCGCGCTCGCCGTGCCGGTGCTCGCCGTCGGGCTGCTCGCCGCGCCGGCCCGCGCGGTGAACCTCACGCCGGTCACCAGCACGCTCACCTCCGCGAACCCGGCGGACAACATCCCGCACGCGCAGAACGGTGACACCAAGGCGTTCGCCGAGATCGGCGGCACCGTCTACGTCGGTGGGTCGTTCACCTCGGTGAAGGCGGCGGCCGACGCGAGCTGGACCACCCGCAACTACCTCTTCGCGTACGACCGGTCGACGGGGGCGCTGAAGGCGGACTTCACCCCGGTGCTGGACGGCGCGGCGCACACCCTCGCGGTCAGCCCCGACGGCAAGCTCATCGTCGGCGGCGCCTTCGCCACCGTGAACGGGGTCAGCCGCAAGAACCTGGTCGAGTTGGACCCGACCACCGGCGCGACCGTGACCAGCTGGGCCGGGCGCAGCGACGGTGGCCTGGTCCGGCGCACCATCGTGGTCGGCAACCAGCTCTACCTCGCCGGCGCGTTCCACTGGGTCAACGGCACCCAGCACTCCCTGCTCGCCCGGCTGGACGCCACCACGGGCGCGATCGACCCGACCTTCCAGATCGACGCGAGCGTCGCCCGGGACAGCAGCGAGCTGGTCTGGGGCCTCGCGCTCTCGCCGGACAACCGCACGCTCGTCGCGGTCGGCAACTTCACGCAGGTCAACGGCCAGGCCCGCAACCAGGTCGTGGTGGTGGACCTGGCCGACACCCCGGCGGTGGCGAACTGGAGCACCCAGCGGTACGTGGCGCCCTGCTACAACTGGACGTTCCCGTTCTACGCCCGGGACGTCGACTTCTCCGACGACGGCACGTACTTCGTCATCATCGCCGACGGTGGCCGGGGCGACGGGGCGTACTGCGACGCGGTCGCCCGGTTCGAGACCGCCGACCGGGGCGCCGGCATCGACGCCACCTGGGTCAACTACACCGGCACCGACTCGGTGACCTCGGTCGAGGTCACCGACAACGTGGTCTACGTCGGCGGCCACTTCCGCTGGCTGAACAACGCCAACGGCAACGACGCGGCCGGCGCGGGCGCGATCAACCGGTTCGGCCTGGGCGCCCTCGACCCGATCAACGGCCTGCCGCTGGTCTGGAACCCGGGCCGCTCGGGCGCCCCGACGGGCACCACCACCTGGGGCCCGATCATGTGGGAGCTGTGGCGCGGCAGCACCGGCCTGTATGCCGGCTTCGACTCCGACGGCCTGGGCAACGAGTACCACGGCCGGATGGGCCTGTTCCCGCTCTCCGGCGGCCGCACGGTCGCGGCGACCAACGCGCCGTCCGCCGCGTCCGGCTATCTCTACGTCTCCTCGGCCGACGGGCAGGCGACCAAGGTGCCGTTCAACGGGACCACCCTCGGCACCCCGGTCAGCACCACCCAGGCGAACCTCACCGCCGCCGGGGCGTCCTTCTCGGTCGGCAACAAGCTCTACTGGTCGAAGACCGACGCGAGCGCGCCGAACGGCAGCTACCTCGACGTGTCGATCTTCTCGGGCGGCTCGGTCGGCGCGCCCTGGATCAGCAGCGGCTACAACGACTGGTTCAAGCCGGCGACGATGAGCGGCGCCTTCTACCTCGACGGCAGGATGTACTTCACCAAGGCCGGCACGAACAGCCTGTTCTACCGATACCTGGAGCCGGACGGCTACATCGTCGGCTGCACCGAGTTCACCCTGCCCAGCACCGGCCTCAGCTGGGGCAGCGTGCGGGGTATGGCCTGGGTCAACGGCAAGATCGTGTACGGCTGGACCGACGGCTCGCTGCGTTCCGTGCCGTTCAACGGGTCGGCGGTGGACGGTGCGGCCTCGGTCCAGCTCGCGCCGCCCGGGGGCGCGGTGAACTGGTCGAGCAAAACGCTCTTCTTCGCCACCTCCTGACCGTCCGACCCGGACCGGCGGTCCGCCGGCTCCCCCACTTCCCATCGCCCGAGGACCTGACTGATGGACGTGACCGACGTCGCCACCGCCCGGCAGCACCCGGTCGGCCTCGCCGAGCTGGTGCGCATCCCGTTGCGACGGTGGCGCACGATGCTCGCCGCGGCGGCGGCGGTGCTGGCGGCGGTCCTGGTCTACCTGTTCGTGCTGCCCGCGAGCTTCACCGCGACCACCGCCGTGGTGGTCCGCCCGGTGGTCACCGACCCGTTCTCGGTGCCGTCCGGCGGCGCCGACCGGGCGGTGAACATGACGGCCGAGAGCGGCATCGCGACCAGTAACGAGGTCATCGACAAGGTCGCCGGCATCACCGGGCGGGAGGCCGAGGAGGTGGCCGACGCACTCCAGGTGGAGACCCCGGTCGGCGGCCAGGTGATGCGCTTCGCATACTCGGCGCACCGCGAGCGGGAGGCCGTCGATGGCGCCAACGGGGCGGCCCAGGCGTACCTGGACCTGCGCCGGGGCATCTACGAGAACCAGCGCGCGGCGGTGCTGAAGTCGTACGACGACACCATCGCGGTGGTGACCGCCCAGCGCACCACGACGCAGAAGTCGCTGCCCGGCAACCAGTCGGCGGAGAACCCGTCGCCGCGCACCAGCGCCCTGCTGGACCAGTTGCGGGCGCTCAACGACCAACTCGCCACGCTGGCCGAGCAACGCTCCAAGATCGCCTCCGCGGACCTCAGCCCCGGCTCGATCACCAGCGCCGCCCGTACGCCGGTGCCGTCCAGCCGGGACGGCGCCCTGCTGATCATCGTCGGTGGCCTGCTCGGTGGTCTGCTGTTCGGCGGGCTGGTGGCCTTCGTCCGGGAGTCCCTGGACCGGCGGTTGCGGACCACCGCCGAGGCGGTGTCGGCGATCGGCGCGCCGCTGCTCGGCACCGTCCGCCGTATCCGGGGCGGCCAGCCCGACGAGGCCGACCTGCGCTACCTCGCGCTGGCGCTGGCCCGCTGGGTGAACGGCCCGCAGCGCGGCCCGCTGGTGGTGCTCTCCGCCGCCGCCGACGAGGGGCGTGAGCAGGTGACCGCGGGGCTCGCCGCGGTGCTCGCCGGCGGCGGCCACGAGGTGCGGCTCGCGGTCACCCCGGAGAGCCTGGACCGGATCCGCCCGCTGATGCTCGACGCCCAGCGCCGCAACCCACCGGTGGAGCCGGCCCCGGCCAGGCTGCCCCGGCAGCGACCGATGGCGACGACCGCGCCGGGCGCCGCCGCCACCCCGGCCGGGGGCGGCGACGCGGAGGGGACCACGGTCATCCAGGCCGTGCGCAAGCCGCGCCCGTTCCCGACCTCGGACGCGAAGAACGGCGCGGTCTACCGGTCCACGACCACCGAGGACAACACCCGGGCCAGCCCGACCGACCGTGCCGCCGCGACCGGCGCCCCCGCCCGGGCCGACGGGCAGGAGCTGCGGATCGGCTCCGGCACGGTCCGGCTCGTCCCACTCGACGCCCCGCCGGCGGCCGACGGCCTCACCCTGCTCGACGCGCCACCCGCGCTGCACGACGAACGGGGCGTACGGGCCGCCCGGGAGGGACGCGCGGTGCTGGTGGCCGCCCGGGACCGGACCCGGCTGCCGCAGTTGATCCGGCTGGTGGAACGGCTGCGCTCGGTCGAGGTGGAGCCGTTCGGATTCGTGCTGACCGGAGGGGACCGTGACTGACCAGGGCCGGCCGGACGGGCGGGCGGGGGAGGCGTACCCGGCGGTGACCGTGGTGCTGGCTACCCGGGACCGTCCGGGGCTGCTGGAACGGGCCGTCGGCGCGGTGCTCGACCAGGACTACCCCGGCCCGGTGGAGTGCCTGGTCGTCTACGACCACACCGACATCCGGCCGCTGGACCTGCCGGTGCCGGCTGGCCGGACACTGCGCTACGTCCACAACAGCCACTCGCGGGGCCTGCCGGGCGGCCGCAACACCGGCGGCGCCGAGGCCGCCCACGACCTGCTGGCCTTCTGCGACGACGACGACCACTGGCTGCCGGGCAAGCTGCGCCGCCAGGTGGAGCTGCTCACCGCCCGCCCGGACGCCGCCGCGGTCAGCTGCGGGATCCGGCTGGCGGGCCCGGGCATCACCAAGGAGCGGCAGCTCGACACCGCCGAGGTGACCCTCGCCGACTTCGTCGAGGACCGGATCATGGAGGTGCACTCCAGCACCCTCCTGCTGCCCCGGTCCACCTGGGACGCGGTGGGCCCGGTCGACGAGGAACTGCCCGGCGGCTACGGCGAGGACTACGAGTGGCTGCTGCGGATCGCCGCGCACGGGCCGGTGGTCATCGTGCCCGAGGTGCTGGTGGTGGTGGACTGGCACGGCGGCTCGTTCTTCTTCGGCCGCTGGGCGATGATCGTCGAGGCCACCCGGTACCTGATCGACAAGCATCCGGAACTGGCCGGCAGCCGGACCGGACTGGCCCGGCTGCACGGGCAGATCGCCTTCGCCCTCGCCTCCGGGCGGCGGCGCCGGGAGGCGGTACGGGAGCTGGGCCGGGTGCTCCGGCTCAACCCCCGGGAGAAGCGGGTCCTGGTGACCGTGCCGGTGGTGCTCGGTCTGCTGTCCGGGGAGCGGGTGCTCCGGCTGGCCCAGCGGACGGGGCGGGGTGTCTGACCGAGCGTCCGGGACCGCCACGCGACCGGTGACCGCGCGGCCCGCGCCCGGTACGCCGCCGCTGCCCGTCTGGCCGCTGACCGTCATGTTCGCGCTGGTGCCGCTCTGGTGGGCGCTCGGCGCGTTCTACCTGGGTTGGTCGGTGTTCGGCGCCGTCCTGCTCGCCCTGCTGGTGACCCGCGGCCGGGTGCCGCTGCCCGCCGGCACCGGCTGCTGGCTGGTCTTCCTCGTGCTGGTGCTGCTCAGCGCCACCCGGCTGGACCGGGCCACCGCCTACCTGACCTTCGGGCTGCGCTACGGCTTCCTGGTGACCGCCCTGCTGGTTTGCGTCTACGTCTACACCCTGGTCCGCGAGGGGACCTCCTGGGAGCGGGTGCTCCGCCCGCTCGGCTGGTACTGGCTGGGCATCGTGGCGCTGGGCTGGCTGGCCGTGCTGGCGCCCACCCTCGCCCTGACCACGCCGGTGGAGCTGGCTCTGCCCGGCGGGGTGGCCGGCGAGCGGTACCTCCAGGCGCTGACCCACATCCACGCCAACGAGTTCAACCCGCTGGCCCGGGCGCCGATCTACCGCACCGCCGCGCCGTACCCGTACACCAACAACTGGGGCACCGCGTACGCGCTGCTGGTGCCCTGCGTGCTGGCGTACCTGACGTCGGTGCGGACCGGGCGGTTCCGGGCGGCGCTGTGGGTGTCGCTGCCGCTGTCCGTGGTGCCGGCGTTCCTGACCCTCAACCGGGGCATGTTCGTCGGCCTCGGCGCCGGCCTGCTCTACCTGGCGCTGCGCGCGCTGGTCCGGGGGAACGCGCGGCTGATCGTGTCGATCGGCGGGCTGATCCTGGCGGTCTGGATCGTCAGCCTGGTCGTCCCGGTGCAGGAGATGATCAACGCCCGGGTGAGCACCACCGACACCAACATCGACCGGATGGACCTGTACGCGCGGACCTGGCAGGCGGTGGCACGCTCGCCGCTGCTCGGCTACGGCGCGCCGAAGAGCGTGGACACCACGCTGGCCGAGGAGCCGCTGGGCACCCAGGGGCTGATCTGGCAGATCCTCTACAGCCACGGCATCCCGGCGCTGCTGGTCTTCCTGGCCTGGCTGGCGCTGGTCGCCCGGCGGCTGGCCGCCGCGGTCTCGCCGGCCGGGCACTGGCTGAGCACCGTCCCGGTGATCGCGCTGGTGGTCATCCCGGTCTACGCCTACATCGACCCGAACCTGTCGCTGATCTTCTTCGCGGTCGGCGCCGGGCTGGCGGCGGTCGCCGGGCCGGTGAACCGGGCCGCGCTCGGTCCCTCCAGCATGTCCCGGCGGGCACCGCTGACGCCGTGGCGGGCTCGGGGCTTCGGCCGGGCCGCCGTCCCGGCCGCGTCGGCGACCGAGGTGCCCCGGCCGGAGGGGACGACATGACCGCATCGGGCACGCCGGCCGTGGCCACCGCCACAGCCGGCGATCGGGAGGTACGCCGCAGCACCCGCAGCGGGATCGTCGGGCTGGCCGGGGCGGCGGTCAACGGCCTGCTCGGCTTCGTGCTGACGGTGGTGATCGTCCGAGGGTTCGGCCCGGCCGGCTCGGGCGCGATGTTCACCGCGATCGGCGTGGTGGCCATCATGGGCGTGCTCTGCTGCGCCGGCGCGGACACCGCGCTGGTCTGGGCGCTGCCCCGGCGTACCCCCGGTCGGCACGGCGACGCGGCCCGGCTGCTGCCGGTGGCCCTGGCGCCGACGCTGCTGTTCACCGTCGCCGTGGCGGCGGCCGGCGTCGCGCTCGCCGGGGCGCTAGCCCCGGTGCTGTTCGACCCCGGCCCGACCGACGGCCGGGTCCTGCTTCGGCTGGCCTTCGCCGGGCTGCCGGTCGTGGTGGCGATGACCGTGCTGCTCGCCGCCGTGCGGGCGGTCCGCCCGGTCGCCGCGCTGGTGGCCGTCCAGTACGTCCTGGTGCCGGCCGCCCGCCCCGCGCTGGTGGCGGCCGCGCTGGCCGCCGGCGCCGGGGTGAGCGTCGCCTTCGTCGGCTGGCTCAGCCCGGTGGCCCTGGCCGTGCTCGCCTGCCTGGCGCTGCTGGTCCGGCCGCTCGGCCTGACGGCCGTGGCGACCCTGCGTCCGGTTCGGGCGGACTGGCGCACGTTCTGGGGCTTCGCCCTGCCCCGGGCCGCGTCCGCGACCATCGACGCCAGCAGCATGTGGCTGACCGTGCTGCTCACCGCCGCCCTCGCCGACCAGGCCGAGGCCGGCGTGATCGGCGCGGTCGGCCGGTACGCCCTCGCGGGCCTGCTGGTCATGCAGGGGCTGCGGGTGTCCGTCGCACCGCAGCTGTCCCGGCTGCTCGGGCAGGGCCGCGCCGCCGAGGCGGCCGCGGTCTACCGGCGGATCACCGCCGTGATCATCGCGCTGTCCTGGCCCGGGTACCTGCTGTTGGCCGTCTTCGCGCCGGGCTTCCTGCGGCTGTTCGGCGCGGAGTTCACCGCCGGCAGCGCGGCGATGGCGGTCCTCGCCGGGGCCATGCTGGTCAACTCCGGCACCGGCATCGTGCAGACCCTGCTGCTGATGAGCGGCAGCAGCGGGCGGCACCTGCTGGCCGCCGCCACCGGGCTGCTGCTGAACGTGGCGCTGGCCCTGGTGCTGATCCCGCCGCACGGCGCGCTCGGCGCGGCCGTGTCCTGGGCCGCCGGCATCGTGGCGGAGAACGTCATCGCCACCGTCGCCGCCTGTCGGGTGGTCGGCGAGCCGCTGGTCACCCGCACCGTGCTGCGGGCCGCGGCGGTGGCCGCCGCCGCCACCGCCGCGCTGGCCTGCGTCGGCGCGGCCGTGGCCGGCCGTGGCGTGGCGGGGCTGTTCCTCACCGTCGGCGTCGCGGCGTTGCTCGCCGTCGCGCTGCTGCCGCACCCCGGGGTACGCCGACGGGTGCGCGGTGCCGTGCCCGCCCCGCTGGGACGGGGACCGCGATGACGAGGAGGACGCGATGACGACGCTGCGGGACCGGGTCAAGGCGCTGGTGCCGGCCCCGGTGCTGGCCGGGGTGCGCGAGTCCCTGGTCCGCTACGGGGAACGCACCAGCGACCGGCGTCCGCTGCCGGACTTCCTCATCATCGGCACCAAGCGCGGCGGCACCACCTCGCTCTGGCGCTACCTGCTGGAGCACCCGCTGGTGCCCCGGCTCTTCCCGGCCTGGAACACCAAGACCTCGCACTACTTCGAGGACACCTTCGCCCGGGGCGAGGCGTGGTACCGGTCGCACTTTCCGACGCAGCGGCAGCGGGCGGCCCTGGAGCGCCGGCACGGCGGGCCGACCCGGGTGGGGGAGGCCGCCCCGCTGTACCTGTTCCACCCGCTCGCGCCGGGGCGGGTCGCCGACCTGATCCCGGCGGTGCGGCTGATCGTGCTGCTGCGCGATCCGGTGCGGC
>NZ_JAPDPH010000128.1 GCF_026013475.1 Micromonospora yasonensis | reverse complement strand
CCCGGCGCAGCTCGGCCACCCCGGCGGCCGGGTCGCCGACGTGGTTGAGCACGAAGTTGGCCACCGCCGCGTCGGCGCCGTCGGTGGGCACCGGCAGCCGCGGCAGCACCGCCCGGACCAGCACCGCGCCAGGCGCCGTCCGCCGGGCGGCGTCGAGCATGCTCGGCTCGCCGTCGACCGCCACCACCTCGGCGCCGCGCGCCAGCGCCGCCGCCGCGACCGTGCCCGGCCCGGTGCCGACGTCGATCACCCGCCGCCCGGCCCGCACCGCCGCCGCGTCCAGCAGCGCCTCCGCCGGGTACGCGCAGAGCCGGCCGAAGCTGCGCTGGTACGCCTCGGCCCGTCCCGCCCAGCGGGCTCGTTCGTGCGCGTCGAAGTCCGCGTCGATCATGATGGGCAGCGTAGCGGCGTCCGGGCGTGGCGCGCCCCACGGCTGCTCGCCGTGAGTCCGGCCGCGGCGATCCTCGGGTCAGCGGAGGGCCGCCCCGCCGGCGGCCAGGGCGTCCCGCCAGGTCCGGGTCTGCCAGGCGGCGGCACCGTTGAAGACCAGGTCGAGGAAGCCCGGCCCCCCGGACGCCGGGGCCGGGCGGCCGGCCCAGAAGTCGGCGAAATCGCGCCGCTGCTCCGGGCTCGGCTTCGGCGAGATGTCCGAGCCGCGTCCCACCAGGGCGTACCGCCGGCCGCCGACGGTGAGCAGCAGGGTGCCGAGCCGGGACAACCGGCCGCTCACCTGCCCGGCCGGTACGGCGAACAGGTCCGCGCTGGCGCGGTCCCGGGCGCGCAGCCAGCCCTGGTCGAGGGTCATCAGCACCGGCACGCAGCGCCGGCCGTTCCAGATGCTCCGTCGCCAGTAGACGATGCTCGCGTGGGCCACCGGGTGAGTCACGCGGGGAACTGTATCGGTGACCGTCCACGGCGTGCGGGTGCGCCTCGGCATCCGCTACGACTTCACCATCGAGCAGGAGCTGCAGGCCGACTGCATGGCCGGGGCGTACATCGGCGACAACGTACGCGACAAGGTGCTCGCCCTCGACCGCGGCGACCTGGACGAGTTCCGGGAGGGACTGCTCGCGGTCGGCGACGACCCCGACCAGCCCTGGTTCGCCGAGGGTTCGCACGGCACCGCCGAACAGCGCAGCGACTCGTTCTTCCGGGGCTACGAGAACTCGCTGGCCGCCTGTGGGCTCGGCTGATGCCGCAGGTCACCCTTGCCGGGGACGGTTGACCCGGCCGAGGGCACGGCTGAGAGGATCGGCGGGTACGCCCACCCGAGGAGGCCCCAGCTGAGCAGCAGACACCCCGCCGCCGTGCTCTTCGACATGGACGGCACCCTGGTCGACAGCGAGAAGCTGTGGGACGTGGCGTTGCAGGAGCTGGCCGCCGTGTACGGCGGCACCCTGTCCGACACCGCCCGCAAGGCGATGATCGGCACCAGCATGGCCGCGTCCATGCGGATCCTGCACGACGACCTCGGCCAGCCGGAGCGGGACGCGCAGGCCAGCGCCGACTGGATCAACGCGCGGATCCTGGACCTGTTCCGCACCGGTCTGCGCTGGCGGCCGGGCGCGCTGGCGCTGCTGCGCGCGGTCCGCGCCGCGGGCATCCCCACCGCCCTGGTCACCTCCAGCGTCCGGCCGCTGGTCGAGGTCGCCCTCGACACCCTCGGCCGGGACAGCTTCGACGCGGTGGTCTGCGGCGACGAGGTGGACGCCACCAAGCCGCACCCGGAGCCCTACCTGACCGCCGCGCGGCTGCTCGACGTGCCGATCGTCCGTTGCGTGGCGATCGAGGACTCGTCGACCGGCGTGGCCAGCGCCCTGGCCGCCGGGGCCGCCGTGCTGGCCGTACCGGCCGAGGTGCCGCTGCCGCCGACCGACGGCGTACATCAGTTGGAGAGCCTGACCGGCGCGGACCTGGAGCTGCTCGCGGCGCTGCTCGGCGACCCGCCGGCGTGAAAGGAGGGGCCCCTTGTTAACAGACGTCTGTTAACAAGGGGCCCCTCCTTCACCTCACTCGTGGGCGATGGCGCCCAGCACGTTGATCCGGGCGGCCCGGATCGCCGGCAGGACCGCGGCGACCACCCCGACGATCGCGGCCAGGCCGAGCATGACCCCCATCTGACCCCAGGGCAGGATCAGGTCGTTGATCCCCTCCTTCTTCAGCGCGCGGACCACGGCGGCGCCGAGGCCGCTGCCGACGACGACGCCCAGCAGCGCGCCGAACACCGAGATCACCACCGCCTCGACGGTGATCATGCGCATGGTCTGCGCCCGGCGCAGCCCGATCGCCCGCAGCAGGCCCAGCTCCCGGGTACGTTCCAGCACCGACAGCGCCAGGGTGTTCACGATGCCGAGCACCGCGATCACGATGGCCAGCGCCAGCAGGATCTGGATCATCGTGAGCAGCCCGTCGAGCGAGCCGGTCTGCTGCTTGATGAACGCGTCCCGGTCGGCCACCGACACCTCGGGGGAGTCCGCGAGCAGCCGCTCCACCTGAGGCTGGACGTCGGTCACCCGGGTGCCCGGGGCGAGCTGCACGAAGCCCTGGACCGGCTGCGGGATGGCGAAGTCGCGGGCCGCCTGCGGAGGCAGCACCACCGGGTTGGTCAGCTGTGAGCCCTGGTAGATGCCGCTGACCGTGTAGGTGCGGGCCTCGCCACGGGACAGCTGCACGGTCACCCTCGTGCCGACCGAGACACCCCGGGACTTGGCGGTGTCGGAGCTGAACAGCATCTGCTCCGGGCCCAGCCGGCTGATGTCGCCGGCGGTGGCCTTCGCCCCGAAGATCCGCTCCAGCGCGGCGACGTCGCTGGACGCGGCCACCCAGGTCCGTTCGCCGTTGACCACGGCCATGTCGCCGTACTCGCCGTCAACCAGCTGCACGCCGGGGATCGCCGCCGCCTTGTCCAGCACCGCCGGATCGAAGCTCGGCGGTCGTGGGCCGTTCTGCGACCCGGCGATCACCAGCTCCGCCTTGATGGTGTCCTTCGCCAGCGCGCTGATGCTTCCCTTCGCCGAGTCGAGGATCACCGTCACCCCGGTGACCAGGGCGATGCCGACCATCAGCGCGGCGGCGGTGATCGCCGTACGGCGGGGGTTGCGGCCGGAGTTGAGCCGTCCCAGCTTGCCCGGCACCGACCAGGCGAAGATCGCGCCCAGCAGGGCGACCACCGGGCGGCTGATCAACGGGGTCAGCAGCGCCACGCCGATGAAGGTGAAGAGCACGCCGCCCAGGATGATGGCCAGGCCGTTGCCCCCGGCGTTGCCGCTGAGCCCGAGGAAGAGCAACGCGGCGCCGACCGCGGTGACCAGCGCGCCGGACACCGTGATCCGGGTCAGCGGCCGGTCCGGGGTGGCCACGTCCTGCATCGCCGCGATCGGCGGGATCCGGGACGCGCGCAGCGCCGGCAGCAGCGCCGCCACCACGGTGATCACCAGGCCGACCGAGAACGCGCCGATCACCGCCGCCGCCGGGACGCCGATCCCGGCCAGCGTGAGGCCCCCGGCGAGGTTGCCGAACGCCCACGCCAGCAGCGCGCCGACGCCGACGCCGGCGGCCAGGCCGAACACCGAGGCGATCAGGCCCACCGCGATGGCCTCCAGCACCACCGAGCCGATCATCTGTCGGCGGCTCGCCCCGACGGCCCGCATCAGGGCCAGCTCGCGGGTCCGCTGCGCCACGATGATCGAGAAGGTGTTGAGGATCAGGAACGTGCCGACCAGCAGCGCCACCGCCGCGAAGCCGAGCAGGATCCGGTTGAAGAAGGACAGCGCCTCCTTGAAGCCCTGCGCGGCCTCGGTGGAGAGCTGCTCGCCGGTCTTGACCACGTAACCGTCACCCACGGCACCGGCCACCGCATCGCGCAGCGACTCGTCGGTGACCCCGCCGGCGGCCTTGACCGTCACACTGTTGAAGGTGTTCGGCTGGCCCAGCATCAGCCGTTGCGCCGTCGGGGTGGTGAACATGATCTCGTTGCTGCCGCCGATCGAGTCGCGGCCGCCGCTGTAGCCGAAGATGCCGACGATGGTGAACTCCTGCTTCGGCTCCAGGGGCGTGAGCACCCCGACCCGGTCGCCGAGTTTCACCTTGCCGGCGGTCGCGAGCCCCTGGTTGATGACGATCTCGTCGTCGGCCCGCGGCTCGTGCCCCTGGTTCAGCTGCAGCTGCTCGGACGTGCCGGTCCAGTTCTCACCCAGCTGCGGCGGGCCGAACGAGGCGACCGCCTTGCCGTTGCTGCCGATCAGCCGGGCCCCGTCGGCGGCGACCACGCCGGTGGCCTCGGCCACCCCGGGCACCGCGCGGACCTTGTCCACCGTCGCCGCCGGGAACGGCGCGGCCGTCTGCTCGCCCTCCATCTCCGACACCGCGATCTTGGGCTTGGCCGCGACGTTGACGTCCACCCCCTCGTACGCGTCGGCGAAGATCGCGTCGAAGGTGCGGCCGAGGGTGTCGGTCAGCACGAACGCGCCGGAGACGAACATCACCCCCAGCACGACCGCCAGCCCGGAGAGGATCAGCCGCAGCTTCCGGGCCAGCAGGCTCTTCAGCGTCGCCCGAATCATCGGCCGTTCACCTCGGCCGGGGTGTCGAGCTTCTTCATGGTGTCCAGCACGGTGTCGGCGGTCGGCTCGATCAGCTCCGAGACGATCTGCCCGTCGGCCAGGAAGACCACCCGGTCGGCGTAGGCGGCGGCGGTCGGGTCGTGGGTGACCATCACGATGGTCTGGCCGTGCTCGCGGACCGAGTTGCGCAGGAAGTTGAGCACCTCGGCGCCGGACCGGGAGTCCAGGTTGCCGGTCGGCTCGTCCGCGAAGATCACCTCGGGGCGGGAGACCAGGGCCCGGGCACACGCCACCCGCTGCTGCTGGCCACCGGAGAGCTGCGCCGGCCGGTGCCCCAGCCGGTCCCGCAGGCCCACCGTGTCGATCACGATGTCGTACCAGGCCGGGTCCGGCTTGCGGCCGGCGATGGACAGCGGCAGCAGGATGTTCTCCTGGGCGGTGAGCGTGGGCAGCAGGTTGAACTGCTGGAAGATGAAGCCCACCTTGTCCCGGCGCAGCTTCGTCAGCCCGGCGTCACCCAGCCCGGTCACCGTGGTGTCGCCGATCATGACACTGCCCTGGGTGACCGAGTCCAGGCCGGCCAGGCAGTGCATGAGCGTGGACTTGCCCGAACCGGACGGGCCCATGATGGCGGTGAATCGGCCCCGCTCGAACTCGCAGGTCACCCCCCGCAGGGCGCTGACCTGCGCCTCGCCGCTGCCGTACACCTTCCATACATCGCTCGCCCGGGCCGCGGCCTGCGCCTGGCGCCCCACCGTCGCGGTCACGTCATACACCTCTTCCGTCTTTGCCGATTCCGCACCGCCCCCGCTGACCGGTGCGGCCGTACCAATCCTCGCCGCAGGCGATCGAGGATCCGTCCGTCCTCGGGCGGACCCGTCGCCGGAAATCTCGTCGGGGGTCGCCCCCGAGATCGACTCAGGGTCCTCCCTGACCCGGCGGCCCGGCCGACGCTAGGACGTCACGCCGCGTCAGGGTCAACCATGCCGGGCGTCCGACGGTCACGGTACGTGACGGTCGCCACCCTCTCGGCGCTCACGCCCCGGGGCGACCAGGCCCGTCTCGTACGCCAGCACCACGGCCTGCACCCGGTCCCGCAGCCCCAGCTTGGTCAGCACGTGCCCGACGTGGGTCTTGATCGTGGTCTCGCCGACCGACAGTGCCCGGGCGATCTCGGCGTTGGACAGCCCCCGCGCCACCTGCACCAGCACCTCCCGCTCCCGGTCGGTCAGCGCGTTCAACGCCTTCGGCGGGGTGGCTGCCGGGTCGGGCAGCGCGTCGGCGAACCGGTCCAGCAGCCGGCGCAGGATCCGCGGCGCCACCACCGCCTCTCCGGCGGCGACCGTGCGGATCGCGGTGACCAGGTCTTCGGCCGGCACGTCCTTGGCCAGGAAGCCGCTCGCCCCGGCCCGCAGCGCGCCGACCACGTACTCGTCGAGGTCGAAGGTGGTGAGGATGAGCACCCGTACCGGCAGCCGGGCGTCCACGATCGCCCGGGTCGCCGCCACCCCGTCCATCCGGGGCATCCGGATGTCCATCAGCACCACGTCCGGCAGCAGCCGGCGGGACAGCTCCACCGCCTCCAGGCCGTCCGCGGCCTCCGCCACGATGTCCAGGTCCTCCTCGGTGCCCAGCACCATCCGGAACCCGGTCCGCAGCAGCGGTTGGTCGTCGGCGAGCAGGACCCGGACCGGGCGGGCCCTGGCCGTGCTGTCGGTCATCCGTGTTCCCCCGTCGGCGCTCATGCCGGAACCGCCCCGGCGGACTCGAGCGGGATCCGCGCGTACACCCGGAAACCGCCGCCGGGCCGCGGACCGGTCCGCAACACCCCACCGTAGAGGGCGACCCGCTCCCGCATCCCCACCAGGCCGTGCCCGATCCGGTCGGCCGCCGGGGCCGGCCCCCGGCCGGTGTCGGTCACCTCCACCGCCAGGAAGCCGTCGGTCCAGGTGAGCCGGACCAGCGCGGTGGCGCGGCCGGCGTGCTTGAGCGCGTTGGTCAGCGCCTCCTGGATGACCCGGTAGACGGCCAGCGCCACCCCCTCGGCCAGCGGCGCCGGCGTGCCGTCGACCCGTAGCGTCACCGGCAGCCCGGCCTCCCGTACCTGCTCCACCAGGGTCTCGACGGCGGTCAGCCCCGGCTGCGGGGCCAACTCGGCGTCCTGCTCGGCGTCGGTGCGCAGCACGTCCAGCAGCCGGCGCAGCTCCCGCAGGGTGGCTCGGCCGGTCTCCTCGACGGTGGCCATGGCCTCGTCGGCGGCGTCCGGGTCCCGGCGGAGCACCCGGCGCGCCCCGGTGGCCAGCACCCCCATCACGCTGACCTGGTGGGCCACCACGTCGTGCAGTTCCCGGGCGATCCGCCGCCGCTCGTCCGCGACGGCCTGCTCGGCCAGGGACCGCTGGGTCGCCTCGGCGATCCGGGCCCGCTCGCGCAGCATCCGGGTCGACTGCCGGCGAGCCTGCACGGCCCGCCCCACCGCGTACGCCACGGCCGCGGTGAGCAGGCTGTTGAGCACCAGGAGCCCCGGCCCGACCCGGACCGCGCTCGCCGGCGGGACGACCACGTTGGCCAGCAGCACCGGCGTCCACAGCAGCACCGCGGCCAGCGCGGCCGGCCGGGCCCGCTGGTGCGCCGCCATCGTGTACGTGAGCACGACGAAGGCCAGCCCGTGGGCGGCCGGCGAGTGCTTCAGCGGCGCCAGAACCGCCAGGCTGACCAGGGCGGCCCCGACCGCCGGCCACGGCGCGACCCGGCGGGCGGCCACCGGGGCGGCGGACAGCGCGCTCCAGCCCACCGCCGACCACAACTGCCCGGGGCGCAGCTCGCGTGGCGTGAGCAGCAGCACCGCCGCCTCCACCAGCACCAGCGCGACCGCGAAGGCGGCGTCGGCGCCCAGCGGGCGACGGCGCGCCCAGGCCCGCACCCGGTTGGTCATGCCACGACGCTAGCCGCCGCCCGGCGTGCCCCGTCGTCGGCGAAGCCGAACCCCGCCTCCTCCTGGAGGAGGAGGATCACTCGTCCGCGCCCGGGGCGACCGGCCGGGACCGGGCGTCGGTCAGCGGGTCGCCGGGCCCGGCGGCCGGGAACGGCGGCGGGGTGCCGCCGAAACTGGGGCAGAGCGTCTGGTGGCTGCACCAGTCGCAGAGCCGGCTGGGCCGGGGCCGGAAGTCCTGCCGCGCGGTGGCCTGCTCGATCGCCTGCCACAGCGCCACCACCGTGCGCTCGAACCGCTCCAGCTCGTCGGCGTCGGGCGTGTAGTCGCAGACCTCGGCGTCCTTGAGGTAGAGCAGCCGCAGCACCCGCGGCACCACGCCCCGGGTCCGCCACAGCACCAGGGCGTAGAACTTGAGCTGGAACAGCGCCCGCGCCTCGAACGCCTCCCGCGGGGCCCCGCCGGTCTTGTAGTCGACCACCCGCAGCGCGCCGTCCGGGGCCACGTCGAGCCGGTCCAGGTAGCCCCGGATCAGTAGCTCCTCGTCGACCACCGCGGAGATCAACGCCTCCCGCTCGGCCGGCTCCAGCCGGCGCGGGTCCTCCACCGCGAAGTAGCCCTCCAGCAGCCCGGCCGCCGAGCGGAGGAACTCGCCCACCCCGGCGCCGTCGCCGCCGGCGAACAGGGTCGCCAGCTCCGGCTGCTCGGTGACCAGCCGGTCCCACTGCGGGGCCACCAGGTCGCCGGCCGACTGCGGGGTCCGCGCCGCCGCCGGCAGGTCGAACAGCCGCTCCAGCACCGCGTGCACCAGGGTGCCCCGGGCCTGCTCCACGGTCGGGCGCTCGGGCAGCCGGTCGATGCTGCGGAACCGGTAGAGCAGCGGACAGGTCTTGAAGTCCGCTGCCCGCGACGGCGACAGCGACGCCCGCACCGTGGGCGGTGCCGTCATCGGGGTTTCCTGCGCGTCGATCACCGGTTCCGCCGTCATGTCCGGAAGGTTAGGGCACCGGTGTGACAGGGCCGTCGTCGCCGCACCGGCGCATGATCCGCGCCGCGTACCATCGATCCGGTGGAGCAGCGGACCCGACCGACCCGCCGCACCCGGCTGACCGTCGCTCGGGTAGCTGGCGTGCCGCTGCACGTCGACGCCTCGATGCTGCTGCTCACCGCGGTCGTCACCGTCCTCTACGCGTCGCTCGCCCGCCGTCAGCTCGACCTCGGTCACCTGGGCGGCTACCTGGTCGGCCTCGGCTTCGCGGTCTCCCTGCTCGGCTCGGTGCTGCTGCACGAGCTGGGCCACGCGCTGACCGCCCGACGGTACGGCATCGGTGTGCGAGGGATCACGCTGGAGCTGCTCGGCGGCTACACCGAGATGGACCGCGACGCCCCCAGCCCCAAGGTGGACCTGCTGGTCTCCCTCGCCGGTCCGGCGGTCTCCGCGGTGCTCGGCGCGGCCGGCGTCACCGCCACCCTCGCCCTGCCCGCCGGCACGCTCGGCCACCAGCTCGCCTTCCAGCTCGCCGTCTCCAACGTCGTGGTCGCCGTCTTCAACAGCCTGCCCGGGCTGCCGCTCGACGGCGGCCGGGCGCTGCGCGCCGCCTTGTGGGCGCTCACCCGGGACCGGCACCGGGGCACCGAGGTGGCCGGCTGGATCGGCCGGGCCGTCGCCGTGGCCACCCTGGCCCTGGTGGTCCTGCTCACCCTGCGCCGCGCCATCGCGCCGCTCGCCCTGCCGCTGATGCTGCTCGTCGCCGTCACCCTCTGGCGGGGCGCCGGCCAGTCCATCCGGCTGGCCCGGATCAGCCGCCGCCTCCCGCTGGTCGACCTGGCCCGGCTGGCCCGCCCGGTACTCCCGGTGCCCAGCGGCACCCCGCTGGCCGAGGCCCAGCGGAGGCGTGCCGAGACCCCCGCCCCCGGTGCCGCGCTCGCCGTGGTCGACGCCGCCGGCCGGCCGGTCGCCCTGGTCGACCCGGCCCGGGCCGACGCCGTACCCCCGGAACGGCGGCCGTGGCTCGCGGTGGATGCGGTCTCCCGCGACCTGGGCAGCCTGCCCGCGCTGCCGGTCGGCGCGGACGGCGAGCACGTGATGGAGACCGTGCGCAGCCACCCGGGCGCACAGTACGTCGTGACGGCAGGCGAAGATGTCGTCGGCGTTCTGCACATCGCGGATCTGGCTCAGCTCCTGGAACCCAAACGGAAGACGAACACGTGACCGCACATTCCTCCGCCGTCCCGGCCCTGCCGCCTGTTCACCGAGGGCCGTTCCGCCCCGGCGACCGGGTGCAGCTGACCGACCCCAAGGGGCGGATGCACACCGTGACGCTGGAGCCCGGCAAGGAGTTCCACACCCACCGGGGGATCCTCAAGCACGACACGCTGATCGGCCTGCCCGACGGCAGTGTGGTCACCACCGCCGGCGGCGGCACCGCCTTCCTGGCCCTGCGGCCGCTGCTGTCGGACTACGTGCTCTCCATGCCGCGCGGCGCCCAGGTGATCTATCCGAAGGACTCCGCGCAGATCGTCGCCATGGGCGACATCTTCCCCGGCGCGAAGGTCCTGGAGGCCGGAGCCGGCTCCGGCGCGCTCTCCTGCTCGCTGCTGCGGGCCGTCGGCACCGAGGGCGAGCTGCACTCCTGGGAGGTGCGGGAGGACTTCGCCCAGATCGCCCGGCGCAACGTCGAGGCGTTCTTCAACGGGCCGCACCCGGCCTGGCGGCTACACGTCGGCGACGTCGCCCAGTGCCCGGAGACCGGGTTCGACCGGATCATCCTGGACATGCTCACCCCGTGGGAGACCCTCGACATGGTCGAGCGGGCGCTCGTCCCCGGCGGCGTCTTCATCGGGTACGTGGCCACCACCCCGCAGCTGTCCGAGCTGGTCGAGGCGCTGCGCGAGCGGGGTGGCTGGACCGAGCCCCGGGCCTGGGAGTCGCTGGTGCGGGACTGGCACGCCGAAGGGCTCGCCGTCCGTCCCGACCACCGGATGATCGCGCACACCGCGTTCCTGGTCTCCGCGCGCAAGCTCGCCCCCGGGGTCACCGCGCCGCCGCGCCGGCGCAAGCCCAGCAAGGGCGCCGAGGCGTACGTCCAGCGCCGCCAGGCACTGCGCGAGGCGGAGGCGGCGCGGCAGGCGGCGGCCGAGGCGGAGCAGGAAACGGATCAGCCGTGACCCCCCTGTGGGGACAGGGGCGAGCGGGTGGATCATGGGTCCCGGCGGGAACGGCACCGGACGGGCGGAGACGGTGGCATGAGCGAGCAGACCGGGGCGCGGCGCGCGCGCCCCGACGGACGGCGACAGCGGGAGGCGGCGGCGTGAGCGGCCCCGGCTACGGCAACGGCGACCTGCCCGCGGTCTTCCCCGACTGGTCGCCCTACGCCGACCTGGAGTCGGCGGCCCGGGCGTACCTGCGCGACCCCGACATCGCCCTGGACGCCCTCGGCGGCGTGCTGCGCGGGGCGTCCGTGCTCGGCTTCACCCTGGAACGCTTCGTCAACGAGGTCAACGGCGTCTGGCAGGAGGTCGTCGTCTGCGACGGCAGCCGGCTGATCCTCTGGCACGGCGAGGACGTGCCACCGGGGGAGGGGCCACCCGGCTCGATGACCTCCTCGCTGCGGGTGGTCCCGGTCTCGACGGTCACCGAGGTGGGCTGCCGGCGGCGGCTCACCCGCAGTGACACCGGCGAGGTCCGGGTCGACAGCATCGACGTCTACCTGCTGCTCACCTCGCTGGACGAGGCGCCGCCCGGCGACGAGGTGGTCGGTGCGCCGCGGCATGACGCGCTGCGCTTCGGCAAGACCCTCGACGACGGCGGGGCCGGGCAGATCGCCCGGTTGGAGGAGTTCGCCCGACTTGTCGCCTCGGTGGTCGGTCGTCCCATGTTGTAAATGGATCGCGGGCCGGGGACGAGAGCGTCCCGGCCCGCGATCCGTCAGCTCGTCAGTCGTCGGCCTCCGGGCCGGCCACCTCGACGCCGTCGCCCGCCCGCACCACGTGGATGCACTCGCCCGGGCACTCCTTCGCCGAGTCGATCACCTCGAGGCGCAGGTGCTCCGGCACGTCGATCCGGGCGCCGGGGGCCTGCCGCAGCTCGCCGTCCGCGCCCTTGACGTACGCCAGGCCGTCGACGTCGAACTCGAAGACCTCGGGCGCGTACTGCACGCACAGCCCGTCACCGGTGCAGAGGTCCTGGTCCACCCAGACCTGAAGCTGGTCTGTCGCGACGTCGGTCACGAAGCACCCCCCATGTTCTCCCGTCCCACGCCCCGACGGTACCCGAACGCCCGTACCCGCCCGTCGGTCAGCCCTTGGCGATCAAGCTTCGGTGACGAGGGCGTTGCGTGGGACCGAATCGAGCTCATAGCGGCTAGTGTTAGCTCAGTACGTTCAAGCCCCCCGGGGAGGTGGGACGTGGCACGCAGCGACGACGCGGACTCGCGCGCCGCACGGTGGGAGAAGGAGGCCCACGATCTCTCCACGCAGGTCGCGTTCCTGCAAGAGGAACTCGCCCTGGTGCGGCGCAAGTTGACCGAAAGCCCCCGACACGTCCGGCAGCTCGAAGAGCGGCTGGCGGCCACCCAGGCCCAGTTGGCGCGGCTGACCGAGAACAACGAACGGCTCGTGAGCACCCTCAAGGAGGCTCGCGCGCAGATCGTGACGCTCAAGGAGGAGATCGACCGCCTCGCGCAACCGCCGAGTGGCTACGGCGTCTTCCTGGCGAAACACGACGACGGCACGGTGGACGTCTTCACCGGCGGGCGCAAGCTCCGCGTCGCCGTCTCGCCCTCGCTGGAGGTCGACGAGCTGCGCCGCGGCCAGGAGGTCCTGCTCAACGACGCCCTCAACATCGTCGACGCGTTCGGCTACGAGCGGGTCGGCGAGGTGGTGATGCTCAAGGAGGTGCTCGCCGGGCCCGGCGGCGCCCCGGGCGACCGAGCTCTGGTGGTCTCCCACTCCGACGAGGAACGCATCGTGCACCTCGCCGAGACCCTGATCGGCAGCCCGATCAGGGCCGGCGACTCGCTCATGATCGAGCCCCGCTCGGCGTACGCGTACGAGCGGATCCCGAAGAGCGAGGTCGAGGAGCTGGTGCTGGAGGAGGTGCCCGACGTCGACTACGAGGACATCGGTGGCCTCCAGGCGCAGATCGAGCAGATCCGCGACGCGGTGGAGCTGCCCTTCCTGCACGCCGACCTGTTCCGCGAGCACCAGCTCCGGCCGCCGAAGGGCATCCTGCTCTACGGCCCGCCCGGCTGCGGCAAGACGCTGATCGCCAAGGCGGTGGCCAACTCCCTCGCCAAGAAGATCGCCGAACGGCGCGGCGAGGAGAAGCACACCAGCTTCTTCCTCAACATCAAGGGCCCCGAGCTGCTCAACAAGTACGTCGGCGAGACCGAGCGGCACATTCGGCTGATCTTCCAGCGGGCCCGGGAGAAGGCCAGCGAGGGCACCCCGGTGATCGTGTTCTTCGACGAGATGGACTCCGTCTTCCGCACCCGCGGCTCCGGCGTCTCCTCCGACGTGGAGAACACCATCGTCCCGCAGCTGCTCAGCGAGATCGACGGTGTCGAGGGCCTGGAGAACGTCATCGTCATCGGCGCCTCCAACCGGGAAGACATGATCGACCCGGCGATCCTGCGCCCCGGCCGGCTCGACGTGAAGATCAAGATCGAGCGGCCGGACGCCGAGGCGGCCAAGGACATCTTCTCCAAGTACATCCTCGCCGGCCTGCCGCTGCACGGGGACGACCTGGCCGAGCACGGCGGCGACCCGCAGGCCACCGTGGCGGCGATGATCGACGCGGTCGTCCTGCGGATGTACTCGGAGACCGAGGAGAACCGCTTCCTCGAGGTCACCTACGCCAACGGCGACAAGGAAGTCCTCTACTTCAAGGACTTCAACTCGGGCGCGATGATCCAGAACATCGTCGACCGGGGCAAGAAGATGGCCATCAAGGAGTTCCTCACCTCCGGGCACAAGGGGCTGCGCCTGCAGCATCTCCTCGACGCCTGCGTCGACGAGTTCCGGGAGAACGAGGACCTGCCCAACACCACGAACCCCGACGACTGGGCGCGCATCTCCGGCAAGAAGGGCGAGCGGATCGTCTACATCCGTACGCTCGTCTCCGGCGGCAAGGGCGCCGAGGCCGGCCGGTCCATCGAGACCGCCAGCAACACCGGCCAGTACCTCTAGTCCGACGGCGACGACGGAGGCCCGCGGCGCGGTGCGCCGCGGGCCTCCGCGCGTTACCGCGCCCGGCCTGCCGTGCCCCCTCGGCGCGTGACGGCGACTACGCTCGACGTGACGGGGGACCGGGACGGGCGAGCGGAGCGGGCAGGTCGATGAGCGTAAGACGGATCATGGGCACCGAGATCGAGTACGGCATCTCCGTGCCCGGCCAGGCCGGGGCCAACCCGATGGTCACCTCCTCGCAGGTGGTCAACGCCTACGGGGCGCGGCCCGAACTCAACCGGGGCGGCCGGGCGCGCTGGGACTACGAGGAAGAGTCGCCACTGCGCGACGCCCGCGGCTTCACCTACTCGGGAGCCGCGTACGACCCGGCCGAGGCGCTCGCTGACGAGGACCTGGGGCTGGCCAACGTCATACTCACCAACGGCGCCCGGCTGTACGTCGACCACGCCCACCCGGAGTACTCCACCCCCGAGGTGACCAACCCCCTCGACGTGGTGCGCTGGGACAAGGCGGGGGAGCGGGTGATGGCCGAGGCGGCCCGGCGGGCCGCCACCATCCCGGGCACCCATCCGATCCACCTCTACAAGAACAACACCGACAACAAGGGCGCCAGCTACGGCGCCCACGAGAACTACCTGATGCGCCGGCAGACGCCGTTCGCCGACATCGTGGCGTACCTGACGCCGTTCTTCGTCACCCGCCAGGTGGTGTGCGGCGCCGGCCGGGTCGGGATCGGCCAGGACGGCGGCCAGAGCGGCTTCCAGATCTCCCAGCGGTCCGACTTCTTCGAGGTCGAGGTGGGCCTGGAGACCACCCTCAAGCGGCCGATCATCAACACCCGCGACGAGCCGCACGCGGACGCCGACAAGTACCGCCGGCTGCACGTCATCATCGGCGACGCCAACCTGTCGGAGATCTCCACGTACCTCAAGGTGGGCACCACCGCGCTGATCCTCACCATGATCGAGGAGAAGGCGCTCACCCCCGACCTGGGCATCGCCGACCCGGTCAGCGAGCTGCGCGCGGTCAGTCACGACCCGTCGCTCAAGCACCTCATGCGGCTGCGCGACGGCCGCAAGCTCACCGCCCTTGACGTGCAGTGGGCCTACCTCGAACGGGTCCGGTCCTTCGTGGACGACCGGTACGGCGACGACCTGGACGAGCAGACCGCCGACGTGCTCGACCGCTGGGAGAGCGTGCTCGACCGGCTCGGCCGGGACGCCTTCCTCTGCGCCGACGAACTGGACTGGGTGGCCAAGCTGCGGCTGCTGGAGGGCTACCGGGAGCGGGAGAAGCTCGCCTGGGGCTCGCACAAGCTCCAACTGGTCGACCTGCAGTACTCCGACGTGCGGCCGGAGAAGGGCCTCTACCACCGGCTGGTCCAGCGCGGCTCGATGAAGACCCTGCTCAGCGACGAGCAGACCCGCACCGCGATGACCGAGCCGCCGGAGGACACCCGCGCCTACTTCCGTGGTCGGTGCCTCGCCCAGTACGCCTCCGAGGTGGTCGCCGCGAGCTGGGACTCGGTCATCTTCGACGTGGGCCGCGAGTCGCTGGTCCGGGTGCCGATGATGGAACCGGAGCGGGGTACCCGCAAGCACGTCGGGGAGCTCTTCGACCGGTGCGCGAGCGCCAAGGACCTCCTGGAGATGCTCACCGGCGGCTGAGCCGCCGGGCGCCACGCGGAGCCCGTCACGCGTCGAGGAACCCGGCGCGCGACGGGCTTTTCGTCGCCCGGGCGAGGTAAGTTGATCGCAGGCGATCGTGGAGGAGGCAGCACCATGGCGACGCAAGAAGGCGGGCAGACCCAGTCCGGCAAGTCGCACGAGGAGGTCGAGGAGGTCACCGCGCAGGCCAACCCCGAGGTTGCCGAGCGGCACGCCGAGATCACCGAGGACGTCGACGACCTGCTCGACGAGATCGACTCCGTCCTGGAGGAAAACGCAGAGGAATTCGTGAGGGGATACGTCCAGAAAGGCGGACAATGACCGCAATGTCCGACTTGCCGTACGGCATCGGACACGGTCTGTCCTCGATCCGGTTGGTCTCGCCTGTGGTGGCCGTCCACCGCAGGCGGCGGCGCCCCGACGGCCCGGTTCTACGGTGAGACCTGCGCGGCGGCCCACACGCGGGCGAGCCGTCGCGAGCACGGGGTCGAACCGCGGTAGGCGGCTGTCGTTCAGGTCGTCCACGGCCTGACGTAGAAGGAGTTCCGGGAGCGGTGGCCCCGATCCGGAACATGTGGACCACGATCATCGCACCGGGTGGGTGCGCGGGATACTCTGCTTCAACTGCAACGGTGGTCTTGGCCAGTTCCGGGACAGTCCCGCGAGGCTGGCCAGGGCGATCACGTACCTGAGAGGAACCACGTGGCAGCGGGTTTTGATCCATCCGGGCGTCTACCAGATGTGTTCACCAACGCGGGGACGTCGTCCTTCACAGCGTTCCTGAGCAAGGTCGCCCCCGAGATGCTGCCCGGCCGACGGCCGCTGCCGCCCGGCATGGCCGCCGACATGGCGCCGCACGCGACCACCATCGTGGCCATCTCGGCCGCCGGCGGTGTGGTGATGGCCGGCGACCGGCGCGCCACGATGGGCAACCTGATCGCCCAGCGGGACATCGAGAAGGTGCACCCGGCCGACGCGTACTCGCTGGTCGGTATCGCGGGCACCGCGGGCATCGGCATCGAGCTGATGCGACTGTTCCAGGTGGAGCTGGAGCACTACGAGAAGATCGAGGGCGCGATGCTCTCGCTCGACGGCAAGGCCAACCGGCTGGCCTCGATGATCCGGGGCAACCTGGGCGCGGCCATGCAGGGCCTGGCGGTGATCCCGCTCTTCGCCGGGTTCGACCTGGCGGCGCTCGACCCGGCCCGCGCCGGCCG
This sequence comes from Micromonospora yasonensis, assembly GCF_026013475.1. GTDB lineage: Bacteria > Actinomycetota > Actinomycetes > Mycobacteriales > Micromonosporaceae > Micromonospora > Micromonospora yasonensis. The sequence goes on along the minus strand of NZ_JAPDPH010000128.1, from coordinate 4,128 downwards.
GATCTTCAGCTTCGACGTGACCGGCGGCCCGTACGAGGAGACCGGCTACGACGCGATCGGCTCCGGCTCGCTGTTCGCCAAGTCGGCGCTGAAGAAGCGGTTCCGCGCGGGCCTGTCGGTCGACGACGCGGTACGGCTCGCCGTCGAGGCGCTGTACGACGCGGCCGACGACGACACCGCGACCGGTGGGCCGGACCTGACCCGCAGGATCTACCCGGTGGTGATGACCGCGACGGCGGAGGGCACCCACCGGCTCACCGACGCCGAGACGGCGGCGATCGCGGAGAGCGTCGTGGCCGGCCGGATGGAGAACCCCGGCGGCTGAGCCGCTCCCACCTGACCCGTCAGCAGTCCGCAGCACAGCGCCCGAAGGAGAACCGCCGCCGTGGCCATGCAGTTCTACGCCTCCCCCGAGCAGATCATGCGCGACCGCTCCGAGCTGGCCCGTAAGGGCATCGCCCGGGGCCGCAGCGCGGTGGTCCTGAGCTACGAGGGCGGGGTGCTCTTCGTCGCGGAGAACCTCTCCAGCACCCTGCACAAGGTCAGTGAGATCTACGACCGGATCGGCTTCGCCGCGGTGGGCCGGTACAACGAGTTCGAGAACCTGCGCCGCGCCGGGGTGCGGATGGCCGACCTGAACGGCCTGAGCTACGACCGGCGGGACGTGACCGGCCTGGGTCTGGCCAACGCGTTCGCGCAGACGCTGGGCGCGATCTTCACCGAGCAGTCGAAGCCGTTCGAGGTGGAGATCTGCGTGGCGGAGGTGGGCGCGACGCCGGACGACGACTCGATCTACCGGCTGACCTACGACGGGTCGGTCAACGACGAGCCGGGCCGAATGGCGATGGGCGGCCAGGCCGAGGCGATCACCGGGGTGCTGAAGAACGAGCACCGGCCGGACATGTCGCTGTCGGAGGCGGTCCGGGCCGCGGTGAAGGCGCTGAGCAGCGTGGGCGGGGAAGGCGGCGCGAGCCGTACCATCGCCGCCAACCAGTTGGAGGTGGCGGTCCTGGACCGCCGTCGCGTGGGGCGGACGTTCCGCCGGATCACCGGGGCGGCGCTGACCGCGCTGCTGGACGGGGAGGCGGCGGACACCGCGCCGGCGCCGGGCCGGGCGAAGACCCCGACGGTGCCCACCGAGGAGGCGAAGAAGCCGACCACGTCGGCTGGTTCGACCGACCTGGAGGGCCAGCAGGACGAGGCGGGCGGCGAACCCGCGCAGTGACGTGACCGCCGGGCCGTCGCCGAGTGGCGGCCCGGGTCCGTCCGGCGGCCGGCGCGCGGGTCAGCGGGGTCGCTTGAGTGGCGTCCACCAGGCCCGGTTGTCCCGGTACCACCGCCCGGTGGCGGCCAGCCCCTGATCGAAGTCGACGGTGGGCGACCAGCCCCGCTCCCGGCGGCTGACGGTGCCGTCCAGCGCGTACCGGCGGTCGTGGTCCTTATGGGCGGCGTTGACGTACGCCGACCGGAGGTAGCCGGCGTCGCCGGTGACCACGATCCGCACGGTGGCCGGCCGTGCCGGGTGCGGGAGTTGCGCGCGGTGGGATGCCCGGACGGCGCCCGCGGGGGACGCCGGTGGAACCACCGGGTTGAGCGTTGCCCATCGGGTGGCTCGGGCGGCTAGTGTCACATCATGGAGCGGCGAATCTTCGGCCTCGAGACCGAGTACGGCGTCACCTGCACCTATCGCGGGCAGCGCCGGCTGTCCCCCGACGAGGTCGCGCGGTACCTGTTCCGGCGGGTGGTGTCGTGGGGCAGGTCGAGCAACGTGTTCCTGCGCAACGGGGCCCGCCTCTACCTGGATGTGGGCTCGCACCCGGAGTACGCGACCCCGGAGTGCGACTCGGTGACCGACCTGGTCGCACACGACCGGGCGGGGGAGCGGATCCTGGAGGGGCTGCTCGTCGACGCGGAGAAGCGGCTGCACGACGAGGGCATCGCGGGTGAGATCTACCTGTTCAAGAACAACACCGACTCGGCCGGCAACTCGTACGGCTGTCACGAGAACTACCTGGTGTCCCGGCACGGGGAGTTCGGCCGCCTGGCGGACGTGCTGATCCCGTTCCTGGTCACCAGGCAGCTGATCTGCGGCGCGGGGAAGGTGCTGCAGACGCCGCGCGGCGCGGTCTACTGCCTGTCGCAGCGGGCCGAGCACATCTGGGAGGGCGTCTCCTCGGCGACCACCCGGAGCCGCCCGATCATCAACACCCGGGACGAGCCGCACGCGGACGCCGAGCGTTACCGCCGGCTACACGTGATCGTCGGTGACTCGAACATGAACGAGGTCACCACGCTGCTGAAGGTCGGCACCGCCGACATCGTGCTGCGGATGATCGAGGCCGGGGTGATGATGCGGGACCTGTCGCTGGAGAATCCGATTCGGGCGATCCGGGAGGTGTCGCACGACATCACCGGCCGGCGCAAGGTCCGGCTAACCTCCGGCAAGGAGGTCTCGGCGCTGGAGATCCAGCAGGAATACCTGGCCAAGGCGACGGAGTTCGTGGAGCGCCGGGGCGGGGACCAGACCGCGAAGCGGGTGGTGGACCTGTGGGCCCGGGTGCTGCGGGCGGTGGAGACCGGTGACCTCGACCCGGTGGCCCGCGAGATCGACTGGGTGACGAAGCTGAAGTTGATCGAGCGGTACCAGCGCAAGCACGACCTGCCGCTGTCGCACCCGCGGGTGGCGCAGATGGACCTGGCGTACCACGACCTGCGTCGCGGGCGCGGCCTGTACGGGCTGCTGGAGCGGCGCGGCGAGGTGGACCGGGTGGCGACCGACCCGGAGATCTTCGAGGCGAAGGAGACGCCGCCGCAGACCACCCGGGCGCGGCTGCGCGGTGAGTTCATTCGGCACGCCCAGGAGAAGCGGCGCGACTTCACCGTCGACTGGGTGCACCTGAAGCTGAACGACCAGGCGCAGCGCACGGTGCTGTGCAAGGACCCGTTCCGGGCGTACGACGAGCGGGTGGAACGGCTGATCGCCAGCATGTGATCGAGGGCGGCCGGTGCCCCGGCACCGGCCGCCGCGCCACCGGTACGCTGGCGTGGCGATGAACACTTCCGAACCCGCCGACCGCGAGCGCGGCGGCCGACCGGACCGCGACGGCGGCACCGAGAAGCTCAACTGGATCGACCGGCGCCGGGAGAAGATCCGCGCCGAGATCGAGCGCAACCGCCGTGGCGAGTACACCGTGCCGACCTGGGTGCTGGCGGCCGCGCTGATCCTCATCGTGGTCGCCTGGTTGGGGTTGATCTTTTACCTCGGCTGAGCGGACCGGTCACCGTCGGGGCGGGCGTGATCACCTGGCGGTGGCGACTGGCCTCGGCGACCTGAGGTGGACGGCCTCGGTGTCGCCGGTCAGCCGGCGAGGGCGGCGGCACGGCGGCCGGCGGCGGCCGCCGCCAGGAAGTAGGCGTGGTCGGCGTCGAGCCCGCGACCCATCGTGGACAGGCCCACCGGGCTGGCCCGCAGCGCCGCGTCGAGGCCGTCGGCGGGCACGCTGACGATCCGGTGCCGGCCGGCGAGCGGCGCCAGGGCCGCGTCCACCTGGGCGGCGAGCGCCGGGTCGAGGCCGTCCGGCACCACCAGCTCCGCCGGCGCGAGGGCCACTCGGCCGTACGCGGTGAGGCTGTGGTGGGAGACCCCCCGGTGCCGGGGCCGGGGGTCGGCGTCGGAGATGCGCAGCGAGCCGACGGGCCGCCCGCCCAGCGTGGCGACGGCGTTGACCGCCTCCCCGACGGCCACCCCGGAGAACCCCCAGCGGGTGCCGGTGCCGAGGTTGCCGGGGCCCTGGGCGACGATCGCGAGGTCGGCGTGCAGCACGTGCCGGGCGGCGAGCAGGCCGCTGTGCAGGGTGCTGGCTTCCAGGTCGCCGCCGAACGCCTGGCCCACGGTGATCGTGCCGACGAGGTGCCCGGCCAGCCCGGCCAGGGTGCGGGAGAACCAGGCCGGCAGCGCCCCGCCGTCGGTGAGCAGGTACGCCACCCGGGCCCGCGGGGCGTCGGCGCGTACGCCGGCGAGGATCGCCGGGAGGGCGGAGTGCAGGTCGGCGGTGACCACCGGCATCCCGTCCAGCCGAACGCGGTGGCGCACGCGGCGGCGATGGTGGCGGTCGTGGCCAGGGCGAG
>NZ_JAPDPH010000127.1 GCF_026013475.1 Micromonospora yasonensis | reverse complement strand
CGCCGTACCCGGATCCTGCCGGTGCGGTGGTCGGCCGACGGCCTGCACCCGGTCGGCGGCGGGCAGCCCGGCTTCCTGGGCGGCGCGGCCGGCGCGGACGCCTTCGCCGTCGTGCCGCCGGGATGGCGGGGCGACGGCCCGGTGGGGGTGCTGCGTCTCAGGTGTGACGCACCCGGAGGTCCCGTGGCCGCCGTGACTTCCGGCCCTGATCCGTCCGGTTCGGCTGCGCCACGCTCAGAAGGGTGAGGCGGATCCCGGCGATCCGCTTTCCCGGCCCACCGACACCGTCCCGACGACCTCGACGGAGAGAGCAATGACCATGATCCGTGACAGACAGCCGGCGGCGAGCGCGGCGGCCCCGTCGCCCGCCAGCGGCCTCACCGCGCCGCTCCAGCTCGCGCTCGCCACGCTCGGTTTCCTGGTCAACTTCTGGGCGTGGGCACTGCTCGGCCCGCTCGGCCCCGGCGTCAAGGAGCGGCTGGGGCTGAGCTTCGCGGCCCAGTCCCTGCTCGTCGCCGTCCCGGTGGTCGTGGGGTCGCTGGGCCGCATCCCGGTCGGCGCGCTCACCGACCGGTACGGGGCACGGGTGGTGTTCCCGCTGGTCACCGTGGCCACCATCATTCCGGTGCTGACGCTGACCGTGGTCTCCTCGTACGCCGCCCTGATCGTGACCGGCTTCTTCCTCGGCATCGGCGGGACCGCCTTCGCCGTCGGCGTCCCGCACGTCTCCGGGTGGTATCCCCCGGCCCGGCGGGGCTTCGCCATCGGGGTGTTCGGGATCGGGATGGGCGGCACGGCGATCGCGAACTTCACCACGGTCCGGCTGGCCGACGCCTACGGTGACCGGACGCCGTTCCTGCTCGTCGCCGCGATCCTCGCCGGGTACGCCGTCCTGGCGTTCCTGCTGCTGCGGGACGCCCCGGGCCGCGCCCGGCCGACCGGGTCGGCCTGGCAGCGACTGGCAAAGGTCGGGCGGCTCACCGTCACCTGGCAGCTGTGCTTCCTGTACGCGGTCGGCTTCGGCGGCTTCGTGGCCTTCAGCGTCTACCTGCCCGCGTACCTGCGCACCACGTACGACCTGAGCCCCGCCGACGGGGCACTGCGGACCGCCGGGTTCGTGGTGCTGGCCGTGGCCGCCCGGCCGGTCGGCGGCTGGCTGTCCGACCGGCTGCACCCGGTGCCGGTGCTGGTCTGGTCCTTCGCCCTGGTGGCCGCCCTGGCCGTCGTGCAGGCCTTCGACCCCCCGCTGATGCCGGTGGCCACCGTGGCCTTCCTCGGCATGGCGATCCTGCTCGGCGCCGCCAGCGGAGCCGTCTTCGCCCTGGTCGGCAAGGTCGCCCCCGCCGAACAGGTGGGTGCGGTCACCGGGCTGGTCGGCGCGGCCGGCGGCCTCGGCGGGTTCGTCCCGCCGCTGGTCATGGGCTGGGTGTACGGCGCACAGGGCTCGTACGCGATCGGGCTCATGCTGCTGTCGGACGTGGCGCTGGCCGCCGCCGTCTTCACCGCCGTCAAGATGAGCAGACTGGCCCGCCGCTCGCGGTGAGACCGGCCCTCCCCGGACCGGCGGCCGCGGTTCGCGGCCGCCGGTCCCCACGTTCCGGTCGGTGGTGGCGATGTCGTACCGGTGGTCCATGATCCCTGTCGTCACAGCGGCGCGGATGTGGGCCGGCGTGGGCAGCCCCTGCCCGGCGCCGGTCTCCGGCGGGGAGGTCGGAGATGACGGAGGCGGTCGAAGCCTCGTGGCGACGACGAAGCGTGCTGCGGGTGGTGCCACCCGCCCGGCCGCGCAAGCTGGCCAAGGTGCCCTTCGTCGAGCTGGCCGACGGCCGGCTGCAGGGCGTGGTGTCCAGCGGGTCCGACATCGAGCGGGTGTACGTCTCGGCGGTGGCCGCCGGTACCCACGCCTATCACTGCAGCACCAACAACAACCGGCCGTGCGGCGGGCTGCGGGGCAACCCCTGCAAGCACCTGCACGCGCTGGCCGACGAGGCGATCATCCAGTACGGCGTCGAGCGGGTAGCCCGCTACCTGCGGGTCGACGTCGGCGACGGGGTGGACACCGGCGCCGAGCTGTTCGCCCGGATGGACCCCCGGCACGAGCCGAGCCCGGCGGCGGTGGTGTTCAGCCGCTTCCTGCGGCACCTGGCCTACCTGGAGGTGCCGGAGAGCACCGCGCCGCTGCCGGAGCTGCAGTGGTTCCCGGCGAGCACGGTGGTGGGCTGATGCTGGCGAACCAGCTGGCCCGGCTGCGCGCGGACGTGCCGGGGGGACTGGCCGAGACCCTCGACGTCGTGGCCGGTTTCGACGTGGTGCTGACCCGGGGCTTCGCCCGGATCGGCGAGGAGGACGCCAGGGCGCTGGCGGCGCTGGCCGACGCGGTGGCCGGCACCCCGCTCGGTGCGCGGGTGGCGGAGGCGGCCGGCAAGGTGACCGCCGGATCGGTCGCGGAGGAGCACCTCGCCGCCCTGGCCGGCGCGCGGTCGGCCCTGCTCGGCGCGGCGCACGACGCGCAGCTCGCGCAGCTCGACGCGGCGCTTGGGCGGCAGCGGGCGCCGTGGACCGGGGCCCCCGCCGGGCTGGCGGAGGCGTCCCCCGCGCTGCTCGGGGCCCGGGCCTGGCTGCACGAGGTGGCGCTCACCGGTTGGCGCGGCGTCGACCACGAGCTGATCTCCGCGGTCGGGACGCCGGTGGAGGCCGCGCTGGCCGAGCCCGGGCTGCGCCGGCTCGCCGTACTGCTCGACGGTCTGGCCGCCGAGTTGCGGGCGGGCGTACCGGTGGCGGCGATGCCGCAGCTGCCGGCCTGGCGCTGGGCGGACCTGTGGGCGCGCGCGGTGCTGCTCGCCCAGGGTGCTCCGGCCGGGCCGACGGCCGAGGACGGCGAGCTGGTCTCCGGGCGGCTGCTGCCGCTCGGCGTGGACGTCCAGGAGCACGACACCGCGGTGCAGGTGCAGTTGCACGCGGTGCTCGAGCCGGCCGACGGCGCGGCGCCACGGCTGGTCCGCGCCACGGTGGGCGCCGCGAAGGTGGCCACCATCGTCGGGCCGGCCATCTGGCGACTGTTGCCGGGGCAACCCACGCTGCTGCGGGCGCTGGCCGAGCGGCGGGCCGTGGCGGTCACCGACCTGCCGCTGCACGGCGGCGACCTGCGCTGGGACGATGCGCGGGCCGAGCTGGGCGAGCCGACCGACCCGTTCGCGACCGCGCGCGTGCTGCTCTCGTCGGCGGCCATGGCGTCGGCCCCGCCGCTGGACCGGCATCCGGCCGCGATCGCCGAGCCCGTGCTCGTCGAGGGCTACACCGTGCGCGACGACGACACGCTCGTCCTCGACCTCGACGGCGAGCCGGTCCCGGTGGCCACCGACCGGCTGCCGGCGAGCGGTCCGCTCACCCGGGAGCGGATCGCCGGCTCGTCGGCCTGCGTCGGCCTGCTGCGCTGGGACGACGGCCGGTGGCTGCTGCAACCCCTCGCCGTGCGGCGTACCGTCAAGCGGCAGGTCACCGAGGCGCACAACGGCGACTGGGCGTGCGGGATCACCGACCCGAAGATCGCGAAGGCCGAGGTCAGGGCGGGCGACGCCGTGGCCGTGCTGCGCGAGCGCGCGGGACGGTTGCTGCGCCGATGACCGCCACCGACCGCAACGACGAGAACCGTCGCCAGGTGCTCTACTGGCGGCTGCTGGCCCGGCTGTTCAGCCCCGACGAGCAACCCGCCCTGGAGTCGGCGAGCATGGCCGTCGTCGACGACCTCGGCTTGCCGGCCGCGCTGCTCGACCCGGCGGTCTCCGTCGACACGGTGGTCCAACGCTTCCCGGCGCTCGCCGGCGAGTTGCGCGGGCTGCTCACCGCGACCGACGACGGGCCGGCCGCCGCCCCGGGCCAGCCCGGCGAGGCCGAGGTACGCCGGGCGGCGCTGGTGTCGAAGCTGCTGCTCAACGTGTTCGCCACCGGTTCCGGGCCGGTCAGCGCCGGTCAACTCGCCCGCTGGCAGTCCGATGCCGGCTGGTTCGAACAGGCGCTCGGCGCGGAGCCCGGCGAGCTGCGCCGGCAGGGCGGCGGCCTGGGTGGCACGCTCGCCGGACTGGAGGGTGACCTGGTCCGCCGGATGCACCTGCGGGAGGTGCTGGCCGACCCCCGGTTGGCGAGCAGGCTCACCCCCAGCATGTCCCTGATCGAGCAGCTGCTGCGGGACAAGGCCAACCTCTCCGGGGTGGCCCTGGCCAACGCCAAGGCGCTGATCCGCCGGTACGTCGACGAGGTCGCCGAGGTGCTGCGCACCCAGGTGGAACAGACCAGCGTCGGAACCGTCGACCGGTCGGTGCCGCCGAAGCGGGTGTTCCGCAACCTCGACCTCGACCGCACCATCTGGCAGAACCTGACCAACTGGAGCCCGGAGGACCAGCGCCTCTACGTCGACCGGCTCTACTACCGGCAGACCGCCCGCCGTACCACCCCGGCCCGGCTCATCGTGGTGGTGGACCAGTCCGGGTCGATGGTCGACTCGATGGTCAACTGCACCATCCTCGCGTCCATCTTCGCCGGGTTGCCCAAGGTGGACGTGCACCTGATCGCGTACGACACCCGGGCGCTGGACCTGACCCCGTGGGTGCACGACCCGTTCGAGGTGCTGCTGCGGACCAACCTCGGCGGCGGCAACGACGGCCCGGTCGCGATGGCGATGGCCCGCCGCAAGATCGTCGAACCGAGGAACACCGTGCTGGTGTGGATCTCGGACTTCTACGAGTTCGACCGGTCGCAGCCGCTGTTCGACGGGATCGAGGCGGTGCACCGCTCCGGCGTGCGGTTCATCCCGGTCGGCTCGGTGAACAGCTCCGGCCAGCAGAGCGTCAACCCGTGGTTCCGGCAGCGCTTCAAGGACCTGGGCACCCCGGTCATCTCCGGCCACATCCGCAAACTCGTCTTCGAGCTCAAGAGCTTCCTCACCTAGGAGACCACCCCTGATGTCCGACATGCTGCGTGCCCCCGCCGAGGTCAAGTACGCCGACGAGCTCGACTGGCTGGAGTCGGTCGACACCGGCCCGAAGCCGTTCTCCTGGCGGCTCAGCCCGCGGATGGTCCGGCTGTTCATCCTCGGCTCGGAACGGGCCGACGGCCTGGACCGGGAGATCCCGCAGAAGTGGTTCGGCGACCGCAGTTTCGTCGAACGGGCCATCGTCACCCTGGCCTCCGACCGGGGTCTGCTGCTGATCGGCGACCCGGGCACCGGCAAGAGCTGGCTGGCCGAGCTGCTGGCCGCGGCGATCTGCCGCAACTCCACGCTGGTCGTGCAGGGCACCGCCGGCACCACCGAGGACCACATCAAGTACTCGTGGAACGTGTCCATGGTCATCGCCCGCGGCCAGTCCCGCGAGTCGATGATCCCGTCGCCGATCATGACCGCGATGGAGCAGGGTGTCGTCGGCCGCTTCGAGGAGCTGACCCGCTCCACCAGCGACGTGCAGGACGCGCTCATCTCCATCCTGTCCGAGAAGTACATCTCGATTCCCGAGCTGGACCGGGACAACATCGTCTTCGCCCGGCCCGGCTTCTCGATCATCGCCACCGCGAACAGCCGCGACCGCGGCGTCAACGACCTGTCGTCGGCGCTCAAGCGGCGGTTCAACTTCGTCCGGATCCCAGTGGTCACCAACAAGCGCAGCGAGGCGGAGATCGTCCGCTTCCGTACCGAGGAGCTGCTGCGCCGGCACGCCATCGACCTGGACGTGCCGCCCACCCTGCTGGACATCCTGCTGCAGAGCTTCGCCGACCTGCGGGCGGCGGGCGCCTCGGCGGCCAGTGACGACGAGAAGCTGGAGTCGGCGCTGTCGACCGCCGAGCAGATCGGTGTGCTCGAGGACGCCATCCTGCACAGCCAGTTCTTCGGCGACCGCACCCTGCGCCCGGAGACCCTGGCCGGGTCGCTGATGGGGTCGCTGGCCCGGCGCAGCCCCGAGGACCTGGCCATCCTCAACAAGTACCTGCACGGGGTCGTGGAGCCGCGGGCCAAGCAGGACGGCGGCGACTGGGCCGGCTTCCTCGACGGCGGCCGCCAGGCGATCGCGTCGCTGTCGTGACCGCGTCCACCGGCACCGGCCTGTTCGGCGCGCTGCGTGAGCAGCTCGCCGACGCGGCCGCCGCGTTCGCCGACTCCCCCGACGCGCTGGCCGGCATCCTCGCCGGCATGGTCGACGACGTCGACCGGGCGCTCGGCGAACGGCTGGAGATCTTCCCGGTCTGCCACCACTCACCGGCCTCCGCGCTGGCCATGCTCCGGCGGCTGCGCGCCAAGCAGCCGACGGTCGTCTACCTGGAGCTGTGCGAGGACCTCCAGCCGCTGCTGGCCGAGCTGCGCAACTGCCGCCTTCCGGTGGCCGTGCAGGCGTTCGCCACCGAGCTGGCGGGGTTTCCCGCCGACTGGGCGCCGCTGAGCGTGGTCGCCCCGATCACCGAGGCCTCCGCCGAATACCAGGCGATCGCGTACGCCCTGGACACGCCGGGGGTGGAGCTGGTGCTGGTGGACCGCTCCACCGACCACGTCTTCCAGTGGACGCCCCGGTCCGGGTCCGGCCCGGCCCCGGACGCCCCCGACGCCACCGCGGTCGGAACGGAGACCGCCGAGGAGGCGGCGCTGCACGGCGACGCGGTCGGCGTGGAGATCGGCGACCTGCGGCCCCGGTTCGCGGAGCTGGAGGCCTACCTGCTGCACCACGGCAAGGTGCGGCACTGGTCCGAGTGGTGGGACCAGTACGTGGAGCGACCGCTCGCCGCCGCCGACCACGACACCTACCGGCAGGTGATGGTGCTCATCGGCAGCCTCTTCCGGCGGCTGCGGCCGGGCGACGCGGACCGGCTGGACCGGGACGAGGACCGGGAACGCTACATGTGGACCCGGATCCGGCAGCACCTGGCCGCCTCCGGCGCCGACCCGGCCGACTGCCTGTACATGTGCGGGGCGTTCCACGCCGCCAGCCGGGTCGAGCAGTTCGGCCTCGACTCGGCCGCGCCGGAGTTCGCGATCAGCCCGCGCACCGGCACCAACTGGCGGTACGGGCTGATCCCGTCCAGCCACTCCGCGATCGAGGCGCAGTTCGGTCTCGCCCCCGGCTCGGTGTCGATCGCGGCGGCGACCTGGGCGAAGTCGCTCAGCCGGGCGGGACTCGTCCCGTACCGGCTCGACGGCCAGCCGGAGGGGACGAAACGGAGTCGGCGGGGGCGGGCCACCCCCGCTCCGGCCGCCGGCGGCCCGGCCACCGACCGGCTCACCGGCTTCCTCGCCGCGCCACCCGCCCTCGACGAGCTGGACGAGGCGGAGCTGCGCGGCTGGTGCGTGGACATCGTCCGGCTCGCCCGGCGCAACGGCTACCTGGCCAGTACGGCCGACGCGATCGCCGTTTTCGAGACCTCGATCCTGCTCGCCGGGCTGCGCAACCGGGCCCGGCCCACCCCATACGACTTCGCCGACGCTGCGGTCACCTGCATCGAGAAGGATGTCGTGCCGGGCCGTCGCGACGTCCGCCGGCTCTGCGAGATCCTGCTCGGCGGGGACCGGGTCGGCCAGGTCGGCTACGACTCGCTCCCCCCGCTGGCCCGCGACGTCCTCGACCGCCTGCGTCCGCTCGGCCTGGACCTGGAGAAGCGGACCGTCCAGCGGGCCCTGCTGGACCTGCGCGCCGACCCGGCGCTGCCGGCCTGTTCGGACCTGCTCTGGATGCTGCGGCACCTGCTCCCCGCCGACGCGGTCCGGCCCATCATGGGCGAACGCCGCCTCGGGCACCGGTCGCCGCAGGAGAGCTGGGACCTGGCGCTCGGCCGCAACCAGCGCGCCCTGATCGAGCTGGGGTACGAGGGCGTCACCGTCGAGCAGGTCCTCGAGCAGCGGCTCCGCCGCGCGGTCCGCGGGCCGGACGCGACCGCCGCCGGCGCGCTCGCCGCGGTCGAGGACGCCATCCGCCTGCTCGACAGCCCCCGCCTGGTCGACGAGCTCGGCGCGCGGGCGGTGGAACTGCTCGCCGCCGAGCGCACCGTGGACGACGCCCCCGACGTGCTACGGCGGATCCGCCGGCTGCTCGCCCACCACCGGACCACCGCGGCGCGCCTGCCGGCCTGGTGCGAGGCGTTCGTGACCACCGGGTACGCGCACTACTGCACCCTGCTGCCCACCGCCTTCGTCGACGAGTCGACCGGGGTCCGGCAGGTCGGTGCCATGCTGGGCTTCCTGTTCGGCATGGAGGGCCTCGCGCTGTCGCTGGGCTGCGACCGGTCCCAGTTGGAACTGGCCGTCGCCCAGTCCCACCCGGAGGCGCCGGCGAAGGTCGCCCTGCTCTGGGCGTCCCGCCACCACCTCGGTCTGCTGCCCCGGGCCGAGCTGCGCGCCCGCTGCGCCGAGCTGCTGGGGAACCCGCTGGTGGTGCCGGCGTTCCCGCAGTACCTGTCCGGGTTCGTGCACGCGTTGGAGCCGGTGCCGGGGCTGGCCCCGTTCGTGGTCGAGATGATGTCGACGGCGTTCGCCCGGCTGCCCGACCCGGTGCTGCTGCCGTGGCTACCCACCCTGATCAGCACGTTGCGGGAGCAGGGGCCGGACCTGGTGCCCCTGCTGGTACGCGAGGCCGAACGCACCTTCCCCGGCACGCTGCCGGCACTGGACGCCTGGGTGCCGCCGTGGCGGGCCACCGGTCAGCCGCCGCCGGCCGTACCGGTGGCCCCGGCCGGTCCGGTGACCGCGCTGCTCGCCGCGCGCCCGGAGGCCGTGGACGCGGTCGCTGCGCTGCTCGGCTGCACGGGCGAGTGGCGGCGGGACGGCCCGTCCCCTGCCGGAGCGGCCGGTGCCGCGGCGCTGGTGGCCGCACACCCGGCGTCGGCCGACGCCGTAGCTGCGCTCTTGGCCCGGGTGTCCGGATAGCCGCAGGTCGAGGCGCGGTCACCGGGTGTCCGCGCCGCGACCCCCGTATGGCGCCGGCCGCCGCGCAGGAGGCGGCGGACGTCGCACCGCCGGGTGCTCGGCCGGCCCACGGTCCGATCCGGACGGCGCGTCGGCGGTCGCGGCACCCCGTACGGTCGCAGCGGCGTACGGGCGGTCAGCCGAGCTTCCTGGTCAGGGTCTCGAACGCCAGGTCGGGCCGGCGCGGCAGCCCGAACCGCTCGTCCCCGTAGGGGAACGGGGTGAGCTCACCGGTACGGGTGTAGCCGCGCCGCTGGTACCAGGCGATCAGGTCCTCTCGCTGGGTGATGACCGTCATGCGCATCTCCCCCGCGCCCCACTCCCGCAGGGCGAACCGCTCCGCCTCCGCCAGCAGTTCGCGCCCCAGCCCGCCGCCCTGTCGCGACGGCGAGACCGCGAACATGCCGAAGTAGGCGTGGTCGTCGTGGCGCTCCAGTTGGCAGCAGGCGACGATCTCCGTACCTTCCTCGGCGACCAGCATCGCCCCGGCCGGGTGCGTCACGGCCGCGGTCACCATGTCGGCGTCGGCGCGCTGGCCGTCGAGCAGGTCCGCCTCGTGGGTCCAGCCGATCCGGCTGCGGTCGCCCCGGTACGCCGACTCGACTAGGTCGACGAGCGCGCCGACGTCGGCGGCGCGGGCGGTCCGGACGGTGCGGGATCCAGGGCTGGTCATCGGCGGTGCTCCAGGGTCGCGGGAGGTCGCCGACCAGCGTACGCAGCAGGCCCGCGCGGCCCGGGCGCGGTCCCGTCGATGAAGATTTCCGACAAAGTAGCGCTCACATACTGGAACTGCTTTCTCGTACGGCTACGCTCCGGAAGCGATCCACTTTCCACTTCGGAGATACCGGACCATGCGCAAGCTGATGTCAGCGGCCGAGGGGCGTTGCTGACGGCGGGGCTGTTCGTCGGGGCCACCCCGGCCCAGGCCGCGACCTGGTCCCTGTGCAGTCCGAGATCTACAAGGATGCCAACATCATCGCCTGGTCGCGGGGCCTGGAGGGCCGCGCCGGCGACGACTACCGCGATGCGGGCCAGCGCTCCGTCCTTTAGGGCGGGGGGGTGAAGGCCCGGGCGGGAGGGCCGTAGGGCCCGAGCGTGTTTTAGGCCGGCGTTTTCTGCTGCTCGATGTATTGGTGCAGGGCGGTCAGGGGTGGGCCTGCGAGGGAGCCGGCGAAGTAGGACGTGGTTATCGGTCCCGTTCCCGGGTCAGGCGATTGCGGTGCGGCGGGTCAACCGCCGGTGGGGCGTGGTCAGCCTGCCGAAGATCGGCGATGTCACGTTTCGCTGGTCCCGCCCGTTGGGTGGCACGGTCCGTAACGCGGTGGTGTCCTTCGACGGTGTTGCCTGGCACGCCGGGTTCGGCGTCCACGCCAGCGTCACGACACCCGAGACGCACGCCCGGCCCGACACGATCGTGGGCCTAGACCGTGGCGTGAAGGTCGCCGTGGCGATGTCCGACGGCCGCATGTGGAACCGCACGTTCACCAGACCCGGCCAGGAACGCGACCTGGCCCGACTCAAGTCGAAGGCTGGCCGGCAGGAGACCGCATGCCGCAAACTCGGCGCGAAGACCTCCAACCGCGCCCGCAAGGTCCGCGCTGAGATTGCCCGAACCGAGGCGAAGATCCGCAACCGGCGCCGCGACTTCGTGACGTGGGCCGCCAACCGGCTCTGCCGTCAGTTTGCGACCATCAAGCTGGAACGCCTCACCATCGGGGCCATGACCGCCACCGCAAAGGGCACCATCGCCGAGCCCGGCACCAACGTGCGCCAGAAGGCCGGACTGAACCGGGCGATCCTCGACAAGGGCTGGGGCATGTTCGAGGCAGCCTTGGCCAACCGTGCGCGTACCACCGGCACCCGCATCGTCAAGGTGCCAGCCGCGTTCACCTCCCAGCGGTGCAGCCACTGCGGGAACACCGACTCGAACAACCGCGAAAGCCAAGCGACGTTCCGGTGCGGGTCCTGCGGATACCAGGCGAACGCGGACGTGAACGCCGCGATCAACGTCAGGGACGCCGCCGAGGCGGCGCCCCCACTCACCGGGCGGGCAGTCCGGGACAGGAGCCACTCGGCACCCTGTCGACCACCCACCCAGCGCCAGCAACGCATGGCGCTGGAAGCGGGAATCCCCCACCTCTACGCGGGAGAGGATGTCAATGGGAGATCCAGTCGGGCGACAGCGGCAGCTGGCAGGTCGCGGACAGCGGCACGACCTACTACGACAACACGGTCGGCAACTACTACGGCGACCTCGAGCTGCCCTGCTACCTGCGGCTGTACGCGAAGTTCGGCACCCAGGAGAAGCTGACCCAGCCGGCGCGCAACAACAACTGCGCCGGCTGAGCCGGGCACGCCGGGCGATGGCCGCCGCCCGCGTTGACCGCCTCGATCCAGCTCACCGCAGTTCGGTCCACGGCTCGGTCAGGTGTGCGGTGGCCAGCACGGCGCCCCGGGCCCTGGCTTCGGCCAGGAGCCGCTCCCGGGTCCGGCGGGCGAGATCCGGGTCGGCCTCGTACCGGTAGGCCACCGCCGGGTCGATGAGCTGGACGGCGTGGACCAGCACGTCACCGGTGACGACGACCTGGTCGTGGCCGTCGTCGAGAACGACCGACTGGTGACCGGGCGTGTGTCCCGGGGTGGGTACGACGCGGACCGAGCCGCCCGCCCGGGGAGCGGCGGCGAGCCGGGTGACGCCGTCCACCTCGTCGAGCTGGCCGGCCGCGCGCAACGGGTCGACGACGTACGACCGGGCGGCGTCGCCGGCCGGCAGGGCGGCCACCTCGCGTTGCTGGACGACGTACCGGGCGTTCGGGAACACCGGGGTGCCGTCCAGCCCGACGGACCAGCCGAAGTGGTCCTCGTGCAGGTGGGTCAGCACCACCGTGTCGACGTCCGCCGGGTCGATCCCGACCCAGGCCAGCTCGTCCGGGAGCCGGCCCGGCGTCGGCGCCCAGCCGCCGGCCGGGCTGCCGTCGGGCCCCACCCCCGTGTCAACGAGCATCAGCCGGTCCCGTGGCCCGCGGATCGCGTAGCAGCGGAAGTCCAGCTGCCAGGTCTGCCCTGGGCCGAACGCGCCGGGGTCGACGGCCCGGGCGAGCTCCCAGTCGCGCGGCGTCGCCGCGGGGAACGCGACCTGCCGGTCGAGGAAGAACGGCCCTGCCGCGTCCAGCAGGGGGATCACCTCGTACCCGCCGACCGACCTGGCCGTCATCGTCGACCGTCCCTTCCGGCGTGCCGGGGCCGCGTGCGCCGGCGCGGCGACGCCGGTCGCACCGGCGACGGTCACGGCCGTGGCGGCGAGCAGGAAGGCCCGTCGCCCGATCTCGGCGGGGTTCTCAGTCACGGTGGGCGCCTTTCTCCTGTGGTGCCGGAGCGGGTCGGTCGACCCGCCGGCGGGGCAGGAGACCGACGCTAGGACCGGGGCGGCGCGCGGGCAGCACCGTGACCGCCAGCTGACCTGATCCGGTCGATAGCTGACCGGACTTCGCCGCCGCGTACCTGGGCGGGTTTCTACGATGTGGGTCGGCAGTCCGTTCACCGGTGGGCGGACGGGTGTGGAACGGAGGCGTCGATGCCGCTGGACGGGCCCGGCGTGGCGATGCTGGCCTACCCGGGCGCCGGCAGCTTCGACTACGTGACCGTCAACGAGATCTTCGGCGTCGACTACTCCGAGCGGTTCGGCTCGTGGTACCGGACCAGGACCTGCGGCGTGGTGCCGGAGCCGGTCGAGCTCGACGGTGGGGTCACCGTCCAGATCGGGTACGGACTCGACGAGGCGGAACGAGCCGACCTGCTGGTGGTGCCGGGATGGACGAGGGAGCGGGAGGTCCCGCCGCAGGCGTTGCTGACCGCCCTGCGGCGCGCCTACCGGCGCGGGGCCCGCATCATGTCGATCTGCACCGGGGCGTTCGTGCTCGGTCACGCCGGTCTGCTCGACCATCGGCGGGTCACCACGCACTGGTCGGCGGCCCCGCTGCTCGCCACGCTCTTCCCGGCCGCGACCGTGGACCCGCGCGCCCTGTTCGTCGACGACCGCCGCATCCTCACCTCCGCCGGGATGTCGGCCGGAATGGATCTCGCGCTGCACGTCGTACGCGGGGACTTCGGCGCGGACGCCGCCGCCGCGCTCGCCCGCCGGCTGGTGCTGGCCGGCTACCGCAGCGGCGGGCAGGCGCAGTTCGTCGACTCGCCGCTCAGCCCCGACCCCGGCGATCCGCTGCCGGATCTGCTGGACCGGCTGCGCCAGCAGTTGGACCGGCGGTGGTCGCTGGACGCGCTGGGCGCCCAGGTGCACATGAGCGCGCGGACGCTGGCCCGGCGCTTCCACCGCCTCACCGGAATGAGCCCGCACCAGTGGCTCGCCCGGGAACGGATCCTGGCGGCGCAGCGGCTGCTCGAGGCCAGTGACGAGTCGGTGGAGCGGATCGCCGCCCGGACCGGCCTCGGCTCGGCCGGCAACCTGCGGCACAGCTTTCGGCGGGAGCTCGGCATCTCGCCCCAGGCGTACCGGACGACGTTCCGGTCCCGGCGCGCCGCCGGCCATCCGGACGACCCGACGGGACCGGCTCCGTCGGGCCGCTGACGGGCCGACCGGCCCGGCAGGGCTGAGCGAGCTGAACGAGCAGCGCCAGGTGGCGTGACCAAGCCCTGGTCGCCCCGGCTCGTGCCGGGGCGACCAGGCGCGGACTCAGAGCTGCTGCACCCAGTACGGGGCCACGTCCATCCAGCCGTTGGCGGCCGCCCCGTTCAACCGCCCGGAGCTGCCGGTGCTGAGCGTGTACCAGGAGTCGACGTAGTCCGGGTCGTCGGTCCACCAACTGGTCGGCATCGCGTCGATGATCGCGTTGACCAGCGGGGTGTACATGCCGTAGTCGACGACGGTCAGCAGCGCCGTGATGAGCGCCTTGGCCAGGTCGCGGTAGTTGGTGTCGCCGTCGTCCTCCCACATCACCACGTCGGCCAGGTTGTACTTGTAGTTGTTGAAGTGGACCAGCAACTGGTTCGGGTAGTAGACCGTGCCGTCGTTGTCGAGGTAGGGCATCTCGACGATGTTGACGGTGGCCTTGCCGTCGAGCCCGAAGCCGCCGACGACGTTGAAGATCTCGGCGCCGCCCTTGACCCACGGCTCCTTGTCGTCGTTGAGCCGGATGGCGTTGACCTTGGTGGCCCAGTATCCGGACTGCGCGCTCATCGTGGGGGTGACGCCGGTGAGGCCCTGGGCGGCGAGTTCCTGCCGGACCTGGGCCAGCCCCCGTCCCATCGCCTTCGCCACGTCGACCTCGACCACCAGCGCCGGCCGGTCGGGCAGCCGGACCGGATCCAGCAGGACCTGGCCGCCGGCGGGGTCGTAGCCGACCACGCCGGTCAACGCGTCGTCGGTTGACGCCGCCGCGACGAGCGGGATCTCGTGCCGGGTCAGCGCCGCCGCCATGTCCCGGTGCCCGAGCCGCAGTTGCAGCACGGAGCCGGTGGCCGCCGGCAGGCCCTTCGCCGCCAGCACCGCCTGGTTGGCCGAACTGGCCGCGCGCTCGACCCGGGCGTCGAGTCGGGCCGCCAGCAGGTCCACCGGCCCGCGGGTGACGGCCGGGACGACCCGGCCACGGACGGCGGGGTCGGCCAGCGCGGCGGCCACTTCGCGGGCGAGCCGGTCGGTGGCCGCGAAGACCGGCGCGGTGCCGCTCGGCGCTGCCTGGGCGATCGGCCGGGAACGGTCCGGGGCGGCTTGTGCGGGCGCCGCGGTCGCGGCGATCAGGGTGGCCGCCGCCAGGGCCGCGGACGACACGACGAGCCGGAGGGGACGTGGACGCATTCGGACTCCTCTGCGGTCGCGGCGTCGGCTCGTGACCGCGCCGCCGGCTTTGTCGAATGATCCCATCCGGACATAGGCGGATGTCAATGGGTGAGCGGCGGCTCCGGGAAGCCCGGGCGAACGGCCCTGGTCAGGCTGCCTGCTGGCCGACCCCGAACGTCCACTCGGCGGCGGCCGGCAGCAGGTGCCGTACCTCCGGGGTGCCGTCGGCCAGGTCCCGCGCCCGGTACTCGGCCTCCTGGTCCGCCTCGGTCAGCCGGCCGCCGTGCTGGCGCAGGTGCTCGTCCCAGGACGGCACCAGGTAGACCTCCGTGAACTGGTCCGGCGTCTCACCGGCCCGGAACAGCCCCCACCGCATCGCCCCGGTACGCTGCCGCGACCCCCGGACGTGCTCCATCGCGTCCAGGAACTCGGCCTCCCGTTCGGGCGGGATGCGGTAGGTGACGGTCACCAGCACCGGCCCGACCCGGGGATCCGGTTGCAGCGCCAGGGTGAGCGGCGGCCGGTAGGCGGCCGGGTCCTTGGTCATCCCGCGCAGATCGGGCAGCGGCCAGATCTGCGAGGTCACCGCGCCGACCAGCATCAGGGCGGCCGCCACCCCGAAGGCACCGACCAGGCCACCGAGGTCGGCCACCAGGCCCCAGATCAGCGCGCCGACGGCCTGCCCACCGCCCTGGACCACCTGGTAAACGGCCAGGCCGCGGGCGCGTACCCAGCCGGGCAGGAAGAGCTGGATCTCGGCGTTGACGTTGGCGAGCACGGTCACCCAGGACAGCCCGGCCGGCAGCAGGGCGATCAGCACCGCCGGGACGACCCGGACCGTGGCCACCACGATCAGCGCCCCGCCGTACAGGACCCCGGCCACCAGCAGGAATTGGTTGGCGGTCAGCCGGGTGCGGATCCACGGCAGCAGCAGGCCGCCCCCGATGGCGCCCACCCCGAGCGCGGCCAGCAGCAGGCCGTACCCGCTGGAGTTCAGGCCGAGCCGGCGGCTCGCCACCAGCGGCAGCAGCGCCCACAGCGCGCTGGCCGGGATCACGAAGACCAGCGCGCGGCGCAGCAGCCGGCGGACGGTGGGCGAGTGCCGCACGTACCGGCCACCGGCGCGCAGCGCCGCGGTGAACCGCTCGGGCACCTCCACGGCGCGGGCGTCGCCGGGCCGCCAGCGGACCAGCGCCACCGTGAAGATCAGGAACGCCACCGCGTTGAGGCCGAACACCGGCGCGACGCCCGCCCTGGCGATGAGCACACCGGCGGCGGCCGGCCCGACCGCCCGGGCCACGTTGACGCTGATCGAGCCGAGTGCGGAGGCCGCGCGCAGCTGTTCGCGCGGAACCAGCTCCGGGATCACCGCCGCCCAGGCCGGCAGGGTCAGCGCCTGCCCCACACCGAAGGCGAAGGTGAGGGTGAGCAGCAGCGCCGGCGGCATCCGGCCGGCCGCGGTGAGCAGCGTCAGCCCGACGGCCACCACCACCAGGAACAGCTGTACGGCGATCAGCAGGTGCCGGCGGTCGAAGGTGTCGGCGAGCGCGCCCGCCGGCAGGGCCAGCAGCAGCATCGGCAGCAGGCTGGCGGTCTGCACCAGGGCGACCAGGGTGGACGCGTTCGCCTGGTGCACCAGCAGCCACTGGGCGCCGACGGTCTGCATCCAGGTGCCGACGTTCGCGGCGAGCAGGGCCAGCCACAGGCTCCGGTAGACAGCGGTGCGCAGCGGCGACCACGCCGAGACCGACGGCTCGGCGGTCGCGTCGGCCGGCGCTACCACCGCCCGTCCGCGCGCAGCACCAGTTCACCGGAGACGTACAGGTCGTCGGGGGCGAGCCGGAGCAGTCGGACGATCTCGGTGGCGACCTGGTCGGGCAGGGCGTACACCTCGTCGAGGAACTCGGCGCCGACCCGCTCCTGCAGCCGGGTCGGCATCGGGCCGGGATGCAGCAGCATCACCTTGATCCGGTTGCTGTGCTGTGCCTCGGCCACGGACTCGACGAGGCTGGTGCCGTAACTCTTGGTGGCCCGGTAGACCGGGATGCCGGGGCGCGGCCTGGTCACCGCCATGGCGCCGACGTACACGACGTTGCCGAAGCCCTGCCGGTGCAGGTGGTCCAGGGCCACCTTGAGCACGTACGTGGTGCCGAGCGCGTTGACCTCGACCGCCCGGCGGATGTGCTCCGGGGACAGCTCGGCCAGGTCCCCGCCGGCCCACACCGAGGCACAGTTGACCACCCCGTCGACGCTGTCGTACCGGTCCGCCACCTCGGCGAAGGCGTCCCGCACCTGGGCGTACGAGGCGATGTCGCAGACGATCCCGCCGCAGCGGAGTTCGGCGGCCGCCGCGTCGACCTCCTCGGCCACGTCGCCGAGGAGGACCACCTGGTCCTCGTTGACGAGCAGCCGGGCGACCGCGAGACCGAGGCCGCTGGTCCCCCCGACCACGATGAAAGTCCTGGCGCCCATGCCTCTCCCCACGCCGTGTCGCACCACCGTTCTCGCCGGTGCGCGCCGGCCTGCCTTCCCGCTTGCGTCGATTCCACACCGGGCGGGAGCCCGGACCGGGCCGCCGTGCGGGTCAGGCGCGCTCGAACCGGTGGGTGTGGGCACGGAATTTCCGGGAAACGCACGCCGGCCGGTACGGCGGGTCAGGGCGTGCCGAGGTGGGCCCGGCGAGCACGGAAGACACGGGGTGACACGGGATGACACGACAGACGACCATGGGCGTCCGTTCGGTGACGGACAACCTCGGCATCGAGCGGGCGACGGACCGCGGCACCGAAGGCCTGGCCCGGTTCCTCGGCTGGGTCAGCCTCGGCCTCGGGGTGACCGCCCTCGCGGGCGGCCCCGGGGTGAGCCGGATCTGCGGGGTGGACGACTCGCGGACCGCCCGGACCGTCCTGCGCGCCGCCGGCGTCCGCGAGCTGGGTCACGCCGCCGCGCTGCTGGTCCCCCGCCGGGCCGGCCTGGCGACCTGGACGCGGGTGGCGGGGGACGTGGCGGACCTGGCGGCGGCCGGCCAGGCGTGGCGGAACCGGCGCGGTGACCGCCGGCGGCGGCTGACGTACACGGTGGCCGCCCTCGCCGGGATCACCGCCCTCGATTTGTACGCCTCGGTGCGCGCCACCCGCAACCGGCGCCCCGGCGACGCCGGCCACGCGTACGGCGCGGTGACGATCAACCGGCCGGCGGAGGAGGCGTACCGCTTCTGGCACGACTTCGAGAACCTGCCGCGGTTCATGTACCACCTGCAGTCGGTGCGGTCCACGGGCCCCCGGCGCACCCGCTGGACCGCCAAGGCGCCCGCCCGCCGGGCCGTGGAGTGGGAGGCCGAGGTGGTCGAGGACCGGACGAACCAGCTGATCCGGTGGCGGTCGGTGGACGGCTCGCGGGTAGCGAACTGCGGGACGGTCCGGTTCACCCCGGCCGCCGGGGGCAGGGCCACGGAGGTACGGGTCGAGCTGGACGTCCACCTCCCCGGCGGGCGGCTGGGCAGGTTGGCGGCGAAGGCGTTCGGCGAGAATCCGCAGCAGCAGATCTGCGACGACCTGCGCCGGTTCAAGCAGGTCATCGAGACCGGCGAGATCACCCGTTCCGATGGGACGCCGGACGGCAGCAGCATCCAGGCCCAGGCGAAGCAGCGCCCCGCGCGGCCGCTGGCGAGCCGGACCGCGTGAGGGGGGACCATGAAGGCCAACTGCTGGATCGCGCCGAACCAGGTGGCCGTCGAGGAGGTGCCGGAACCGCGGATCCTCAACCCGCGGGACGCCGTCGTCCGGGTGACCTCGTCGGCGATCTGCGGCTCCGACCTGCACCTGCTCGACGGCTTCATCCCGGCGATGAAGCGCGGCGACGTGCTCGGCCACGAGTTCATGGGCGAGATCGTGGAACTCGGCCAGGGCGTCCGGGACGGGCTGCGGGTCGGCGACCGGGTCGTGGTGGGCTTCCCCATCGCCTGCGGCGACTGCGCCTCCTGCCAACGCGGTCTCTACTCGGTCTGCGAGAACTCCAACCCCAACGCGGCGATGGCGGAGCTGGTCATGGGGCACGCGCCCGCCGGCATCTTCGGCTACTCGCACCTGATGGGCGGGTACGCGGGCGGCCAGGCGCAGTACGTCCGGGTACCGTACGCCGACGTCGGCGCGCTCAAGATCGAGGACGACCTGGCGGACGAGCAGGTGCTGTTCCTGTCCGACGTGCTGCCCACCGGTTACATGGCCGCCGAGCTGTGCGACATCAAGCCTGGCGACGTGGTGGCGATCTGGGGCGCGGGCCCGGTGGGCCAGTTCGCCGCGGTCAGCGCCTACCTGCTCGGCGCCGAGCAGGTGATCGTGATCGACCGGTTCCCGTACCGGCTGCGCGTCGCCCGGGACCGGGCCGGCGCGGAGACCATCAACTACGAGGAGACCGACGTCCTGGACACGCTGCGGGAGCTGACCGCCGGGCGCGGCCCGGACGCCTGCATCGACGCGGTGGGCATGGAGGGCCACCACGCCTCGGCCGCGCTGCACGCGTACGACCGGGCGAAGCAGGCGGTCAAGGCGGAGACGGACCGGCCGCACGCGCTCCGCGAGGCGATCCTGAGCTGCCGCAACGGCGGCACCATCTCGGCGATCGGGGCGTACGGCGGGTTCATCGACAAGTTCCCGATGGGCTCGTTCATGAACCGGTCGCTGACCATGCGCTCGGGGCAGGCCCACGTGCAGCGCTACATGCGCCCGCTGCTGGAGCGGATCCGCCGGGGCGAGATCGACCCGAGCTTCATCATCACCCACACCATGCGGCTCGAGGACGCGCCCCACGGCTACGACATCTTCAAGAACAAGCAGGACGACTGTCTGAAGGTGGTTGTCAAGCCGTAGCCCGGGGGCGGCCGGAAGCGGGCCGGGGCCGCCGTCACCCGACGGCGGCCCCGGCGTGCGATCCGGTGGTCACCACTTGTCCCACGGGATGGTCCAGTCGCCCACGCCGTCGGTAAGCGCCATCTTTCGGGGGGTGTTGCGCACGTCGACCACGTCACCGAGCCGGAACGTGTCGTAGAACCAGCGGGCGTGGTCCGGGCCGACGTTGATGCAGCCGTGCGAGGTGTTCTGGTTGCCCTGCGCGCCGATGTTCCAGTCGGCCATGTGCACGAACTCGCCGGAGTAGGAGATCCGCAGGCAGAGCTTGATGACCTCGTCGTAGTAGTTGGGATCCTTCGGGTCGGTGACCCCGTAGCTGGCCGAGGTCATCCGGTGCGACGGCTCGCGGGTCATCACCACGTGCGGGCCGGAGCGGGTCCAGTAGCTGATGACCTCCCCGTTCGCGCCGGTGGTGGTGCCACCCTTGCCCATGCTGATCGGGACGTCCCGCACCATCTTGCCGTCGATGTAGACCTTCATCTGGTGGCTGCGGGCGTCGGCGATCGCGATGCGAGACGGGCCGATGGTGAAGTTCGTGCTGGCGTTGGCGCCGCCGTAGACGCCCTTGCCGAGGTCCTGCCCGAAAAGGTTGATCTTGACGGAGATCTTCGTGCCCGGGGTCCAGTACTTCGCCGGCCGCCAGTGCGCGTTCTGGCCGTCGATCCACCGCCACCGTCCCTCGACGGCCGGCGTGGTCTCGACCAGCATCGACTTCTCCGCCTCCGCGCGGTTCTTCACCGGCCGGCTGAAGTTCACCATGACCGGCAGACCGACCCCGTACGTGCCGCCGTCCTGCAGGGCGGTCAACTTGTTGGCCTGGAAGACGACCGAGGCGACCCCGGACGGCGTGAGGGTGCGGAAGGTGCTCTGGTGCTGCGTCACCGTGCCGGCCGCGTCGGCCGCCGACACCGTGACGGTGTAGGTCTTGTTGTAGGCGAGCTTGCCGGTCGACCGCCAGGACCGGCCGTCGTCGTCCAGCTCGCCGGCGACCGTCTTGCTCCCGGTGGTCACCGTGACCTCCTTGAGCGTGCCGGCCTCCACCGCCACCACGACCTTGTCGAGCGGCGACACCTTGGTGGCGTCAGCGGCCGGCGTGACGGTCACCTTTACCTCGCCCCCGGCGGGGGCGTCGTTCTCCCCGCCCGACCCGGGCTGCGCCCACGTCGCGGCGGACGACTCGCCCCGGGTGCAACCTGCGGTCACCATGCCGGCCGTGACACCCAGACCGGTGGCGATCAACTTTCGACGACTGATCATCGCGTTCCTCTCCGAGCGGAGAGTACTTGCCGGTGGCGCGTGAGGGGAGCCGGGTGCCGCCTCCTTGACGATTGATCGTGAATCCGACTGCCGGCGCCCCGGTGGGCCGCGCCCAGAGACGTGGGGAAACACCTGCTCGACCCACGTCACCGGGGCAGAAGGACCCGGTGA
>NZ_JAPDPH010000126.1 GCF_026013475.1 Micromonospora yasonensis | reverse complement strand
GGGCGCCGAGGCCGGGTTGTAGAACCAGGCCTTCTGGCCGAGGTACCAGATCGCCGTCCAGTCGCCCTGGATGCCCGCCAGGGCGTACGTCTGACCGGCCGAGGCGCGGGCACCGTGATCCTTGATGTACATGGTGTTCGGGGTGCCGTTCGGGCGCAGCCCCAGGTCGTTGACCAGTGGCGCGGTCGGGCTCGGGGCAGTGCGCAGGATGACCGAGGACGAACCGCGCAGCGGGCAGGGCTCGGGCGTCGGCGGGGGCTCCTCCTGTCCCGGTGGGAATGGCGGCTGCTGGTTGCAGCCGTAGAAGGCCGGCTTGTTCGTCGCGTAGTCCGGGTCGATGGTGACCAGGCCGGTGTGCGGCGTGCCAGTGGACTGGAACGGTGCCTTCAACAGATCGAAGTAGTGCGACCAGTCCCAGTACGGGCCCGGGTCCCAGTGCATCCCGGCGACGTTCCCGGCGGTGATGCCGGGGACGTTGTCGTGGCCGAGGATGTGCTGCCGGTTCAGCGGGATCTGGAACCGCAGGGCCAGGTGCCGGACCAGCTTGGCGGAGGCCCGGTACATGGCCTCGGTGTACCAGGTGCCGTGACCGGCGTAGCCCTCGTGCTCCACGCCGATGGACTTGGCGTTGACGTACCAGTTGCCGGCCTGCCAGCCGACGTCCTTGGCCTTGATGTGCTGGGCCACGTAGCCGTCCACGGAACGCAGTGTGTAGTGCCAGCCCAGGTAGGTCACGTCCTGGACCGCGTTCACACTGCCCCTGAAAGAGCCCTCGGTGTCGTGGATGATGATGTACTCGAGCTTCTGCTGAGCCGGCCGGTTGCCGATGTCGTAGTTGCCGTAGTTGAGGTCGCCGTTCTTGTCGATGTACTCCCCGTACGGCGCCGGGATCCACTCGCAGGCGAGGCGGACCGGGCACTCCAGGCCGTCCGGCCGCTCCGCGCGGCGCAGGCCCAGCTTGTGCAGCCCGGACTCGTCCGGCGTCAGCGCGGTGGCAGCGAGGGTCACCCGCTGGCCGTCGTCGGTGGTCCGGCTGGCGCCCTGGCCGATCTGGTCGTAGACCTCGTCGGCGAAGGCCGCCGCGGCGTCTTCGGTGTCCGCGCCGGAGTAGCGGGCCACCGCGCCGTACCAGGCCGCCGGGTCGCTGCCGGCGCCGGCCGGCCCGCCCAGGTCCTTCTGGTACGACGCGAGCAGCGCCGCGCCGCCCCGGATGTTCGCCACGGCGTCGGTACGCAGCGTCTCCACCGGGATGCCGGTGAGCGCGGCGGCGGCGTCGACGGTCTGCACGGACGCCTGGGGCAGCACGTCGCCGGACGGCGCGGCGGCGACGGCCGGGTCGAGCGTGAGCGGGCGGGACTCGTCGCCGCGCGGGTCCTCGTTCTCGTCCACGTGTGCGCTGGACGGGGTCGAGGCGACCTGCTCGGCGTCGGTGAGGTGCATCGGCCCGTAGCCGCCGCTGGTGCTGGGCTGGCCCGCGTGGGTGTCCCAGCGGGACTCCAGGTACGAGACGCCGAGCAGCACGCTCTGCGGCACGCCGTACTCGTCGGCCGCGGCGGCGTACTGCTGCTGCCTGTCTGCGGCGTCGGTGCTGTTCGGTTCGGCGGCCACCGGACCGGTGGTGCCGAGGGCGGTGGCTGCCGCGACGGCGGCGGCCAGCAGTATCCGTCTGCCCGACGGCGGGGGTGAGAGGTGCATCAAACCTCCAGACAGGGATGGGGGTCACTGCGGTCTCACCCTCACTCCGCACCCGGCTCCCGGTCAATACCTTTCCAGCAGGTAATCCGTACTGAAGGAAACCTTCATCGTGAGTGATCGGGGTGCGAAATTTGCGTACGGAGTGTCACGGCGTCTCGGGTTGCGGATTGATAACAGCGATCTCTACTCTGGTCAGTCGTCGGCCGCCAGTCTCACCGCCCAGCCCGGGTGGTGACGGTCGGACACCGCCGAGTCGCCTCCGGGCGAGCCGGGGACCCAGGTAACTGGGGTGAATCCGCAGCCTCTGTGGTAGGGCGGCTCCCTTCCCGCCCGAACCCGTCAGCTAACCCGGTAGGCGGTCGGGAAGAAGGAGTACGGAGCCCGGTGGCTAACCATGCCCCGCGGCCACCGTCGGCCCGGTCGTTCGACCGGCTGGCGGCTGCGCCGCGTTCACGCTGGTCCCGCTTCACCACCGCCCTCGCCGCCCTGGTCGGCACCGCCGTCATCCTGACCGGCGGCGCCACGGCGGCCCACGCCGACCCGTCGGTCGCCGAGATCGAAGCCCAGATCGACAAGGACTGGAACAAGCTCGAACCGGTCATCGAACAGGTCAACGCCACCCGTGAGGACCTCGCCGCCAAGCGCAAGCAGGCCGCGGCGCTGGCCAAGCAGATCGCCCCGCTGCAGGCCCGGGTCGACCAGGCTCTCGGGCAGGTCGGCGGCCTCGCCGCCGACGCGTACAAGGGGGACAACCTCTCGACGATGAACGCGCTGCTGGGCAGCCGCTCGCCGGGCGAGCTGGTGGACAGCCTCGAGCTGCTCGACCGGTTCGCGCACCGCCAGCAGCAGCAGGTGCAGACGGTGGCCGAGCTGCGCGACCAGCTGGCCGCGAAGAAGAAGCCGCTGGACGAGATGATCGCCAAGCTGGCCCGTACCGAGGCCCAGCTCGCGGCACAGAAGAAGCAGATCGACGCCGAGATCGCCCGGCTGCAGAAGCTGCGGCTCAAGGTGTACGGCAACGGCGGCGGCGGGCCGCTGCGTCCCGCGCCCTGCCCGGCCGGCTACCCGGGTGGCCCCGGTGGAGTCGCGGCCAAGTTCGCCTGCGCCCAGATCGGCAAGATCTACGTCTGGGGCGCCGCCGGCCCGGACCACTACGACTGCTCCGGGCTGACCATGGCCGCCTGGGCCAAGGCCGGCGTCTCGCTGCCGCACAACGCCCGGCAGCAGCACGACGTCACCCGGCGGGTCAGCCGCAATGACCTGCAGGTCGGCGACCTGGTCTTCTACTACAGCGACCTGCACCACGTCGCGTTGTACGTCGGCAACGGCTGGGTGGTGCACGCCTCCCAGTCCGGCAAGCCGATCACGATGAAACGCGTCGACGACGGCCAGATCAACAGTTACGGCCGTCCGGGCTGAGGGGTAAGCAGGGGCTCCCGCGACGCGGGGGCCCCTGCGTCGTCTTTCAGCGGGTCGGCCAGACCCGCCAGTTCTGCCACGACCGGCTCGGGGTCGGCCCGCGCTGCCCCTGGTAGCGCGACCCATAGACCGCCGAACCGTACGGGTGCTCGGCCGGCGAGGAGAGCCGGAAGATGCAGAGCTGGCCGATCTTCATGCCCGGCCAGAGGGTGATCGGCAGGTTCGCCACGTTGGACAGCTCCAGCGTGACGTGCCCGGAGAAGCCGGGGTCGATGAAGCCCGCCGTCGAGTGGGTGAGCAGCCCCAGCCGGCCCAGGCTGGACTTGCCCTCCAGCCTGCCGGCCAGCTGGTCGCCCAGCGAGATCACCTCGAGGGTGGAGGCGAGCACGAACTCGCCCGGGTGCAGCACGAACGGCTCGCCCTCGGGCACCTCCACCATCGACGTCAGGTCGTCCTGCTGGACCGCCGGGTCGATGTGGGTGTAGAGGTGGTTGTTGAAGACCCGGAAGAGCCGGTCCAGACGTACGTCGATGCTGGACGGCTGCACCAGCGTGGGCTCGAAGGGCTCCAGCGCGAGGGTGCCTGCCTTGATCTCGGAGACCAGGTCCCGGTCGGAGAGCAGCATCGGAACACCATAGCGACCGGTACGGGTGACCTGCGTGTCGGACTACATCTTCGTACACGTGTTCGATAGAATGTCCGCATGGCTTCCTGGTCCGAATTCGCCGCCGACGAGCCCCGCCTCGCCGACGAGATCCGCCTTCTCCTGCAGCAGTACGGGCCGGGCTTCGGCTATCTCGCCACGGTCCGCGCCGACGGCGGCCCCCGGGTCCATCCGGTGTCCCCGGTCATCACCGACGACGGGCTCTACTGCTTCGTCATCGACTCGCCCAAGCGTCGCGATCTCGAACGCGACGGCCGCTACGCGTTGCACTCCTTCCCACCCGAGGAGAGCGACGACGAGGCGTACGTGGCCGGCCGGGCCCGCCCGGTGACCGACCCGGGCACGCTGGCTCGGGTGGCCGAGCTCGGCCGGGCCGAGCCGCTGGTCGACTGGCGGCTGTTCGAGTTCACCGTCGACGTGGCGATGCTGACCCGGCGCCACCAGGCGGCCCAGCCAGGCGCCGGCCGGCCGCAGGTGCGGGTCTGGCTCGATCCGCAGGCGACGGCCCCGTCCCGGCGTACGGCGGTCGCCGGCGAGGGTAGGCGCGGCGGCCGGCACGGCTTCGACACCCGCCGCCCGGCCGCCTGAGCACGAAAACGCCGGTGCCGGCCCCGTCCGAGGACAGGGCCGGCACCGGCGGCTCAGTGCTAAGCGCTCAGGCCGCGCGGTAGGCGTTCCACGCGCTGATCATCCGGGACGCCTGGCCGGGGGTGAACTCGTACATGCACGAGTCGTAGGTGTAATCCATGAAGTTGTGGATCGGGTCCAGGCCCGCGGCAGCGCAGGTGTCCCGACCGGTCGGGCACTGGTACGCCGCCGAACCCTCGGCCGGGGTGTCGTCGACGCTGTCGCCCGAGCCGGAGCAGCCACCCTGGAAGGTGTGGTAGAGGTTCAGCCAGTGGCCGATCTCGTGGGTGCCGGTGTCACCCTCGTTGTAGTTGGTCGCGGTGCCGCCGGGCAGCGACTCGTTCAGCGCGACGACGCCGTCCATGCTGTCGAGCTTGCGCTTCGGAAAGGTGGCCCAGCCGAGCAGGTTGTCGCTCAGCTCGCCCAGGTAGATGTTGAGCGTGTTCTTGCCGCCCTCGCGCAGCGACGTCTTCATCTGCCGCTCGGCGGAGGAGCCGTACACAATCGGGTACCAGGCCGGGTTGGTGACCCGGTTGATCTTCGTCAGTTGGAAGCTGAAGGCGGTCGGGACACCCCCGGTGGCGCCGCTGTACGCCTGGTTGAGCACGGTGAGCTGCGAGGTGATCAGCGAGTCCGGGATGTTGCCGCCGGCGCGGGTGCTGTCCCGCTGGATGACGTGCACGACGACCGGGACGGTGACCGTGGCCAGCGGACCGGTGGCCTGGGCGCCGCCGCGGAAGGCGGCCCGCTCGCGCAGGGCGGCGGCGAGGTCGGCCTCGCGCTCGGCGACCTGCTTGGCGGTCAGGCTGTTCGGGTCCAGCTTGGCGCTGCCGCCCTTGGCGACCCGGGCGTCCGAGTGGACGTCGGCCGGCTCGGCGCAGGAGCCACCCGGAGCGGCCGAGAAGGCCGACGCAGCGGGAACGACGCCCACGGCGGCGGTGCTCAGCAGCAGCGCGAGGGTCGTCGTCGCGACGCCGGCGGCACGCCGGGTCAGCAGGTTGGGACGCAGTCCCATGGGCCCACCTCTTTCTGCCGGCGCAACCCTGGGGGTGTGTCACGCCGAGTCGGGGAACGTGGGGGAGACGTTACATCCGATCGACGAATTTGAGAACGCCCATATACCGCCGGCCGTGAAACCTCCTGCCGCTCGGATGCGCCGGCGCCGTTCGAAGATCGTGCCGAGGCGGTTGCGCGGCGGCTGAGACGCGCCACGGGGGTACCTGGGTGCACGGAGGTGGTGACCTCAGGTACAGTGGTCCCGCCTGCGGGTGTAGTTCAATGGCAGAACATCAGCTTCCCAAGCTGACAGTGCGGGTTCGATTCCCGTCACCCGCTCCACGCGCGGAAGCCCTGGTCAGGACGAGAGTCCCAACCAGGGCTGCCGCGTTGTCAGGGGAGCTGAAACAGTCCGTGGGCCATTAGCGCACCTCGGCAGCCGGCCCGTGTCGGATTGCGCTTGCTCGGCCCGAGTGGCGGGGAGGTCAGCTGGTCTGACCGACTTCGTCGACGACAGCGAGGGCCAGCACAGCTGAATATCCCGAGGTGCCGAGGAAAGCATGGGTCTCAGCGTCGAAGGCCAGAACCATTTCCTCCCCTCCGTTCGTCGACGGCCAGGCGATGCCGATGCCTGACCGGCCCGCGCCGTCTGTGACGTTCTCGACGGCGCGTAGGCCCGGCACCGCTGCCGCGGCTTCGTACAGCGCTGCCCGCGACGCCGGTCGCAGATAGCTCTCGGCCAGGTACAGCACGTCCTTGCCGGCGGCGTTCACCGAACCGGGTTCGCCACTGCGATGCTCGGCCAGGTAGGCCCCCATGGCAGTCGCGTCGGTCGGCATGTCGGGGCGGTACGCGGGTTCCGGAGTGCACGGCTCGGTCCGGCCCGGCACCACCTGACCGCCCTTCACCACCGCGGCCCGCCCGTTCCGGCAGCCCGGGACGGGCGTTTCCGTGTTGTTGCCGGCGGAGGATTCCCGTACCAGGCCGTCCCGGGTTCCGTCCACCGACAGCCAGCTCTCATGGGTCGACGGGCCGTCCTGGATCCGGCGGTAGATGAACTGGTCGGGCCGGGGGGTGACGTCGGGCACCTGGAGCGCCGCCGTCGCCGCGTTCCGCAGCACCTGGGTGGCGTTGGCCTTGGCAGCCGGGGCGTCGCCGCCGAACCGATCGGGGGCGAGCACGAGTACCGAGGTGACCGCCGCGGCGATACCCGCCGCCGCCACCCCACTGAGCACGAGCCGCCAGCTCCGTCGGGTCGAGCGCCGGATCGTGGTGGGAGCGGGGGACGCGGGGGTCGTCGCGGCCAACAGCCGGTTGCGGGCCGAGGACAACAGTTCAGGGGTTGCCGGCGGGATCTCGGCACCGAGTTGCCGGAGCAGTTGCAGGTCATCCATTGCTCGATATCTCCTCGATCGCGTTGGTGGGATCGCTGCCAAGCGCCTCGCGCAGCAGCTTGCGGGCGCGGTGGAGTCGTGAACGCACGGTGCCGACCGGGATCGCCAGTGCGCTGGCTGTTTCGTCGTAGGTCAGCTCCTCCCAGGCGATCAGCAGCAGTACGTCGCGATCGCCGGTGGAGAGCTCGGCCAGGGCGCCGAACAACATGTGGCGTAGCGACTGCGCGGTGACCACGGTGGTGACCCGGTCGGCGTGTGACGCCTCGCTCAGCGCGGGGATGTACGCCTGCCGCAGCCGGTACTCGCGTTCCTCCTCCCGCCGGTGCTGGCGGATGAGGTTGGTGGCGATCCCGTACAGCCATGGCCGGGCGTCCGGGTAGGCGGTGTCGAATCGTTCCCGACGACGGAACGCCGCCAGGAACGTCTCGGCAACCAGGTCGTCCGCGGTCCCGGCACCGAGCCGCCTTGCCAGGTAGCGATGGATGTACGGTGCGTGCCGGTCGAAGATCACCGCGAAGCTCTCGGAGTCCCGGAGGGACCGTTCGATGACCGCCGCGTCCGTGAGCGTTCCGAAGTCGACAGCCTTTACTCGTCTTGAACGATGCATGCACGACCTTTCGCAGAGCCGGGAATCATCACCTGTTATCCGTAGGCCGGGGCAAAAGCGGTTCACGGGCTGGCGCTGGTGCCGGGCGAACGCACCCGGCAGGATGGAGCGCCGCCTCTGCCCGGTATGGGGCCAACACTCGGAGCGGGCAGCACTTCCTGCCGCCTCGGGTCAGCGCGCAGGTCACGAGACTGAGCGCTCGCGCCCTCGTAGCTCAGGGGTGGAGCAACGGTTTTCTGCCCAGGGAGGTGCCCCGCCGGTTGGGTCGGGCCATTAGCGGGCCATTACGCCTGGCCGGTCCAGGTCACTCCAGGCCACCTCAAGCGTTGCCGACCTGGCATCTGCGCCGGTTGTCAGCCGATCTTGTACGGTTCCAAGCTGCCAGTGCGGACTCGATCACCGTCACCCGCTCGGTCCGCCTTCTTGCGCCTGCCCCGGCCTCGTCCGAGAAATCAGCCGCCGGCTTCTTGACCGCGTCGTCCACCGCCCGGGTGCTGGCCCGATCCGCCTCCAGAGGTGGCGTGCCGGTGGATCGTGGCCCCTATTCCGGGTAGTAGGTGAGGCGCCCGGTGTTGCTGAATATCTGGTCGGTGCCGTTATGCGAAGGGCTGATGACTCCGGAGTCATAGTCGTCAGTAGGCTGCTTCGCTGATGCAGCATCCCAGTACCAGACTTGACCCACGTAGGCACTGAACGTGCGACGGGCTTTAGCTGGCACGGTGACCGCCTTGTATGGCTTGCAATCAGCGTCATAGAGCCAGAGCGCGAATGGCTCATCGAAGGTCGAGAGAGTGCCGCTGACCGGTGCTCCCCACTGGTCCGTGGGTATGTCGCGCAGGTAGAAGCTGTACAGATCCTGGCCCTTGGTCTGCTGGATGCAAGCCCTGATGAGCTGTCCCGCAGGGGCCACCGGAGCGGATGTCGGCTCGGAGGTAGGCCTGGGTGCAGGTGTAGCTGCAGAAGATGACCGTAGGCGGTTGACGATGCCCCACCTGCCACCGGTCGCGATGTCGATGACAAGCAGCAGGGCCAGAACCGTGGCGAGCCCTCCGCACAGCGCGACGGCAGTAGCCAGGCGGCGGCGTCCGGCCGGCTTTGCGGGTGTCCCCTGAGATGCCAAGTCGCGTCACTCCATCAACTGCGCCCGGGCCACGCCAGATTGGCGGGCGGATAGCGCCTTTCGAACCCCTTGTGGCTCCGCCCGACCGCCGGCTGCACAGTCTACGGCGCTTCCCGCCCCGGCATTGCCCCCGAAATCACAATGCGACCGTCCTGCTCGGTGCCCTACGGCCGTGGTTGGGCTGCACGGCAAGCACCAGGAATGGCTGCGGAACCGGCGGTCACCGCTGCGGGACGGCGGCGGCGAGCCGGTGCAGCAGGGCGAGGTCCGCCCGGTCGACGTCGCGCGGCTCGTAGCCGCCGTGGAACAGCAGTTGCTGGGTCACCGAGATGCAGTCGACCGGGCGACCGGCGATGGTCCCGGTGGTGAGGCAGTCCCTGGGCCAGCGGAAGCTGCTGCCGTCCAGGCCGGCCTGGTGGCCGTCACCGGCCTCGTCGAAGGTCAGCGGGTGCAGGTCCACTCGTCCGCGTCCGGCCGCGACGACCTCGACCCGGACCGGCCGCCAGTCGGTCTCGACGACGTACCCGAGCTGAGCGAGCGCCCGCAGCGCGGCCGCCTCGTGCTCGGCCGGGACGGCCAGGTCCAGATCTCGGTGCGGCCGGGTCTGCTCGCCGACCAGAGCGTCCACGCCCCAGCCGCCGCTGAGCCAGGCCGGGCAGCCGATGGCGGCCAGGGCGTCCAGCACGGAAAGGACCTCCTCGGCGGCCATCCCGGCACCGTCGGCCAGGTCGCGTACGTGCCGGAGACCCGGTTTGCCGCCGAGCAGCACCTCGCCGGCTGGGACGAAACCGGTGCGCCGCAGCACCGCGAGCGACGCCGGGTTCGCCAGCGCCGCCGAGGCGACCAGCCGGCGTAGCCCGTACGCGTCGCGAGCCAGTTCGCAGACCCGGCGTGCGCCGTCCTGGGCCAGGCCCCGGCCGGCCGCCCGTTCGGCCACCCGGTAGCCCAACTCGGCGCTGCCGTCGGCCACGTCGACCAGGTTGAACCGGCCCAGCACGGACCCGTCGTCGTCGACCAGGACGTGGAAGTGGCACTGGCCGGTCGCCTGCTCCGCGAGCCGGTCCGCGTGCACGGCGGCGAACTCCGCGAAGTACCGGTCGCCCCGGTCCGGCACGGACCGCGCGAAGTACGCCCGGTTCTCCCGCTCGAAGCGGAGCAGCGCGGGGGCGTGCCGGGCGTCGAGCCGCTCAAGTTCGGGCATCGCGCCACGCTAGCAACGGACCCGGCCGTCCCGTCACCCGTTTCCGCGCCGGCCTTCGGGGCCGGCCGTCAGTGCGAGCGGAGGTCCGCGAGCAACTCCTCGACGGCGGCGAACTCGTCCGGTCGCAGCGGGCCGTGCGCGAGCGCGCCCGCGTTCTGCTCGACCTGCGCCACGGTGCGGAATCCCGGGATCGGCACGGTGACCTCGCTGCGGGCCCACAGCCAGGCCAGCGCACCCTGGGTGGGGGTACGGCCGCCGGTGGCGAACACCTCGCGCAGGGCCTCCACCCGGGCCAGCCACTCGGGTGCCCCGGCGCCGTCGCGGAAGTAGGTCAGCCACTCGTAGGCCTGCGAGCGTACGTCGTCCCGGGCCACCGTGCGGCCGTCGGCGTACTTGCCGCTGAGCAGTCCCATGGCCAGTGGCCCGCGGTTGATGCTGGCCTGCCCGGCCCGTTCGCACACCTCGATCATCGCCGGCCGGTCGGCCAGCACCGACATGTCGTGCTGCACGGCGGTGCAGTGCGGGCCGGCGGCGGCGAAGGCCGCGGCCCGCTCCGGGTCGTCGGTGCTCCACCCGTACGCCCGAATCTTGCCGGCGGTGACCAGGTCCTCGAGCGGCCCGATGAGGTCCAGGGCCTCCGCCACCGGCAGGTCGCCGAGGTGCAGTTGGTAGAGATCGACGTGCTCGGTGCCGAGTCGCCGCAGCGAGCCGTCCAGGCAGCTGCGCAGGTACCCGACGCTGCCGTCCGTACCGAGCGCCTCCCGGGTCACCTCGTCGAAGGTGAACCCCCACTTCGACGCGATCACCACCCGATCGCGGTCGGCGCCCAGCGCCTTGCCGAGGATCACCTCGCTGTGCCCGGCGCCGTAGCTGCTTGCCGTGTCGAAGAAGGTGACGCCCAGCTCGACCGCCCGGCGGACGGCCCGGATCGACTCCGCGTCGTCGACCCGGCCCCATCCGTACTGGTTGTCGCCGCCCGCGTACGGGCCGCCGATCGCCCAGCACCCCATGCCCAGCGGGCTGACCTCGATCCCGCTCCGTCCCAACGTACGATTCACGACCGCCACTCCCCGTCCGACAACCCGACGTCCTGCCGGGGCACAGTCTCCGGGTTCGAGCGCACTCCAGGTCAAGCCCATCAGGACGGTGGATACCAGCGCAGCTCCACGGTGTTGCCCTCCGGGTCGCGTACGCAGATGGAGGTTCCGCTGCCCT
Source organism: Micromonospora yasonensis (assembly GCF_026013475.1). Taxonomy (GTDB): domain Bacteria; phylum Actinomycetota; class Actinomycetes; order Mycobacteriales; family Micromonosporaceae; genus Micromonospora; species Micromonospora yasonensis. The sequence continues at coordinate 10,189 of NZ_JAPDPH010000126.1, read as the reverse complement.
GCGCGCCGAAGCGCGGCACCGGTCCGGTGAGCACGGTGAAGACCCCCGAGTCGGTGTCGCTGGAGGTGCTGGCCGACCACCCGGTGGTGCAGTATCCGGCGGTGACCTCGACCGAGTTCAAGCGCGACCGCACCCCGGACCGCACGCCGTCGGGCCGGCCGGTGCCCGAGGGCCCGGCCGGCAACACCTTCCCGGAGATGCTGGCCCTGGTCGCGATGGGCCGGGGCGTGCTGCCGGTGGGCGAGCAGACCTGCCGCTACCACCCCCGCCCCGACCTGGCGTACGTGCCGATCCACGACGCGCCGCCGATCCTCCGCGGGCCGGTGTGGCTGGCCAGCAATACCACCGCTTGGGTACGCGAGTTCGTCCGCGCCGCGGTCGACGCCAACGAGCCCCTGGGGGACTGAGTGCGAGACGAGATCCGGGCGCTGGTCGAGGCGCTCACCCCGGGGGACGAACTGGAGGCGCGGCACCGCGCCGAGACGCTGGCCTGGCTGGCCGGGACGGCGGACATCTTCCGCCGGGCGAAGCCGCGTACGCCCTCGCCGCATCTGGTCGCGTACTTCCTGCTCCGGGACGTCACGGACGGCGCGGTGCTGCTGGTCGACCACCGCAAGGCAGGGATGTGGCTGCCGACCGGCGGCCACGTCGAGCCGGGTGAGCACCCGGCGGAGACCGTCCGCCGGGAGGTGGTGGAGGAGTTGGGCGTGCGAGCCGTCTTCGCCCCGCCCCACGGCGCGCACCCGGCCTTCCTCACCGTCACCGAGACGGTCGGTCCGCCGGCCGACCGGCACACCGACGTCAGCCTCTGGTACGTGCTGAGCGGCAGCCGCGACCAGCAGTTGGTCCCCGACCCGGGCGAGTTCCGGGGCGTCCGCTGGTGGACGCCCCGGGAGGTGGCCGGAGCCGAGCCGGGAACGGTCGAGCCGCACCTGACCCGGATGCTCGCCAAGCTCAGCCGAGGCTGACGGTCAGCGGCCGAGGGGCAATGCCTTGACCCTGCCCCTGCGGCAAGGCCCAGCGTGGTCCGTGCCGGTCGCCGTGACCGGCACGAGGAGGATGTGTCCGTGGAGCTGCTGACCATCGGGGCGTTCGCCCGAGCGGCGCGCCTGACGCCCAAGGCGTTGCGGCTCTACGACGAGCTGGGGCTGCTCCCGCCCGTCGCCGTCGACCCGCACTCGGGCTACCGGTACTACGAGCCGGCGCAGCTCGACCGGGCCCGGCTGATCGCCGCGCTGCGCCGGGCCGGGATGCCGCTGGCCGACATCCAGGCCGTCTGCGGCCTGCCGCCGGTGGCGGCGGCCGAGGCGGTCGACGCCTGGTGGCGCCGGGTCAGCGCCGACACGGCGGCCCGCGGACGCGTCGTCGCGCTCCTCGTCGACCAGCTCTCCGAAAGGGGCGCCACCATGTCCGTACCCACCTTCCGATACGCCGTCCGCTGTACGGCCGGCGCGGTCCGGGACTCCAACGAGGACACGGCGTACGCCAGCGACACGCTGCTCGCCGTGGCCGACGGCCTGCGCGGTCCGGGCGGCGCCGCCGCCAGCACCGCCGCCGTCGACGCGCTCCGGCCGCTGGAACTGGCCGACGCGCCGGCCGCCGAACTGCTCGCCACACTGGCCGACGCGGTCACCACGGCCGACCGGACGGTACGCATGCACGCCGCCGACGGGCACCAGCCGGTCACCACGCTCACCGCCATCCTGCGGCGCGGCACCCAGCTCGCCCTGGTACACGTCGGCGACACCCGGGCGTACCTGCTGCGCGGGGGCGAGCTGTCCCGGCTGACCCAGGACCACACGTACGTGCAGGCGCAGGTCGACCAGGGGCGGCTGACCCCGGCGGAGGCGGCCGCGCACCCACAGCGGGCCCTGCTGTCCCGTGCGCTCGGCGCCGGGGCCCCGGTCGAGGCGGACCTCGCGCTCCGGACCGCCCTGGTCGGCGACCGCTACCTGCTCTGCTCCGACGGGCTCTCCGCGGTGGTCGGGCCGGCGGCGCTGCGGGCGACGCTCGCCGGGGCGGACGACCCGGAGGCCGCCGTCGGGCGCCTGGTCGACCTCGCGTACGCCGAGGGCGCGCCGGACAACATCGCCGTCGTGGTCGCCGACGTGGTCACGGGGTAGCGCGGAATCCCGGGCCGGCCCGACCGGCCCGGGGACCGTACCCTGGTGATCATGCGGATTGGCATCGTGATCCTCCCCGACCAGCGCTGGTCGGACTCGCAGCGGCGCTGGCGGCAGGCGGACGAGTGGGGCTTCGACCACGCCTGGACGTACGACCACCTGGGCTGGCGCGATCTGGTCGACGGCCCCTGGTTCGACTCGATGACCACCCTGACCGCCGCCGCGACGGTGACCTCCCGGATCCGCCTCGGCACCCTGGTCGCGTCGCCCAACTTCCGGCACCCGGCGGCGTTCGCCCGGCAGGTGACCGCCGTGGACGACGTCTCCGGCGGCCGGCTGCTGCTGGGGCTCGGTGCGGGCGGCATCGGCTTCGACGCCACCGTGCTCGGCGGGGAGACCCTGCCGCCCCGGCAGCGGGTCGACCGGTTCGCCGAGTTTACCGAGCTGCTGGACCTGATCCTCCGGGAGGACGGCACCACCTGGCGCGGCGAGTGGTTCGCCGCCGTCGATGCCCGGAACAACCCCGGCTGCCTGCAGCGGCCCCGGGTGCCGTTCGTGGTCGCCGCGAACGGCACCCGCTCGATGCGGCTGGTCGCCCGGTACGGCCAGGGCTGGGTGACCACCGGGCTTGGTGGGGACGACCTGGAGAGCTGGTGGGCCACGGTCGCGGACCTCGCCGGCCGGATGGACGAGTCGCTGGAGAAGGCGGGCCGAGATCCGGCCACCCTGGACCGCTACCTGTCGCTCGACGCGGCGCCGGCCTTCTCGCTCAGCGGCGCGGACTTCTTCGCCGAGCAGGTCGCGCGCGCGGCGCGGCTGGGCTTCACCGACGTGGTGACGCACTGGCCCCGGGCCAGCAGCTGGTACGCGGGCGACGAGGCGGTGCTGGTGGCGGCGGCCGATTTGCTCCCGGAGTTGCGCCGGCTGTGACCGGCCGGTCGGTCAGGTGCCCAGGTCGCCGGTGCTGATTCCGCCGTCCCCGGCGGAGACCAGCCGGAACCGGATGCAGACCACCTGGCTGTCGTCGTCGACCGGGAAGCCCACCTGCGCCCAGTAGCGGCGGTGCCCCTCCCGCCACTCCTCGATCGACCGGTCGCCCTCCCCTTCCGAGCGGGCGAAGTCCCAGGTGACGTCCGCGAAGCGGACCACCTCCACCTCGGTCACCTCGACGACGCCGACCAGCGCGTCCCGGTCGTCGACCAGGACCAGCCGCTCACCGACGTGCTCCAGCTCCTCGTTCTCCTCGGCGTACTCGTCGGTCAACAGGCCGGCGGTGGCGGTCTTCACGCCGGCCAGCACGAGGGTGTTGAGGTTGGCGCGCATCTCGCCGGGGGCGCCGAGGGCGAGCGTGCGGAGTCCACCGATCCGAGGCCACATCCTGCCGAGGCTAGTCGCGGCGCGCCCGCCGGTCGCGGGGTTTTCCGGCTAGCCTGAGCACCGGCCAATGAGGAGGCGACCATGGCGGACCGCCGGGCGGTGCTCATCCCGGGCCGGGGCTACGACACCCGCGCCCCACTCTTCGCGTACGTCGGGGAGGCGCTGCGCCGCCTCGACTTCGACGTCCACGAGGTCTTCTGGCAGCCGCCCCGGGACCTGCGCATCGATCAGGCTCCCGTCTGGGTGGCCGAGCAGGTGGCGCCGCTCCTCGACGGCGGCGTCGACCTGCTGGTGGGCAAGTCGCTGGGCAGCTTCGCCACCCCGCTCGCCGCCGACCGGGGAGTGCCGGCGGTCTGGCTGACCCCGCTGCTGAACAACCCGGACGTGCTGGCCCCACTCGGCCGGGCGACCGCACCGTGCCTGCTGGTCGGCGGCACCGCCGACCCGTCCTGGGACGGCGAGGTGGCGCGCCGGCTCAGCCGGCACGTGCTGGAGGTGCCGGACGCCGACCACTCGATGCTGGTGCCCGGCCCGCTGGCCCGCTCCGCCGAGGCGCTGGGCCGGGTCTGCACCGCCGTGGAGGAGTTCGTCAGATGAGCCGGCCGGCGTAGTCGGCCGCCGCCAGCACCCGCGCGTCGCCGGTCGCCGCGTGCGCCTCCAGCACCGCGTCGGCGAGCTTCACCACGTGGGCGTCACCGTGCCGGGCCGCCCGCGCGAATACCTCGTCGGGCGGCCGGAGCGTCACCGTGGCCCCGGCGGCCGGTGTGGGTGGGGCGTACACCGAGGTCACGGCGGCCGTGGCCGACCAGGCCGCGGCGACGCTCGGCGCCCACAGCGCCGGGTCCAGGGCCGGCAGGGTACGCAGCACCGCGGTCGGCGCGGTCACCGCGTGCACCAGCATCACCGGATTGCCGTGTCCGAACCGTAGGTATTCCAGGCCGGTGCGGTGCACCAGCTCGGTGAGGGTCCGCGCGGCCCCCGCCGGGTCGGCCGGCGGGTGCAGCGCGGTCGCCGCGACGGCCCAGTCCGGTAGGTCGGGCAGCCGGCCCAACCGTTCGCGGATCCCGCCGGTCTGCTCGGGGAGGCGGGGCACCCCGGCCAGCGCGGCGGCCACGCCGGATCGTCCGGTGAGTGGGCCGGCCCCGGGCACCGGTTGCCAGCGGGCCGCCCAGTAGCCGAGCGCCTGCCCCAACTCGGCGAGCCGCGCCGGGTTCGCCCCGTCGGTACGCAGCACCCGTACGGCGTGGCCGACCCGGATGACGCCGTGGGTGGCCCCGGCCGCGATGCCCGGCAGCAGCCGCGGCCACCAGGTGCCGAGCACCTCCGGCCAGGGGTGTTCGCGCAGCTCGTGGTCGAAGTGGACGAGCCAGTCGCCGGCCCGCTTCGGGTCGCCGAGCGCGGCCCGCCAGTCGTCGATCGGACGCAGCCCGCGCGGCAGGTCGTCCAGCCGGCCGAGGTAGTCGTCGAGCCAGCGGTGCACCCGGGCGCCGTGGCCGTGCCGGACCAGCGCCTCGACCGCCATCGGTCCGTGGTTGGAGAGCCAGCCCTCGAATTCGGGGCCGGTGCGGTGCAGTCGTTCGTACGCTTCGTCGAGGATTCCGTCGCCCATGCGGTGATCGTCGATGCTCAACCGCGGTTGAGGTCAAGCGCTCACAGCCGGTCCCCGGTGAGCAGCGCGCGCAGCCGGAGCCGTTCGGCGGCCGCCGGCGGGCAGGTGGTCACGACGGCGGCCGCCCCGACCACTTCGGCCCCGGCGCCCGACACCAGCCGGTGCAGCGCGTCGAGCTGGGCGCCGCTGTCCACCCAGTCGTCGACGAGCAGCACCCGGTCGGCGGGGCCGAGCCGGACGGTGTCCAGGCCGAGCCGCTGGCGTCGGCCCCGGTGGTCGGGTGGCGTCTCCGCCCAGCGCAGCGCCCCGACCCGCCGCCGCTCACCCCCGTCCTTGTACGCGGGCAGGAAGCCGGCGCCGGCGGCCACCGCGACCAGCGGGCCGAGCAGCAGCCCGGACACCTCGGGGGCGACCACGACGGTGGGCCGGGTGGCCGGGAACAGGCCGGCCAGGGCGGGCCCGAGGTCGGCCAGCACCTCCGGATCGCGCCACCAGCCGGCGGTGTCGCTGACCAGATGACTGCTGTCCGGGCCGGGGTCGACCCAGCGGAACAGCTCGACCAGACGTTGGCTCAGCACGGCTCCCATCCTCGGGTACCGACGCCAGGTGCTGCGGCACCGGCCCCGGCCAGCGATCCTTCCTCCGTTCGGTGGAGGGCAGATGGCCTGATCGGCTACACGTACCGGGGTAAATACGGGCATAGCACGATGATCACGTTGACTTCGGAAGTACTTCTCTCGTTACGGTCCCAGCCGGTTTGTTCCGCTGACGAAAGGACCGGGTGGTGGCTGGTAGGCATCTCCGTACCCGCAAGTTCTCGCCCGCCGGCATCGCCGCCACCGCGGCCGTCGGCGTGGTGCTCGCCGTCGGCGGCACCGTCGGCGCGGTCCAGTTGACCTCGGCCGAGCCCGCCGCCGAGCCCGCCGCCGAGCCGACCGTCGCCGAGGTGCTGCCCAGCACCCTGGCCCCCAGTTCCCCCTCCGCCTCGCCGAGCGCCTCGCCGAGCCTCAGCCCGTCGCCGAAGGCCACCCCCAGCCCGACCGCGACCCGTACCCAGGCGGCCTCGCGGAGCAAGACCCGGACCGCCAGCCCCAAGCCCACCGCGACGAAGACCACCTCCTCCCCGAAGGTCGTGAACAGCGGTTCCTGCGGCGCGTCCTTCTACGACGAGGGTCAGATGACCGCGAACGGGGAGACCTTCAACCCGGATGCGCTGACCGCCGCGCACAAGACGCTGCCTTTCAACACCAGGGTCCGGGTGACCAACCCGGCCAACGGCAAGTCGGTGACCGTGCGGATCAACGACCGCGGCCCGTACGTCGATGGCCGGTGCCTGGACCTGTCCCGGGCGGCCTTCGCGGCCATCGCGTCGACCGACCTCGGCGAGATCGACGTCAGGTACGAGGTCCTCGGCTGACGGCTGACCCGCGTCGAACGGGCCGGCGGGGTCGGACGGAAGTTCCATGGACCACCCGCCAGGCTCATTCTCCCGGTCACGTCCATCAGGCATGCTGTCCGATGTACGCACGCAACCTCTCCAGTCGGGCCGCGGCCCGCTGAGCCCCGGATCCCGCGCCGGCATCGGCGCGGCCCTCGGGCTGCTCGCACTCGTCTCCGCGGTGGAGTTGGCGGACGGCCGTCCGGTGCACTACCTCGCGCTGATGGCGTCCGCCCCGCTCCTGGCCGCCGCGTTGGCGTCGTGGCGGGTGGTGCTCGGGCTGGGGGTGCTCGCCACCGGGATCGGCGCGGCCTTCGCGATCGCCGAGGAAACCACCTCCGTGGTCACCGCGGCCAGCGTCGCGGGAATCGCGCTCGCCGCCGCGATCGCCACCGCCGTCGCGGCGGTGAGCCAGCGCCAGTCCGAGCGGATCGCCGAGTTGTCCCGGCTCGCCTCGGTCGCCCAGCAGGCGGTGCTCCGGCCGCTCGGCCCGCAGGTCGGCACGCTCGCGGTGGCCGCCCGCTACATCTCCTCCACCGCCACTGCGGAGATCGGCGGCGACCTGTACGAGGTGATGGACACCCCGTACGGCGTCCGCATGATCATCGGCGACGTCCGGGGCAAGGGCCTGGACGCCGTCCGGCTGGCCAGCATCGTGCTCGGCTCCTACCGGCACGTCGCGTACGAGCGGGCCGACCTGCGGGCCGTGGTGACCGACCTGGACCGGGCGGTGGCCCGCAACGTGGGCGACGAGGACTTCGTCACCGCCGCGCTGGTCGAGGAGCGCGGCGGCACCCTCACCATCGTCAACTGTGGACACCCGCCGCCGCTGCTGCTGCGCCGGGGCGCGGTGATCCCACTCGAGCCCGCGGCGCCCGCACCCCCGCTGGGCTTCATGCCGGTGGTCCGGCCCCGGGTGGAGCGACTCGAGCCGGGCGACCGGCTGCTGCTCTTCACCGACGGGCTCGGCGAGGCCCGCCGGGACGGCGAGTTCTTCCCGACCGCCGACCGGGCCTGGCGGCTGCTCGGCCACGGCACGGTCGCCGACGGTCTGGCCTCGCTGGAGACCGCGCTGGTGGAGTGGGTGCACGGCCGGCTGGACGACGACATCGCGCTGGTGCTGATGGAATACACCGGCCCGAGCAGCGGCGTGACCGCCGCCGTGCCGAGCTGGGAGGTCGGCGCGGCCGAGAGCTGACGCCTCCCGGCCCGGTCAGCCCTCGGCCAGTTCCTCGGTGGCCCGCCGCCCGGCCTCCCCGGCCCGGCGCAGGAAGTCGGCGATCACCTCCAGTTGGGCCTCGTCGTACCCGGCGCAGATCTGGTCCATCGTGGCGTTCATCCCGGCGTAGAGCTGGAAGAGTTCGCCGTTGCGCTCGCGCAGGGCGCGGACCGTCACCGAGCGGCGGTCGGTGGCGTCCGGGTCCCGCTCGCGCACGATCCAGCCGCCCCGCTGGAGCCGGTCCAGGATGCCGGTCATGGTGGCCGGATGCAGGCCGGCCCGGCGGGCCAGCGCGCCGGGACTGAGCGGTCCGTGCCGGGCGATCAGGTCGAGACAGTCCAGGTCCACGTCGCGTAGCGAGAGGCGTACGCCGACGTGGTGGTTGAGCAGCGCGAGCTGGTTGTTCAGCTCGCGCATGGCCTCCTTGATCCGGGTGGCCGACCGGCGACGTCGGCGGGCGTCCGCAGAACCTACGGAACTCATATTGTTTGAACCTCGTATCAACTGTTACGGTTTCCATATCTTACGGGATTCGGCCGCCAGTGGCGGCGATCGACGGAGGAGTGGCGGATGAAGCTCACGATCTTCGGGGCCAGCGGTGGGATCGGTCGGCACCTCGTCGACCAGGCGCTGGCTGCCGATCACGACGTCACGGCAGTGGTCCGCGATCCGGCCCGGCTGCCCGGCACCGCCGCCCGGGTGGTCACCGCGGACCTGGCGGCGGCGGACCGGACGGCGCTGCGAGCTGCGCTCGACGGCGCCGACGCGGTGCTCTCCGGCCTCGGCCCCCGCTCCCGGGCCGACGCCGGGGTGGCGTCCCGCGGCACCCGGACGATCACCGAGGCGATGACCGGATCGGGCGTACGGCGGCTCGTGGTGGTCAGCGCCGCGCCGGTAGGTGTGGTGCCGTCCCCCGGCCGGCCCAACCCACCCCGGTACGACCCGGGCGACGGTCCGCTGATGCGCTTCGTGCTCGGGCCGGCGATCCGGCGGGTGTTGCGGCGGCACTACGTCGACCTCGCGCTGATGGAGGAGGAATTGCGGGAGGGTGCCCTGGACTGGACCGTGGTCCGGCCGCCCCGGCTGACCGACGGCCCGCTGACCGCTGCGTACCGCACCGCGTACGGGCGCAACATCCGGGGTGGGCTCCGGGTGTCCCGGGCCGACGTCGCCCACCTCATGCTCGCCCTGCTCGACCGGCCCGATTCGGTGCGGCAGACGGTCGGCGTCGCCGACTGAGGTGACCGCTTCCCCGGGTGGTTGGAAGCTGAACCGGAGGTGTGTAATCGCTGTCACTTCCGTGATCGGCTTGTCGTTACCTACCGGCGAGTAATACAGTCGGGGTTACTGATCGGTAACACCTGTCCGGGAAGCGGGGCCAGCGAGCATGACCCACTACAAGAGCAACGTTCGGGACCTCGAGTTCAACCTGTTCGAGGTCTTCGGGGCGGACCGGACGTTCGGCCAGGAGCCGTACACGGACCTGGACGTCGACACCGCCCGCAGCTTCCTCTCCGAGGTCGACCGCCTGGCCCGCGAGGACCTGGCCGCCAGCTACTCGGACAGTGACCGCAACCCGCCGGTCTTCGACCCGGCGACGCACACCGCGCCGCTGCCCGAGTCGTTCAAGAAGTCGTTCCACGCCTTCATGGAGTCGGAGTTCTGGCGGCTCGACCTGCCCGAGGCCCTGGGTGGCACCAACGCCCCACGCACCCTCTGGTGGTCGCTCGCCGAGTTGGTGCTCGGCGCGAACGCTCCCATCTGGATGTACGCCTCCGGCCCGTCCTTCGCGCACGTACTGCACGTCGAGGGCACCGAGCGGCAGCAGAAGTGGGCCAAGCTCTTCATCGAGAAGCAGTGGGGCTCGACCATGGTGCTCACCGAGCCGGACGCCGGCTCGGACGTCGGCGCCGGCCGTACCCGGGCCGTCCCGCAGCCGGACGGCTCCTGGCACATCGAGGGCGTCAAGCGCTTCATCACCTCGGGTGAGCACGACCTCTCCGACAACATCGTCCACTACGTGCTGGCCCGCCCAGTCGGCGTGGAGGGCGTCGGCGGCCCGGGCACCAAGGGCCTCTCCCTCTTCGTGGTGCCGAAGTACCACTTCGACGAGGAGACCGGCGAGCTGGGCGAGCGCAACGGTGTCTTCGCCACCAACGTCGAGCACAAGATGGGCCTGAAGGTCTCCAACACCTGCGAGATGACCTTCGGCGAGCACGGCGTACCGGCCAAGGGCTGGCTGCTCGGCGACAAGCACGACGGCATCCGGCAGATGTTCATGATCATCGAGTACGCCCGGATGATGGTCGGCACCAAGGCGATCGCCACCCTCTCCACCGGCTACCTGAACGCGCTGGAGTACGCCAAGAACCGGGTGCAGGGCGCCGACCTGACCCAGATGACCGACAAGGCCGCTCCCCGGG